>NZ_JBSKBP010000033.1:0-58832 GCF_053714275.1 Mesorhizobium sp. Arg314 | reverse complement strand
GACGTGACGGGCATCGTGACGCTGCCTGCCGGCACCGAAATGGTCATGCCTGGCGACAACATCACCGTCGACGTCGAGCTGATCGTGCCGATCGCGATGGAAGAGAAGCTGCGCTTCGCCATCCGTGAAGGCGGCCGCACCGTCGGTGCCGGCATCGTCGTCACCATCAAAGAGTAAATTGGACTGAAACCGATCTGTCGCGGGCGCGGGAGCTGCCCGCGCCGCGCCAGAACAAGGAATTGACGCATGAACGGACAGAATATCCGCATCCGCCTTAAGGCGTTTGACCACCGGGTGCTCGACGCCTCGACGCGCGAAATCGTGTCGACCGCCAAGCGCACCGGCGCCAACGTCCGCGGCCCCATTCCGCTGCCGACACGGATCGAAAAATTCACGGTCAACCGGTCGCCCCACGTCGACAAGAAGAGCCGCGAGCAGTTCGAGATGCGCACGCACAAGCGGCTGCTCGACATCGTCGATCCGACCCCGCAGACGGTCGATGCTTTGATGAAGCTCGATCTGGCCGCCGGTGTCGACGTCGAGATCAAGCTCTAAAGGAATGAGAGCGCGGTAAGGGGCGGTGCCCCTGGCCCGGAACTCTAAAGGAATTGAACCGATGCGTTCAGGTGTGATTGCAAAGAAGGTGGGAATGACCCGCATCTACAACGATGCCGGGGAACACGTTCCTGTCACCGTTCTCCAGATGGAGAACTGCCAGGTCGTGGCCCAGCGCACGCAGGAGAAGAACGGCTACACCGCCGTCCAGCTGGGCGTCGGCCTTGCCAAGGTGAAGAACACGTCGAAGGCCATGCGCGGCCATTTCGCCGCCGCTTCCGTCGAGCCCAAGGCCAAGGTCGCCGAGTTCCGCGTCTCCGCCGACAACATGATCGATGTCGGCGCCGAACTGACCGTCGAGCATTTTGTCGCCGGCCAGAAGGTCGACGTCACCGGCACCTCGACCGGTAAGGGCTTCCAGGGCGTGATCAAGCGGCACCACATGGGTGGTGGCCGCGCCACACACGGCAACTCGGTCTCGCACCGCACGCACGGCTCGACCGGTCAGCGCCAGGACCCCGGCAAGGTGTTCAAGGGCAAGAAGATGGCCGGCCACATGGGCGACACCCGCGTGACCACGCAGAATGTCGAGGTCGTCTCGACCGACGCCGATCGCGGCCTGATCCTGATCCGCGGCGCGGTTCCCGGTGTCAAGGGCGCCTGGATCCTGGTTCGCGACGCTGCCAAGGTTGCGCTGCCGGCCAACGCGCCGAAGCCTGCCGCGATCCGCGCCGCTGCCGCCAAGAATGAAGCCCCGGCCACTGAGGGAGCCGAATAATGGATCTCAAGATCACAACGCTGGGCGGCAAGGACGCCGGCAAGGTGAAACTCTCCGAGGAGATTTTCGGCCTTGACCCGCGCGAGGACATCCTGCAGCGCGTCGTGCGCTGGCAGCTCGCCAAGAAGCAGCAGGGCACGCACAAGGCCAAGGGCCGCGCCGAGATCGCGCGCACCGGCGCCAAGATGTACAAGCAGAAGGGTACGGGCCGCGCCCGTCACCACTCGGCTCGCGCTCCGCAGTTCCGCGGCGGCGGCAAGGCGCACGGCCCAGTCGTTCGCAGCCATGAGCACGAGCTGCCGAAGAAGGTGCGCGCCCTCGGCTTGAAGCATGCTCTGTCGGCCAAGGCCAAGAGCGCTTCGATCATCGTCATCGACGAGCTGAAGCTCGCCGAGGCCAAGACCAAGACGCTGGCGGCGAACCTCGAGACGCTGGGGCTGACCAATGCCCTGGTGATCGGCGGCGCCGAGCTCGACCAGAACTTCAAGCTGGCGGCGACCAACATTCCGAACATCGACGTGCTGCCCATCCAGGGCATCAACGTCTACGACATTCTGCGCCGCGGCACGCTGGTCCTTTCGAAGGCCGCCGTCGAGGCTCTCGAGGAGCGCTTCAAATGACCGACCTTCGTCATTACGACGTGATCGTCTCGCCGGCGATCACCGAAAAGTCGACCATGGCTTCCGAGCAGAACCAGGTCGTCTTCAACGTCGCCAAGAAGGCGTCGAAGCCGGAAATCAAAGCTGCCGTGGAAGCTCTCTTCGGCGTCAAGGTGACGGCTGTGAACACGCTCGTCCGCAAGGGCAAGATCAAGCGCTTCCGCGGCACGGTTGGCCGCCAGGGCGACGTCAAGAAGGCGGTTGTGACGCTGGCCGACGGCCAGTCGATCGACGTCGCGACGGGTCTCTGAGCAAGGCCGCGAGGACAGGACAATGGCACTTAAGAAATTCAACCCGGTAACGCCGAGCACCCGCCAGCTGGTCATCGTCGACCGCTCGGGCCTCTACAAGGGCAAGCCCGTCAAGGGCTTGACCGAAGGCCTGACCAAGTCGGGCGGCCGCAACAATTACGGCCGCATCACGGCCCGCTTCATCGGCGGCGGTCACAAGCGTTCGTACCGCATCATCGACTTCAAGCGTAAGAAGTACGATGTCGTCGGCACGGTCGAGCGTATCGAATACGATCCGAACCGCACCGCCTTCATCGCGCTGATCAAGTATGACGACGGCGAGCTGTCCTACATCCTGGCCCCGCAGCGCCTTGCTGCCGGCGACAAGATCGTGGCCGGCGAAGCGGTCGACGTGAAGCCGGGCAACGCGATGCCGCTGGCCTCGATGCCGGTCGGCACGATCGTCCACAACATCGAGCTGAAGCCGGGCAAGGGCGGCCAGGTCGCCCGTTCGGCCGGCGGTTACGCCCAGCTCGTCGGCCGCGACCAGGGCATGGCGATCCTGCGCCTCAACTCGGGCGAGCAGCGCGTCGTGCACGGCTCCTGCATGGCCACCGTGGGTGCCGTGTCGAATCCCGACCACGGCAACATCAACGACGGCAAGGCCGGTCGCACCGTCTGGCGCGGCAAGCGCCCGCACAATCGCGGTGTGGCCATGAACCCGGTCGACCATCCGCATGGCGGCGGTGAAGGCCGCACCTCGGGTGGCCGTCATCCGGTTTCGCCCTGGGGCAAGCCGACCAAGGGCAAGAAGACGCGGTCCAACAAGGCGACCGACAAGTTCATCCTGCGCTCGCGTCATCAGCGCAAGAGCTAAGAAGAGGTAACGCCAAGTGACTCGTTCGATTTGGAAAGGCCCCTTCATCGACGGCTACCTTCTCAAGAAGGTGGACAAGGTTCGTGAAGGTGGTCGCAATGAGGTGATCAAGATGTGGAGCCGTCGCTCCACCATCCTGCCGCAGTTCGTCGGCTTCACCTTCGGTGTCTACAACGGCCAGAAGCACGTCCCGGTCTCGGTGAACGAGGACATGGTCGGCCACAAGTTCGGTGAATTCGCTCCGACCCGGACCTATTACGGTCATGGCGCGGATAAGAAGGCGAAGAGGAAATAATCATGGGCAAGGCCAAAGCTCCGCGCAGGCTTGCTGATAACGAGGCGCGTGCCGTTCTGCGCACGATCCGTATCAGCCCGCAGAAGCTGAACCTGGTTGCCGCGCTGATCCGCGGCAAGAAGGTCGCGACAGCGCTTTCCGACCTCGAATTCTCGGCCAAGCGGATTTCCGGCACGGTCAAGAAGACGCTGGAATCGGCGATCGCCAACGCGGAAAACAATCACGACCTCGACGTCGATGCGCTGGTCGTGGCGGAAGCCTATGTCGGCAAGTCGATCGTCATGAAGCGCTTCCACGCTCGTGGCCGCGGTCGCGCCAGTCGTATCGAAAAGCCGTTCTCGCACCTCACGATCGTCGTTCGTGAAGTCGAGGAAAAAGGGGAGGCCGCATAATGGGCCAGAAAGTCAATCCGATCGGGCTGCGTCTCGGCATCAACCGTACCTGGGATTCGCGCTGGTTCGCGAACACCGGCGAGTACGGCCAGCTGCTGCACGAGGACCTCAAGATCCGCAAATATCTTGAGAAGGAACTGAAGCAGGCCGCGATCTCCAAGGTCGTGATCGAGCGTCCGCACAAGAAGTGCCGCGTCACCATCCATGCCGCGCGCCCGGGCCTGATCATCGGCAAGAAGGGCGCCGACATCGAGAAGCTTCGCAAGAAGCTGACCGAGATGACGAAGTCCGAAACGCACCTCAACATCGTTGAAGTGCGCAAGCCGGAGATCGACGCCACGCTGATCGCCCAGTCGATCGCGCAGCAGCTCGAGCGCCGCATCGCGTTCCGCCGTGCCATGAAGCGCGCCGTTCAGTCGGCCATGCGCCTCGGCGCCGAAGGCATCCGCATCAACTGCTCCGGCCGTCTCGGCGGCGCCGAAATCGCGCGCATGGAGTGGTACCGCGAAGGCCGCGTGCCGCTGCATACGCTGCGCGCCGATGTCGACTACGGCACGGCCGAGGCGAACACGGCTTACGGCATCTGCGGCGTCAAGGTGTGGGTGTTCAAGGGCGAGATCCTCGAACACGACCCGATGGCTTCGGAGCGTCGCGCCACCGAAGGTGATGCCGCGCATGGCGGCGGTGGCGGCGAGCGTGAGCGCGGCCGTCGTCGCGAGAACGCCTGAGACATTTGAGAATTTGGAGTTAGAACGATGCTGCAGCCAAAGCGCACAAAGTTCCGCAAGCAGTTCAAGGGCCGTATCCACGGTACCGCCAAGGGCGGCACCAATCTGGATTTCGGCGGTTTCGGGCTGAAGGCGCTTGAGCCGAACCGCGTCACCGCGCGCGAGATCGAGGCGGCCCGCCGCGCGATCACCCGCGAGATGAAGCGCGCCGGCCGCGTCTGGATCCGGGTGTTCCCGGATCTGCCGGTCACCTCGAAGCCGACCGAAGTCCGCATGGGTAAGGGCAAGGGCGCCGTCGACTACTGGGCGGCGCGCGTCAAGCCCGGCCGCATCATGTTCGAGATCGACGGCGTCAGCGAGGAGACCGCGCGTGAGGCGCTGCGTCTCGGCGCCGCCAAGCTCTCGGTCAAGACGCGCTTCGTGCAGCGCATCGCAGAATAAGGACAGGCGATCATGAAAGCCGAAGACATCCGGACCAAGACCCAGGATCAGCTGACCGACGACCTGGCCAGCCTGAAGAAGGAGCAGTTCAACCTGCGCTTCCAGAAGGCCACCGGTCAGCTCGAAAAGACCGCGCGCGTGAAGCAGGTCCGCAAGGACATCGCGCGCATCAAGACCATTGCCGCGGAAAAAGCCGCGGCCAAGAAGGGTTAAGACCATGCCAAAGCGCATTTTGCAGGGCACCGTCGTCAGCGACAAGAACGAGAAGACGGTTGTCGTCAAGGTCGAGCGGCGCTTCACGCATCCCGTGATGAAGAAGACCGTGCGCATGACCAAGAAGTACAAGGCGCACGACGAGAACAACGCCCACAAGGTCGGCGACCAGGTGTTCATCCAGGAATCGAAGCCGATTTCGAAGGACAAGCGCTGGATCGTCGTCACCTCGGACCAGGCGTAAACAAACGAATTTTGGACAGACCGGGGAGGGGCTTCGAGCCTGTCCCGTTAGAAAAGAAGAAGGCGGCCAGTCATGATTCAGATGCAAACAAACCTCGACGTCGCGGACAATTCCGGCGCCCGTCGTGTCATGTGCATCAAGGTGCTGGGCGGTTCGAAGCGGAAATATGCCTCCGTCGGCGACATCATCGTGGTGTCGATCAAGGAAGCCATTCCGCGCGGCCGCGTTAAGAAGGGCGACGTGATGAAGGCGGTCGTGGTTCGCACGGCCAAGGACATCCGCCGCCCGGACGGCAGCGTGATCCGTTTCGACAAGAACGCGGCCGTTCTCGTCGACAATAAGAAAGAGCCGATCGGCACCCGTATCTTCGGACCGGTTCCGCGCGAGCTTCGCGCCAAGAACCACATGAAGATCATCTCGCTCGCGCCTGAAGTGCTGTAAGGAGCCGGACCAATGCAAAAGATCAAAAAAGGCGACAAGGTCGTCGTGCTTGCCGGCAAGGACAAGGGCCGTTCGGGCGAGGTCCTGTCGGTGCAGCCGAAGGAAGACACCGCGCTCGTTCGCGGCGTGAACCTCATTCGCCGTCACCAGAAGCAGAGCCAGTCCCAAGAGGGCGGGATCATCACCAAGGAAGCGCCGATCCACCTGTCGAACATCGCGCTGGCCGACCCCAAGGACGGCAAGCCGACCCGCGTCGGCTTCACCATCCAGAAGGACGGCAAGAAGGTGCGCGTCGCCAAGCGTTCGGGAGAAGTCATCAATGGCTAAGGCTGAAACCAAGCAGGCAACTGCCAAGAACGAGCCGCGCCTCAAGAAGGTCTACAACGAGACCATCCGCAAGGCGATGCAGGAGCAGTTCGGCTACGACAACGACATGCAGGTTCCGCGCATCGACAAGATCGTGCTGAACATGGGTGTCGGCGAAGCGACCGCGGACTCCAAGAAGCCCTCGGTCGCGGCCGAGGATCTCGCGATGATCGCCGGCCAGAAGGCCGTCGTCACCCGTGCCCGCAACTCGATTGCCGGCTTCAAGGTGCGCGAGAATATGCCGATCGGCGCCAAGGTCACGCTGCGCAAGGAACGCATGTACGAGTTCCTCGACCGCCTCGTGAACATCGCGCTGCCGCGCGTTCGCGACTTCCGCGGACTGAACCCGAAGAGCTTTGACGGCCGTGGCAACTATGCCATGGGCATCAAGGAACACATCGTGTTCCCGGAGATCAACTACGACAAGGTCGATCAGGTCTGGGGCATGGACGTCATCGTTTGTACGACGGCGAAGACGGACGACGAGGCGAGAGCGCTGCTCAAGGCCTTCAACTTCCCCTTCCGCCAGTAACGGCAGCGAAAAAGGAAACATCTGAAATGGCAAAGACCAGCTCAGTCGAGAAGAACAACCGGCGCCGCAAGCTCGCCGACCAGTACGCCGCCAAGCGCACGGCGCTCAAGGCCATCATCATGGATCAGTCCAAGCCGATGGAAGAGCGTTTCCGCGCCCAGTTGAAGCTTTCGGCACTGCCGCGCAACTCGGCCAAGATCCGCATCCGCAACCGCTGCGAAGTCACGGGCCGTCCGCGTGCCTACTATCGCAAGCTCAAGCTTTCGCGTATCGCGCTTCGCGATCTGGGCAATACCGGCCAGATCCCGGGCCTGGTCAAGTCGAGCTGGTAAGGAGACACTGAGATGTCATTGAGCGATCCTCTCGGCGATATGCTGACCCGCATCCGCAACGCCTATGGCCGTAAGAAGTCGAGCGTTTCGACCCCGGCCTCGCGTCTGCGCGCCCGCGTCCTCGAAGTGCTGAAGTCGGAAGGCTATATCCGCGACTACAGCCAGACCGATTTTGAAAACGGCAAGTCGGAAATCGAGATCGAGCTGAAGTATTTCGACGGCGCCCCGGTCGTGCGCGAAATCGCGCGTGTCTCGAAGCCCGGCCGCCGCGTCTATGTCTCGGCCAAGTCGATCCCGCAGGTCGCCAACGGCCTCGGCATCGCCATCCTTTCGACGCCGAAGGGCGTGATGGCCGACCACGAAGCGCGCGAGCAGAATGTCGGCGGCGAGATCCTCTGCCAGATCTTCTGATCCGGCGCGAGATTGATGAATGGGCTTCGGTTCTCGGGATCGCGCCCGGGAACTGGAACCTGAAACCAAAGAAGTGACGAGGACAACAAAATGTCTCGTATCGGAAAGAAACCCGTTTCGCTGCCGCAGGGCGTGACCGCGACCGTCAACGGCCAGACCGTGACGGCGAAGGGCCCCAAGGGCGAGCTGAAGTTCGTGGTGAACGACGAAGTGCTGGTCAAGATGGAAGGCAGCGAGATCGCTGTCGAGCCGCGCGACCAGACCAAGGCGGCCCGCTCCAAGTGGGGCATGTCGCGCACGCAGATCGTCAACATCCTGCAGGGCGTAAAGGACGGCTTCGAGAAGAAGCTCGAGATCACCGGCGTCGGCTATCGTGCGGCGCTGCAGGGCAAGAACCTGCAGCTGGCCCTCGGCTTCAGCCACGATGTGGTCTATGAGACGCCGCAGGGCATCACGATCACCGTGCCGAAGCCGACCGAGATCACGGTCTCGGGAATCGACAAGCAGCAGGTCGGCCAGGTCGCCGCCGAGATTCGCGAATATCGCGGTCCGGAGCCGTACAAGGGCAAGGGTGTGCGCTATGCCGACGAGCGCATCGTGCGCAAGGAAGGCAAGAAGAAGTAATAGGCTTGGCCCCGAAAAGTTGCGGACTTTTCGGAAAGGGCCAAGCCCGGGAAGTGTAACGCCGCGGGGAGCGGCCGCGGGAGGCCTGGCCTACCGCACATGGTTGCCCCCGTTTTCTGAAGGCAAGGAACTGACATTATGGCAAGCCCCAAAGAGACCATCCAGCGCCGCGCGCAGCGCGTACGCCGCCAGCTGAAGAAGGTCGCCGGCGCGCGCCCGCGGCTTTCGGTGCACCGCACCTCGAAGAACATCTACGTCCAGGTCATCGACGATGCCAACGGCCACACGCTGGCTGCCGCCTCGACGCTCGAGAAGGACCTCAAGGGTTCGCTCAAGACCGGCGCCGACACCGCAGCCGCCGCCGCGGTCGGCAAGCTGATCGCCGAGCGCGCCACCAAGGCCGGCGTCAAGGAAGTCGTCTTCGACCGCGGTCCGTATATCTATCATGGCCGCGTCAAGGCGCTGGCCGAGGCTGCCCGCGAAGGCGGCCTGAGCTTCTGATGCATGTTCCCGAAAAGTTGCAGACTTTTCGGATAAGATCATGCAAAGGGAAAATCCGCCGTCGGCGACCCGAATGAGGCGCCGGCAAACAGCAACCCGTGCTTCCGGAAAAGAACAAGGAACAGGATATGGCACAGGAACGTAGAGAAGGCGGCCGCGGCCGCGAACGCGAAGAGCGCGACGATGGCATGGTGGACAAGCTCGTCCACATCAACCGCGTCGCCAAGGTGGTGAAGGGTGGCCGTCGCTTCGGCTTTGCCGCTCTCGTCGTCGTCGGCGACCAGAAGGGCCGCGTCGGCTTCGGCCACGGCAAGGCGCGCGAAGTGCCGGAAGCGATCCGCAAGGCGACCGAGTCGGCCAAGCGCGACATGATCTTCGTGCCGCTGCGTTCGGGCCGCACGCTGCATCACGACGTCGAGGGCCGCTGGGGCGCTGGACGCGTTCTGCTGCGCGCCGCCAAGCAGGGTACCGGCATCATCGCCGGCGGTCCGATGCGCGCTGTCTTCGAGACGCTCGGCATGCATGACGTGGTCGCCAAGTCGATGGGGTCGTCGAACCCCTACAACATGGTTCGCGCCACCTTCGATGCGCTGAAGAGCCAGATGCATCCGAAGGATGTGGCTGCCGCGCGCGGTATCAAGTACTCGACCCTTCAGGCCCGCCGCGGCACCGCCGTTGCGGCTGAAGAATAGTCGCCGCTGACCAGGGATTTCGACCATGGCCAAGAAAGCTACCAAGACTATCACCGTCGAGCAGATCGGTTCGCCGATCCGCCGGCCGAAGGAGCAGCGCGCGACGCTGGTCGGCCTCGGCCTGAACAAGATGCACAAGCGGCGCACGCTGGAAGATACCCCTTCCGTGCGCGGCATGATCGCCGCCGTCCAGCACCTCGTCCGCGTCGTGGACGAGGCCTGAACGGAAGCGCAGGAGAAGCAACATGAAACTCAACGATCTGCGTGACAAGGACGGCGCCACGCACTCCAGGAAGCGCCTCGGCCGCGGCATCGGCTCCGGCTCGGGCAAGACCGCCGGTCGCGGCGTCAAGGGTCAGAAGGCCCGCTCGGGCGTTGCCATCAACGGCTTCGAAGGCGGCCAGATGCCGCTCTACCGGCGCCTGCCGAAGCGTGGCTTCAACAACATCTTCGCCAAGAGCTTCACTGTCGTGTCGCTGGCTCGTATCCAGGCCGCGATCGACGCCAAGAAGCTCGACGCCAAGGCGACCGTGACGGCCGAGGCCCTGGTTGCCGCCGGCGTCATCCGCCGCGCCAAGGACGGCGTGCGCGTGCTCTCCGACGGCGAATTGAAGGCGAAGCTCTCCTTCGACGTCGCCGGCGCCTCTAAGGCCGCGATCGAGAAGATCGAGAAGGCCGGCGGTTCGGTGAAGCTGCCGGAAGCTGCCGCCGCCGAGTAACGGCGATTTGAAGCGCGGCCGGCGGGAATGACTTCGAATCCTCCGCCGAACCGTGCTTCGATCTGGTGAATTGGGCGGCCGCGTCAACGCGGCCGCTTGCATGTTTACGGTCCGGAGCTTATCTCGTGAGCTTCGGTGACACGCGCCGCCTGAGCTGCGGGCATCGAGCGTGACACAGAAATCAAAGAAGTAGAGCATGATGTAGTCCGAAAACCGCTCCACACTTTTCGGCATCATGCTCTAGCGGAGAATCAGGCATGGCTTCGGCTGCTGAACAACTAGCCTCCAATCTCAATTTCGCGGCCTTCGCCAAGGCCGAGGATCTGAAGAAGCGCATCTGGTTCACGATCGGCGCGCTGCTTGTCTATCGCCTCGGCACCTACATCCCGCTTCCCGGCATCAATCCCGACGCGTTCGCCCAGGCCTTCTCCTCGCAGAGCAAGGGCGTGCTCGGCATGTTCAACATGTTTGCCGGCGGCGCCGTGCAGCGCATGGCGATCTTTGCGCTGGGCATCATGCCTTACATTTCCGCCTCCATCATCATGCAGCTGATGACGTCGGTCATCCCGTCGCTGGAAGCGCTGAAGAAGGAAGGCGAGCAGGGCCGCAAGATCATCAACCAGTACACGCGCTATGGCACCGTGCTTCTGGCGCTGATCCAGGCCTACGGCATTTCGATAGGCCTCGAAGGCGGCAACGGCATCGTCAACGATCCCGGCATGTTCTTCCGCATCTCGACCGTCGTCACGCTGGTCGGCGGCACCATGTTCCTGATGTGGCTCGGCGAGCAGATCACCGCGCGCGGCATCGGCAACGGCATTTCGCTGATCATCTTCTCCGGCATCGTCGCCGGCCTGCCGCGGGCGATCTCCGGCACGCTGGAACTGGGCCGCACCGGCGCGCTGTCGACCGGCTTGATCCTGGCGATTATCGTGCTGGCCATCATCGTCATCGCGCTGATCGTCTTCTTCGAGCGCGCGCAGCGCCGCCTGCTCATCCAGTATCCGAAGCGCCAGGTCGGCAACCGCATGTTCCAGGGCGATACCTCGCACCTGCCGCTGAAGCTCAACACCTCGGGCGTCATCCCGCCGATCTTCGCCTCTTCGCTGCTGCTTTTGCCGGCGACGGTCGCGGGCTTCTCGCAGGCGACCAACCTGCCGGCATGGGCAAGCACGATCCTGGCCTCGCTCGGCCACGGCCAGCCGCTCTACATGCTCTTCTATGCGGGCATGATCGTCTTCTTCGCCTTCTTCTACACGGCGATCGTCTTCAACCCGAAGGACACGGCAGACCAGCTCAAGAAGCATTCCGGCTTCATCCCGGGCTACCGTCCGGGTGAGCGCACCGCCGATTATATCGACTATGTTCTGACGCGTATCACCGTCGTCGGCGCCATCTACCTTGTGCTGGTCTGTCTGCTGCCGGAGTTCCTGATTTCGGCGACTGGCGTACCTTTCTACCTCGGTGGCACATCGCTTCTGATCGTGGTCAGTGTCACGCTCGACACGGTAGCGCAGATTCAGGGTCACCTGATCGCGCACCAGTATGAGGGCCTGATCAAGAAGTCGAAGTTGCGCGGGGGTAAGAGGAGCAGATGAGGCTGATATTGCTTGGGCCGCCAGGAGCGGGCAAGGGGACGCAAGCACAAAGACTGGTAGAAAAACACGGCATACCCCAGCTCTCGACGGGTGACATGCTGCGTGCCGCCGTCCAGGCCGGAACCGAGGTCGGCAAGCGCGCCAAGGCGGTGATGGATGCCGGTGAGCTGGTCTCGGATGCGATCGTCAACGCCATCGTCGCCGAACGCATAGATCAGCCGGATTGCGCCAAGGGTTTCATCCTCGACGGCTATCCGCGCACGCTGGTCCAGGCCGATGCGGTGGAAGCCATGCTCGCCGAGCGCGGCATTGCGCTTGACACAGTCATCGAGCTCGTCGTCGACGACAAGGCGCTGGTCGGCCGAATCGTCAAACGCGCCGAGGATGCCAAGGCCGTCGGCCAGCCGGTGCGCAAGGACGACAACCCCGAGGTGTTCGAAGAACGCCTGCGCGAATACTACAAGAAGACGGCGCCGCTGATCGGCTACTACTACGCCAAAGGCAAGCTCAAGACCGTCGACGGCATGGCGGGTATCGATGCGGTGACGACCGAGATCGGCAAGGTGCTCTCGGCAGCGGCGAAGTGAGCCGCGCTGACAATTAAAGATTGCGCTTGACTGGAGTGGGCCGTTGGGTTATGGCGGCCCGTCTTCCTATCAGGCATGGACTTTGCTTGCCCTTGCGGGCAAGGCAGTCGCTTTGAACCAGGAAACTCCCGCAAGGGCCGGCCTCCACCGGACGCGGGGCAACTTCGAAAGCGCCGGCTTGTCCGGCCCATATGGAGAAAGAGAAGAAAATGGCTCGTATAGCCGGCGTCAACATTCCGACCAACAAGCGCGTCGTCATCGCGCTTCAGTACATTCACGGCATCGGCAAGAAGTTTGCCCAGGAGATCGTCGACAAGGTCGGCATCCCGGCGGACCGCCGCGTCAACCAGCTGACCGACGCGGAAGTGCTGCAGATCCGCGAGACGATCGACCGCGACTACCAGGTCGAAGGCGACCTGCGCCGCGAAGTCTCGATGAACATCAAGCGGCTCATGGACCTCGGCTGCTACCGCGGCCTGCGTCACCGCCGCTCGCTGCCGGTCCGCGGCCAGCGCACGCATACCAATGCGCGCACCCGCAAGGGCCCGGCCAAGGCAATCGCCGGCAAGAAGAAGTAATTTAGGGGAGTAAGGGAGTAGGGCAGTAAGGCAATAGGGGATCGCGTTTTCCCTACTCCCTTACTGCCTTACTCCCCTACTGCCTTCCCAAGGTGGAGCCGCTGGCATTACGGCGGTGTAGAGATCAACTGAAAGGACTACCATGGCCAAGGAAGCCGCTCGTGTTCGCCGTCGCGAACGCAAGAATATCTCGTCGGGCGTTGCCCACGTCAATTCGACCTTCAACAACACCATGATCACCATCACCGACGCGCAGGGCAATTCGATTGCCTGGTCGTCGGCCGGTGCGCAGGGCTTCAAGGGTTCGCGCAAGTCGACCCCGTTCGCCGCCCAGATGGCTGCCGAGGACGTCGCCAAGAAGGCGCAGGAGCACGGTATGCGCATGCTCGAGGTCGAGGTCTGCGGACCCGGCTCCGGTCGTGAATCGGCCCTTCGCGCGCTGCAGGCGGCTGGCTTCACCATCACCTCGATCCGTGACGTGACGCCGATCCCGCACAATGGCTGCCGTCCGCGCAAGAAGCGCCGCGTCTAATTTTTTAAACGCCGCGTGAACGCCAAGGCGTTCCTCCGCGGTTTTCCGTGTCGCCCGCCACGATTGGATGGTGGCGGGGCAAAGGAAGGAAGACATCTATGATTCAGAAAAACTGGCAGGAACTGATCAAGCCGAACAAGATCGAGTTCTCGTCGAAGAAGAAGACGCTGACCACGCTGGTGGCCGAGCCGCTCGAACGCGGCTTTGGCCTGACGCTGGGCAACGCGCTGCGGCGCGTGCTTCTGTCTTCGCTGCGCGGCGCGGCTGTGACCGCCGTGCAGATCGACGGCGTGCTGCATGAATTCTCGTCCATCGCCGGCGTGCGCGAGGACGTGACCGACATCGTGCTCAACATCAAGGAAATCGCCATCCGCATGGAAGGCGATGGTCCCAAGCGCATGGTCGTGCGCAAGCAGGGCCCGGGCGCCGTGCTCGCTGGCGACATCCAGACCGTCGGCGACGTCGAGATCCTCAACCCCGACCACGTCATCTGCACGCTGGACGAGGGCGCCGAGATCCGCATGGAGTTCACCGTCGACACCGGCAAGGGCTATGTGCCGGCAGAGCGCAACCGCGCCGAGGACGCGCCGATCGGCCTGATCCCGGTCGACAGCCTCTACTCGCCGGTCAAGAAGGTCTCCTACAAGGTCGAGAACACCCGCGAGGGCCAGGTGCTCGACTATGACAAGCTGACCATGACCATCGAGACCAACGGCTCGATCTCGGGCGAGGACGCGGTCGCTTTCGCCGCCCGCATCCTGCAGGACCAGCTCGCTTTGTTCGTCAACTTCGATGAGCCGCAGAAGGAAGTCGCCGCCGAGGCCGTCACCGAGCTCGCCTTCAACCCGGCGCTGCTCAAGAAGGTCGACGAGCTCGAGCTCTCGGTGCGTTCGGCCAACTGCCTGAAGAACGACAACATCGTCTATATCGGCGACCTGATCCAGAAGACCGAAGCCGAGATGCTGCGCACCCCGAACTTCGGCCGCAAGTCGCTGAACGAGATCAAGGAAGTGCTGGCGGCAATGGGCCTCCATCTCGGCATGGAAGTGCCGGACTGGCCGCCGGAAAACATCGAAGATCTCGCCAAGCGTTACGAAGACCAATATTGAGCATGAATTCCAAGGATCGGCGGCGAGAGCCGCTCGATCCGACGGTCATGCGGAAAATCATCAGAGGCCGTGGCCTCTTGAACAACTGAAGAAGGAAAAGAGCCATGCGCCACGGTTTCAAAGGCCGCCGCTTCGCCCGCAGCATCAGCCATCGCAAGTCGATGTTCGCCAATCTTGCCGTCTCGCTGATCGAGCACGAGCAGATCGTCACCACCCTGCCGAAGGCGAAGGACCTGCGTCCGATCGTCGAGAAGCTCGTCACGCTCGGCAAGCGCGGCGATCTGCACGCCCGCCGCCAGGTGATCGCGCAGATCGGCAATGAAGGCGTCGTCAAGCGCCTGTTCGAGACCATCGCTCCGCGCTACGCCACCCGCAACGGCGGCTATCTGCGCATCATGAAGGCGGGCTTCCGCAAGGGTGACAACGCCGCGATGGCGGTCATCGAGTTCGTCGACCGCGACACCTCGGCCAAGGGCGCCGGCGACCGCGCTCGCCTCGAGGCGGAAGGCGCCAATGAGGAAGCCGCGGCCGCCTGAGGCACGCGTTTTCTTCAATGACTTCAAGGGGCCCGCGGGCCCCTTTTGCATTCGGAACAGTTTGAGCCGGGTGAGAGGAATTTCACGCCCGGGTTCATGCTTTTGCGCGACAAGTGTCGCATTTGTGTGCATTAGCCTTTCATTCTGCACAATCGTGGGGACAATGGCGCCCGATCTGGAGGGATTCGAAAATGCACCTCAAACGACTGTTTCTTGTTGCCGCGCTGGCCGTTTTCGCCGCGGCTCCGGCCGCAAGACAGGCATTGGCCGAGGGCGCTGCCAAGCCGGCCGATCCGGGCCTATCCGACGTGCTGACCGATCTCTTGCATGGCGTCGAAGGCGAGAACGGCACCTCCGGCCCCGACAAGCGCGTGCCGTTCGGCCGCGAGCAGGTGCAGCTCTCCTTCGCGCCGCTGGTCAAGCAAACGGCGCCGGCCGTCGTCAATGTCTATGCCTCGCAGACCGCAAAGGTGACGTCGCCCTTCGAAGGCGATCCCTTCTTCGAGGAGTTCTTCGGTCGCGCGCAGCCGCGCGCGCAGTCGTCGCTGGGCTCCGGCGTGCTGGTCGATCCGAGCGGCGTGATCGTCACCAATTACCACGTCATCAAGGACGCCGATGAAGTGAAGGTCGCGACCGCGGACGGGCGCGAATTCGCCAGCAAGGTCATGCTCAAGGACGAGACGCTCGATCTCGCGGTGCTCAAGATTTCGGCCGACAAACCGTTCCCGGTGATCGCCATCGGCGATTCCGACGCGCTCGAGGTCGGTGACCTCGTGCTGGCCATCGGAAATCCGTTCGGCGTCGGCCAGACCACCACCAGCGGCATTGTCTCGGCACTTGCCCGCAGCCATATCGGCGTTTCGGATTCGGGCTATTTCGTCCAGACCGATGCCGCCATCAACCCCGGCAATTCCGGCGGCGCGCTGATCAACATGGGCGGCCAGTTGGTCGGCATCAACACGGCCATCTACAGCCGCAGCGGCGGCTCGATCGGCATCGGCTTCGCCATCCCCTCGAACATGGTGCGCGCCTTTGCCGATGCCGCCAAGGCCGGGCTCGACTTCTTCGAGCGGCCCTATATCGGCGCGGAGTTCGAAGCGGTGACGCTGCAGATCGCCGAATCGCTCGGCATGGAGAAGCCGACCGGCGCGTTGGTCTCGACGGTGGACGCCGCGGGCCCCGCCGGCAAGGCGGGGCTGAAGCCGGGCGATGTCATCCTGTCGCTCAACAACACACCGGTCGAAAGCATCGAGGCGCTCGACTACCGCATGGCGACGCTGTCGATCGGCACCAAGGCGACGTTCGCCGTGCTGAGCAAGGGTCAACAGGCGACGCTGGAAATCCCGCTGGAGAGAGCGCCGGAAGGCGCCAAGCCCAGCGAAGTTGTCCTGCGTGGCCGCAGCCCCTTTTCCGGCGCCAAGGTCGCGGAACTGTCGCCGAGGCTTGCCCAGCGGCTTGGCCTTCGCACCGATCTCAAGGGCGTCACCGTCGTCGACATCAGCCGCGATTCGCCGGCCGCCGATTTCGGCTTCCAGCCCGGCGATATCGTGCGTGAGGTGAACGGCACCACCGTCGATACCGCGGCGACGCTGGCACAGGTTGCCCAGCAGGACACGCGCTGGTGGCGCTTTACCGTCGAGCGCGGCGGGCAGATACTGCGCCAGGTGTTGCGTTACTAAGGCGATCTTCCCATCTCTGAGGATCGCGCTCCAACCAAAAGACATGCATGGCCGATCTGTTCAGCTCTGATGAACCGGAGAAAGCGCCACCCGGGCGGCCGCTTGCCGACCGGTTGCGCCCGAAGAACCTCGGCGAGGTCGTCGGCCAGGAGCATCTGACCGGCCCCGACGGCGCGCTGACCAGGCTGATCGATTCCGGTTCGCTCGGCTCGATGATCTTCTGGGGTCCGCCCGGCACCGGCAAGACAACGGTTGCGCGGCTGCTGGCCGGCGAGACCAATCTTGCCTTCGAGCAGATATCGGCCGTGTTTTCTGGCGTCGCGGACCTCAAGAAGGTCTTCGAGGCCGCCAAGCTGAGGCGTGCCAACGGCCGCCAGACGCTGCTCTTCGTCGACGAGATCCATCGCTTCAACCGCGCCCAGCAGGACGGTTTTCTCCCCGTCATGGAGGACGGCACGGTGGTGCTGGTCGGCGCCACCACGGAGAACCCGTCCTTCGAGCTGAACGCCGCGCTTCTGTCCCGCGCCCGCGTGCTGGTGTTTCGCTCGCTGGGCGAAGAAAGCATCACCAAGCTTCTGGCGCGCGCGGAAGAAGCCGAGGGCAGGGCGCTGCCGCTCGATGAAGAGGCGCGCGCGATGCTCATCCGCATGGCGGACGGCGACGGCCGCGCCTCGCTGACGCTGGCCGAGGAGGTCTGGCGCGCCGCCAAGAAAGGCGAGGTATTCAGCCCGGAAGGCCTGCAGCGCGTCATCCAGCGCCGCGCGCCGATCTACGACAAGGGCCAGGACGGTCACTACAATCTGATCTCGGCGCTGCATAAGTCGGTGCGCGGCTCCGATCCGGATGCTGCCCTCTATTACCTCGCCCGCATGTTCGATGCCGGCGAGGATCCGCTCTATCTCGGCCGCCGGCTCGTGCGCATGGCGGTGGAGGATATCGGGCTCGCCGATCCCCAAGCGCTTGTCGTCGCCAATGCGGCCAAGGACGCCTATGACTATCTTGGCTCGCCCGAGGGCGAGCTCGCCTTCGCCCAGGCTGCCGTCTATCTCGCCACCGCGCCGAAATCGAATGCTGTCTACAACGCCTTCAAGGCAGCGACAGCGGCCGCCAAGGAGTTCGGCTCGCTGCTGCCGCCCAAGCACATCCTCAACGCGCCGACCAAGCTGATGAAGCAGGACGATTACGGCGCCGGCTATCGCTACGATCATGACGAGCCGGACGCGTTTTCCGGCCAGGACTATTTTCCGGAAAAGATGGGTCGGCGCACTTTCTACGATCCGCCGGAGCGCGGTTTCGAGCGCGATATCCGCAAGCGGCTGGAATACTGGGCAAAGCTGCGCAGCGAACGGAACGGTTGAGTTGCGCCCCCTGTGGTCGGCGACCGCGAAGCCACGCCTTGGCCGGGGACGAGCTTGGCTTGCCGCCTGTGCATTGAGTTGAAGTGGAGTAACATACTCCAAATACTTGCGCTGGCCGACCATTGAGACCTGTGCGACGGCATTGTGCCGGGAAACAAAAAATCTTATCTAGACCCACGGCGGGCGGGGGTCGCCGTGATTTTGGCAAACGGAACAGGATCGCGCTCCCGCGCGAATGACAATGACAAAGCAAACCGTCAAGACGCTCCGCAAGGCTGCCATCGCGGTCGTGGTTCTCGGGCTCGGCTTCTACTTCATCCCGATCATTACGGCGATCTTCGTTGTCTGCGGCCTGATCGACGTCATGCGCAACGACCAGAAGGACCGCAATCTGTTCGACCGCTATTTCCTCGGCAACGGCCTGTTCACCTGGCTGCTGTCGCCGTTCAACCTGATCGTCGACCTGCTCTGCTACCGCAATCCCGGTGTCTGGAAGCCCGAGCAGTTCCCCGAGGACTATCAGCGCGAGATCAACGAGGTCCTGGGCGTCTTCAACGCGCGCAAGGACGAAATCATCGCCGATATCGACGCCAATTTCGGCGCCGGCCGTCGCGGCATGTATGTCTACCAGTGGTACGGCAAGCACAAGATCGACAACGTCCCCGAATTCAACAAGGACTACAAATACATCAAGACGATCGCGGTATCCGTTTTCAGCAAGCGCGAATCCACGTCCTGGCACTTCGGTCCGCTCCGGCTCAGCCTGCGCATCCTCTACAATCTGATTCCGGTGAAGGCCGAGATATTCGTCCAGTGCGGCAGCAAGAAGAACTACTGGTACGACAATCCGCTCTTCATCTTCGATGACACGCTGTTCCACCGGTCGGTCAACGAATATGACGGCCGCCGCTACTGCGTTTTCGTCGACATCATCCGTCCGTCTCCATTCCCGAGGCTGATCGCGGGCCTTCTTGCCATCGTCTCGGTCAGCGTCGAGCGCATCAATTCCGTCTTCTACAAGAATTGGAAGATGATCGGCTCGTCCAAGCCGAAGGCCGCCGCCAACTGATTGGGCATCGAGCTGTTGCCGTGGTTCGGCTGGTGTCGATGATCTGACATCGCGACGATTGGGGCAATCGCCGTGCTTTGTTGGGTCTTTGGCTCGCAACCTGCGTGCCTTAGTGCTATGGCGCCGCTTTCAAATGGAAAAGCGAAGTCATGGCAGGTGTTGAACAGATCACGGTGGAGGCCGGCGAGGCGGGCATGCGGCTCGATCGCTGGTTCAAGGTCCATTTCCCAGGCCTCGGCTTCGGCCACCTGCAAAAGCTCTTACGCTCGGGCCAGGTCCGGGTCGACGGCGGTCGGGTAAAGGCCGACACGCGCGTCGAGCCCGGCCAGACCGTGCGCGTCCCGCCGCTTGATGTCGACAAGAAAGGCGACGCGCCACTCACTGGCCACTCGATCCGCAATCAGGGTGATGCCGACGTGCTCGCCAAGATGCTCTTGCATGAGGATCCGAAAGTCTTCGTGTTCAACAAGCCGGCCGGCTTGGCGGTGCAGGGCGGCTCGGGTGTCACCCGCAACGTCGACGACATGCTGGAGGCTTGGCGCAACCAGAAGGGCGAGAAGCCGCGCCTCGTGCACCGCCTCGACCGCGACACCTCCGGCGTGCTGGTGGTTGCCCGCACGCGTCTTGCAGCGATGAAGCTGTCGGAAGCGTTCCGGGCGCGTGAGACCAAGAAGACTTACTGGGCGCTGGTCAAGGGCGTGCCGCCGAAGCGCGAGGACAAGATTTCGACCTGGCTGACCAAGGAGTCGACTGAGGACGGCGACCGCGTACGCGTGGCCGCGCATGGTGAAAAAGGCGCCGACCACGCTGTGTCCTTCTACCGCATCATCGAGCAGGCGGCACAGACCATGACCTGGCTTGAGATGGAGCCTTATACCGGCCGAACACACCAGCTTCGCGTTCATGCCGCCTATATCGGCTGCCCGATCATCGGCGATCCCAAATATTTCGAGGCCGATACCAACTGGGATTTCCCAGGCGGCATTCAAAACCGCCTGCATCTGCATGCACGCCGCATCATCATCCCGCACCCCGACCACGGCGTCATCGATGTCACGGCGCCGATGCCGCCGCATATGCGTCAGAGCTGGAACCTGATCGGCTTCGACGAACAGAGTGCGGAGGACTGACATTGGCGGCTGCGCCTGCATTGGATCGCCGCAATGCGGTCGACATGGCCGCGGCCGCCATCATGGTCTGGCTGACATTTTCCTGGGGGCTGAACTACGTTGCCGCCAAGATATCCTATGCTGGCTACGACCCTGTCTTCGTCTCGATCGCGCTCGTTTCTCGGCGGGCTCTGCGTGCTTGGATGGTGTCGCCTGCGCGGCATCAAGCTCTTCGAAGCCGACGGGACGCTTGGCGCCGGCATCGTCGTCGGCGTCCTCTTCGGCGTCGAGTTCCTGTGCCTCTATATCGGGCTCGAATACACCACCGTTGCCCGCAACACGCTCTTGGTCAACACCATGCCGTTCTGGGTCCTGATCGGCGGCCATTTCCTGCTGGGCGAACGCATCAACGCCCGCAAGCTGGCCGGGCTCATCCTTGCATTCTGCGGCCTCGTGGCGGTCTTTTCCGACGGCATCGTCGCCGGAAACGACGCAACGCGGACAGGAGACCTGCTCAGCCTCGGTTCAGGCATCCTCTGGGCGACGACCAGCATCGTCATCAAGCGGTCGAAGCTGGTCGAGACCAGCGCCGAGAAACTGCTGCTTTATCAACTGGCAGGCGCCGCCATTGTCGGTGCCCTGGTGATGCCGTTCGCGGGCCCGCCGATCCGCGCGGTTGCCGCCTTGCCGACCCTGGCGCTGCTGTTCCAGTCTTTCTATATCGTCGCCTTCACCTATGTGTTGTGGTTCTGGCTGCTCACGCGCTATCCGGCGGCCGGATTGTCGAGCTTCGCCTTCCTGTCGCCGGTGTTCGGCGTTCTGTGCGGCGCGGTGCTGTTGGGCGAGCCGCCGACGATCAGGATCTTCCTGGCACTGGGGCTGATCGCCGCTGGCCTGATCACCGTCAACCGCCCGGCGCGCAGGCAGCCCGCACCCTAGAGCGTTCACCGTTTCACAGAAACGGAAACCGCTCTATCTCTTTGTTTTGACGCAATTCCAGACGGAAAACCGTTTCACACTTTTCCTGGAATTGCTTTAAGGAGTTCGACATGCGCGACATCCTCGAAGACCTCGAAGCCGGAAAACTGCTTTCCGATCCCGATCCGGTGCGCCGCGCCCAGATCCAGATGAAGACGCCGCTACCGAAGCGTTTTTATAAGGCCGTTTCGGTCGTCCCGGCGGAAGGTGGCTTTGCCGTGCATCTCGACGGCAGGCCGGTGCGCACACCGGGCAAGGCCGTGACGGTGCTGCCGACCGAAAAGGCGGCCGCGCTGGTGGCCGATGAATTCAGCGCGCAGGTTGAGGTCATCGATCCCGTCACGATGCCGGTCATGCGCCTCGTCAACACCGCCATCGACGGCGTCGCCTCCGACCCGCAGGCGGTGCTGGAGGATGTCCTGCGCTTCGCCTCGTCCGATCTGCTCTGCTACCGCGCCGATGGTCCGCAAGGCCTGGTCGACCGTCAGAACAAGCTATGGGACCCGGTGCTGGACTGGGCACAAGGCCATCTCGGCGCGCGCTTCAACCTTGCCGAAGGCGTCATCCATGTCGAGCAGCCGCGCGAAGCCATCGCCGTCCTCGGCGTGCATCTTGGCCAGCGTTCCGAGCCGATGCGGCTGGCCGCCCTCCATGTCATGACCGCGCTGACCGGTTCGGCGCTGCTGGCGCTGGCCGTCGATTTCGGCGAGCTCGATGGTGAGGAAGCCTGGGCCGCCGGCCATGTCGACGAGGACTGGCAGATCGAGCACTGGGGCCATGATGCCGAGGCCGTTGCGCGCCGCTCGGCCCGCAAACGCGACATGATGGCGGCGGTCAGCCTGCTCGAGGCACTGCAAGGCTAAAGCAATTCCAGGAAAAGTGCGCCGCGGTTTTCCGTCCGGAATTGCGACAAAAAGAAAACAGCCATTCCAGGAAAAGTGCGCCGCGGTTGGGCTCGGCGACTTCGCCGTAGCCTTCCGTCCGGAATTGCGACAAAAGAAAACAGCAATTCCAGGAAAAGTGCGCCGCGGCTGGGCTCGGCGACTTCGCCGTAGCCCTTCGTCCGGGATTGCGTAAAACAAACTTGGAGTGGATCGGCGATCCACCAGGGCTGAGCCACTCCAAGCGCCGCGCCGCTTTCGCAGCGCACCTAATACCAAAGTCATAATCCCATCGTCGCGGTGCCTTTCGCCCGCCCTTTCTGTCATTTTTTTCTTCGTTGGCTGCGTTTTTCGAGTCCGGGTTCGGAGGAGCGCGGACGATGGCGCGCAGCCACCGAGGACAGACGGGATCTCACGGGAGGATATTTGAATGGCAATGGCTTCGACCGCCGGCGGAACCAGCCGCGGCATGACGCGGGAGGAGAAGAAAGTCATCTTCGCCTCGTCGCTCGGCACCGTTTTCGAATGGTACGACTTCTATCTCTACGGCTCGCTGGCGGCCTTCATCGGCTCGACCTTCTTCAGCCCGACGATTCCGGAGGCGACGCGCAACATTTTCGCGCTGCTCGCCTTTGCCGCCGGCTTCCTTGTTCGCCCGTTCGGCGCGCTGCTTTTCGGCCGCATCGGCGACCTCGTCGGCCGCAAATACACCTTCCTCGTCACCATGACGATCATGGGCCTGTCGACCTTCCTGGTCGGCCTGCTGCCCGGTTATGCGAGCTGGGGCATCGCAGCTCCGGTGATCCTGATCGGGCTGCGCATGCTGCAAGGCCTGGCGCTCGGCGGTGAATATGGCGGTGCCGCGACCTATGTCGCCGAGCACGCGCCCGACGACCGCCGCGGCTTCTACACATCCTGGATCCAGACGACGGCGACGCTCGGCCTGTTCCTGTCGCTGATCGTCATCCTGATCGTGCAGGGATCGCTCAGCAAGGAAACCTACGCCGCCTGGGGCTGGCGCATTCCCTTCATCGTCTCTTTCGCGCTGCTTGCCGTTTCGGTCTGGATCCGGGTGTCGCTCTCGGAGTCGCCGACCTTCCAGCGCATGAAGGAAGAGGGCAAGGGCTCCAAGGCACCGCTGACGGAAGCATTCGGCCAGTGGAAGAACGCCAAGATCGCGCTTTTGGCGCTGCTCGGCCTCACCGCCGGCCAGGCGGTGATCTGGTACAACGGCCAGTTCTATGCGCTTTTCTTCCTTACCAACGTGCTGAAGGTCGACGCGCAGTCGGTCAACATCATGATCGCGATCGCGCTGGCCGTCGGCTCGATCTTCTTCGTCGTGTTCGGCTGGCTGTCGGACAAGATCGGCCGCAAGCCCATCATCATGGCAGGCCTTGCACTCGGCATCGTCGGCACCTTCCCTCTGTTCAAGGCGCTGACCTGGGCCGCCAATCCGGCTTTGGCCACCGCCCAGCAGAACACCCGCGCGACGGTGACGGCTGCACCCGGCGACTGCAAGTTCCAGTTCAATCCGGTCGGCACGGCGAAGTTCACGACATCCTGCGACATAGCAACTTCGTTCCTGACCAAGAACTCGGTGCCTTACGATGTCGTCACGACGGCGGCACCCGGCACGGCGGCCACGGTCAAGGTTGGCAGCGAGACGGTGGAGTCCTATGACGCCGTCGCCGCCGGCGACCAGGCCAAGGCCAAGGAGGCCGCCTTCCAGAAAGCGGTGAACACGTCGCTGCGGGACGGCGGCTATCCGCTGAAGCGTGCCGCGGCCAAGGTTCCGGACCAGAAACTCGACGCCTTCATCGCAGCCAATCCGGAACTGAAGCTCGATGCCGCAGCCATCCGCGGCGGCGAGAAGACGACGGTTGCGACCGACAAGGCGATCACCGACAAGCTCTTGACCAAGGACGAGGCAGCCGGCGCGCCGGACGTCACCGTCTACAACATTCCAGGTGGCGGCCCCTTCGCGATGACCGCCGATCCGGCCGCCATCAACTGGCCGATGACGATCGGCATCCTGTTCCTTCTGGTGCTGCTCGTGACCATGGTCTACGGACCGATCGCGGCGATCCTGGTCGAGATGTTCCCGACCCGCATCCGCTACACCGGCATGTCGCTGCCCTACCACATCGGCAATGGCTGGTTCGGCGGCCTGCTGCCGGCGACGGTGTTCGCGCTCAGCGCCTATAAAGGCGATATCTATTATGGCCTCTGGTACCCGGTGATCATCGCGGCGATGTCGCTCATCATCGGCATGATCTTCGTCAGGGATACGCTCGGTACCGATCTGCACGCCAAGCAGTAGCCGATCGATCATCTGCAACGAAAAGCCCGGCGCGAGTGATCACGCCGGGTTTTTCGTGCGACCGGGAAGAAGCGGTCAGCTCTTGTGCTGCTGGTTCTCTTCCTCGACGGCCGCTTCGTGATACCAGCCATCGAAGTCGGCTTGTTCGCCGCGAAGCGCTGCAAGTTCTGCCGCGAATTTGGCCTTGGCGCCTAAATTTGAGGCAGACTTGCGAGCTGCAAGTGGGAACATCAGGATTTTTGCCGACGAACGCGATGGCGTGACTTGCATGGCCGGTCTCCTTGCTTCCTGGGAAGCTTGTCGATTCACCTTCCCAGCAAAATAGGTCCTGCGATTCCTTTAGGCAATATGACTATGAAAAGATCAGCAAATGCCTAATTTATAAGCAAAAATGGCAACTGAACGATCCGGGCGCATTGCAGAGGCGGCTCAGCAAAATCAACGCTTTGTCATGACCATTTTGCCGCACCCCATGGAATGGGAGTGGCATACGACTTGCATTTTAATCATCGGCAGGCCGGCGCGGTTCGGCCATGCATTGATGCCGCCCACTTGCGGCGTCCTAGCAACGAGAGGCACTGGAATGACCAAGTATAAGCTCGAGTATATCTGGCTCGACGGCTACACCCCGACCCCCAATCTGCGCGGCAAGACCCAGATCAAGGAGTTTGCCGAGTTCCCGACGCTCGAGCAGCTGCCGCTGTGGGGCTTCGATGGTTCCTCCACCAACCAGGCAGAGGGCCGCAGCTCCGACTGCGTGCTGAAGCCGGTGGCGCTCTATCCGGATCCGGCCCGCAGCAACGGTGTTCTGGTGATGTGCGAAGTCATGATGCCCGATGGCGTCACGCCGCATGTATCGAACAGCCGCGCGACCATTCTCGATGACGAGGGAGCTTGGTTCGGCTTCGAGCAGGAGTATTTCTTCTACAAGGACGGCCGTCCGCTCGGCTTCCCGGAGAGCGGCTATCCGGCCCCGCAGGGCCCGTATTACACCGGCGTCGGCTACAAGAATGTCGGCGACGTCGCGCGCCAGATCGTCGACGAGCACCTCGACCTCTGCCTGGCCGCCGGCATCAACCATGAAGGCATCAACGCCGAAGTGGCGAAGGGCCAGTGGGAGTTCCAGATTTTCGGCAAGGGCTCCAAGAAGGCCGCCGACCAGATGTGGATGGCGCGTTACCTGCTGCTGCGCCTGACCGAAAAATACGGCATCGACATCGAGTTCCACTGCAAGCCGCTCGGCGACACCGACTGGAACGGCTCGGGCATGCATTGCAACTTCTCGACCAGCTACATGCGCGAAGTCGGCGGCAAGGCCTATTTCGAGGCGCTGATGGCGCAGTTCGAGAAGAACCTGATGGATCACATCGCCGTCTACGGTCCGGACAACGACAAGCGCCTGACCGGCAAGCACGAGACCGCGCCGTGGAACAAGTTCTCCTACGGCGTCGCGGACCGCGGCGCGTCGGTCCGTGTGCCGCATTCCTTCGTCAAGAATGACTACAAGGGCTATCTGGAAGACCGCCGCCCGAATTCCCAGGGCGACCCCTACCAGATCGCCTCGCAGGTCCTGAAGACGATCTCGGAGGTTTCGACCGACGCGAAGGTTTCCGCCGCAGCCTGACCTGTTTCGGCAGCGCAGGCTGCAAGCCTGTGGCGCGACGAGAACGAAAAAGAAGCTCCGGCGGTAAACGCCGGGGCTTTTTTCGCATGGCAGCTACCGACGAGAGGGCTCTCCCCGCAGCCCGCCACCCGGCAATGACGCCATGCGATTTGAGTGCTGCGACCAGCTTGGCATGCGGCAGGGCAGGGGTGCGACATTGGCGATCATGGCGGTCGCGGCGATCTATTACCTGCTGTTCCCGTCGCGCCGCGCGAACTGGACCCTGCACGGCCCCGACGAGCTTGCGGGATAGGCGTCAGCCCTCCGACGGCCTGTCCTTGCGAGAACCCCGGTGAAAGCCGGGGTTCTTTTTTGCCGCTTGGAAACCATAGGCGCGAAAATCCGTCTCCAAAAATGAAAAGCCCTTGGAAGGGAGAACCTTCCAAGGGCCGAATCGTCTATCCGATCAGAAACTTAGACCGAATAGTACATGTCGTACTCGACCGGGTGCGGGGTCATTTCGAAGCGCATGACCTCGGCCATTTTCAGCTCGATATAAGAGTCGATCTGGTCGTCGTCGAAGACGCCGCCGGCCTTCAGGAAGCCGCGGTCCTTGTCGAGGCTCTGCAGCGCTTCGCGCAGCGAGCCGCAGACGGTCGGGATCTTCTTCAATTCCTTCGGCGGCAGGTCGTAAAGATCCTTGTCCATAGGCTGTCCGGGATGGATCTTGTTCTTGATGCCGTCTAGGCCGGCCATCAGCATGGCTGCAAAGCCGAGGTATGGGTTCGCGCCCGGATCGGGGAAGCGGACCTCGACGCGCTTCGACTTCGGCGAACTGCCGAACGGAATGCGGCAGGAAGCCGAGCGGTTGCGCGCCGAATAGGCGAGCAGCACCGGCGCCTCGTAGCCCGGCACCAGACGCTTGTAGGAGTTGGTGAGCGGGTTGGTGAAGGCATTGATCGCCTTGGCGTGCTTGATGATGCCGCCGATGTAATAGAGGCAGCTCTCAGACAGGCCGGCATATTCGTTGCCGGCGAAGGTCGGCTTGCCGCCCTTCCAGATCGACTGGTGGACATGCATGCCCGAGCCGTTGTCGCCGAACACCGGTTTCGGCATGAAGGTGGCCGTCTTGCCGTAGGCGTTGGCGACCTGGTGCACGACATACTTGTAGATCAGCATCTTGTCGGCGTTGCGCACCAGTGTGTCGAACTTGATGCCTAGTTCGTGCTGGGCGGCGGCGACCTCATGGTGGTGCTTTTCGACCCGCACGCCCATTTCAGCGAGCACGGTCAGCATTTCGGATCGCATGTCCTGGCAGGAATCGATCGGCGGCACCGGGAAATAGCCGCCCTTGATGCGCGGACGGTGGCCGAGATTGCCGGTCTCGTAGTCGGTGTCGTCGTTGGAGGGCAGTTCGGTCGAGTCGAGGCGGAAGCCGGTGTTGTAGGGATCGGCCTTGTACTTGACGTCGTCGAACACGAAGAACTCGGCTTCCGGGCCGACATAGATTGTGTCGCCGATGCCTTCCGACTTCATATAGGCCTCGGCCTTCTTGGCGGTGCCGCGCGGATCGCGATTGTAGGCCTCGCCGGAGACCGGATCGAGAATGTCGCACAGGATGACCATGGTCGACTGGGCGAAGAACGGATCCATGTGGACGGTGTCCGTATCCGGCATCAGCACCATGTCGGACTCATTGATCGCTTTCCACCCGGCGATCGAGGAACCGTCGAACATGACGCCGTCGGCGAACATGTCTTCCTCGACCTCGACGACATCCATCGTCACATGCTGCAGTTTGCCCCGCGGATCGGTGAAGCGCAGGTCGACGAATTTTACGTCGTTGTCCTTGATCTGCTTCATGATGTCTTTGGCTGTCGTCATGTCATTTCTTCCCTGTGTGATGACGTCCGGAATGGATTGAAGGTTCGGGTCAGATGGCGTCGATGCCGGTCTCGCCGGTGCGGATGCGCACGACTTCCTCTATGTTGGAGACGAAGATTTTTCCATCGCCGATGCGGCCCGTTTGCGCCGCCTTGCGGATGGCCTCGATGGCGCCTTCGACGGCCTCGTCGCCGAGCACCACTTCGATCTTCACCTTGGGCAGGAAGTCGACGACATATTCGGCGCCGCGATAAAGTTCGGTGTGGCCCTTCTGGCGGCCGAAACCCTTGGCTTCGGTGACGGTGATGCCTTGCAGTCCGGCCTCTTGAAGCGCTTCCTTCACTTCGTCCAGCTTGAATGGCTTGATGATCGCTTCGATCTTTTTCATGTAAAAAGTGGCCTCCACTGCCAAGAAGACGGGTTGTGTGCCCCGCTTGCGCCTCCATCAAGCACGAACCGTGCCAATCCTGAGGAGTGCAGGCGGTGAGGGGCGTTTTCGACCCCATGCCGCATTCGGATGCAAATTCGCGTCATCCGCTGCATCGGATGCGTCATGGACGCCCAAACCCTATACATCGCTCCTCCTCACGTCTGCGCAAAAAATGGGCAGGCAGCGCAATTTGCAGGCAGACCCCCTCCCGGATACGACCTCGTTAGCAAGATGACGCGCGGTCGCGGTGGTTTGCTTCGAACCGAAAACTGGACAATGCTTGATCGCATGAAGATCGGCAATCCCATGCGCAATGAACTTCTTTCCCCGGCCGAAATGGCCACGGCGGACAGGCTGGCGATCGCGGCCGGGCCGCTCGACGGCTACGGACTGATGCGACGCGCCGGCGAGGCGGTTGCCGCGGTGATGCTGGCGCGCTACCCGGCGTCGGCACGGGTGCATGTGATGTGCGGCCCCGGCAACAATGGCGGTGACGGTTATGTCGTGGCGCGGCTGCTGGCCGAGGCCGGCGTCAGCGTGGCGCTGTGGGTAACGAGCGAACCGCGGGCGGGCAGCGACGCCGCGCTCGCGGCCGCCGAATGTCGGATCGAGCGGCGGCCATTGTCGGCTTTTCAGGCGGAACCTGGCTCGCTCGTGGTCGACGCGCTCTATGGAGCCGGCCTGTCAAAGCCGCTCTCGGGGGATGCCGCCAAAGCAGTTCAGGCAGTGACCGAGCTGGATCTGCCGGTGGTGGCCGTCGACCTGCCTTCGGGCGTTTCCGGTGACAACGGCGAAGTTCTCGGCGCGGCATTTCGCGCGATCCTCACAGTGACCTTCGCACGAAAGAAGCCCGGACACCTGCTGCTGCCCGGCCGCGAGCGATGCGGCGAGATCGTGTTGGCCGACATCGGCATTCGTGACGAGATTATCGATGAGCTCGCGCCACGAGCCTTCGAGAACCGACCCGGGCTCTGGATCGCGAGCTTCCCTGTGCCGGCCGTCGACGCGCACAAATACAGGCGTGGTCACACGAGCGTCTTTTCGGGCGGACCATCCGCGACGGGCGCGGCACGCCTTGCGGCACTTGCGGCAGCCCGAAGCGGGGCAGGGGCTGTCACCGTGCTCTCTCCGGCGAACGCCATGCAGGTCAACGCTGCGCATCTCACTTCGATCATGCTGCGCAAGGTCGACGCGATCGAGGATGTGCATGACCTTATCGGCGATCGCCGGCCGTCGACCTTTGTCCTCGGTCCCGGCTTCGGCATCGGCGACAAGGCGCGCGATTTCACCCTTGCAGTGCTTGCCGGGAAACGGCAGGACGGCGGTGTCGAGGGCCTTGTGCTCGACGCCGACGGCATCACGTCTTTTCGCAATGCGGCCACGACGCTGTTTGAGGCTGCCGGCAGGCCGGACGCGCCGGCGCTGGTCATGACGCCGCATGAGGGCGAGTTCGGCAGGCTGTTTCCGGACATTGCAGGCGACAAGGCACTGTCCAAGCTGGCCAAGGCACGTGCCGCCGCAGAGCGTTCCAACGCCGTGATCGTCTATAAGGGCGCCGACAGCGTGATCGCATCGCCGGATGGCCGCGCTGCGATCAACAGCAATGGCGCGCCGTGGCTTGCCACCGCCGGTTCGGGCGACGTGCTGGCAGGCATTATCGCCGGCTTGCTTGCTCAAGGCATGCCGGCTTTCGAAGCGGCTAGCGCCGGGGTCTGGATACATGCCGAAGCGGGCAGCCGTTTTGGGCCGGGTTTGATAGCCGAAGACCTGCCCCTGGCTATGGTGCCGGTGCTGCGGGAGTTGATGGAGTGCGCCCGATGAGCGGCCGGTTTTCCAGATGCGCATCACAGCCATGGACGACCACGGCTCGCGCGAGCATGGGCGCCGGCTTTGGCGCGGCAGCCGAGGAATAGGTCAGGCCTCCTGCCCGGAGCGCGATTGCGCCACGGCGTCGGCCAAAGCGGCAAGAACGCGTTCCTCGCTGACCCCTCGTATGTCGTAGACCCAGCTTGGCGTCGAAATCGGCGGCTCGAGATAGCGGACCTGGTCGTTCACCGGTCCGGTCTCGTAGGAACGGTTCGATCCGAAGATGAGCACGCATGGTCCGCCCAGGGCAGCGGCCGCATGGCAAAGCCCCCCATCTACGCCGAGGAAGACAGTCGAGGCGGCGATCTGGCAGATGGCGTCGGTGAGTTGCGGTGTCAATGTGAAATCCACCGCCTCCGGGAGCGCAGCCCGGATCTGGGCGGCGGCCTCGCGTTCCCGCGGGCCGCCGATGAGCCAGACCGACCAGCCGCGCCGGGCGTGATCCTTCGCTACCGAGATGAAACGCTCCGCCGGCCATGAGCGGAAGTTGGTGAAAGCGGCGGTATAGAGCGTCAGCGCCGGCCTTGCTGGATCGATGCCGTGCCGGGCGCGCCAATCAGAAAGTTCCGCGGCCGAAACCGCCATCTGCGGCGCAGGCAACCGCATGTCATCGCCAGGCTTCTCACCCAGCATCGCGATCGCGCAGACCTGCTCGGACAATCTTGTCTTGCGCGGGCCGAAAGCCACGAAGCTCTTCGGCCAGCCCGCCGGCAGGCGGTTGATGATGCCGAACTGAAACTCGCGCGGATAGCCGATGCGTTCCGGTATGCCGGCCAGCCATGGCACAAGCGCGGCCTTGGTGCTGCTGGTGAGCATTCGGCCGGGGAAAATAGGCCGCCTGGTAGTTCTCCTTGCGGATTTCGCGCGCCAGGCCTGCCCGTTCTTTCAGCCCCGGCCTCCAGTGCTTCCCGACGATCCAGGTCTTGCGGATAGGCGGCATCAACCGCGCCAGCGGCGCGGCAAGCGGCGAGGTGGCGACGTCGATCGGATGTCCGGGAAACTTCTCAGCGAGGATCTTGGATTGCCGAATGGCAACGGATGAAGTCACCGATCGCCGGCAAGCAGAAGACGAGGATGGGACGCAACAGGCGCTACCTTTTCGATCCGGACCAAGCGCCGCCAATGGCGAGCATGCCGGTGATTTGTCACGGAAGCGCTTCGCCATCAAGGATGCGGGCATAGAGTTCCAGATAGGCTTTCGCCGTCTTCTCGATCGGGAACCTGTCGGCGGCCGACTGGCGGCATCGTCGCGCCGACAGGCCTCCGACCTGGGCAAAACCGCGCCCGAACTCCTCGTCGGTCTCGAAGAAGCGGCCGGTATCCGCATCGACGGTTTCCAGGAGCGCGCCGCGCGGCGTGGTGAGCACGGGCGTGCCGCACAGCATGGCCTCGACCTGCGCCATGCCAAAAGGCTCTTCCCAGGAGATCGGGTTGAGGAACGCCTTCGATGCCCCCAGCAGGCGCAACTTGTCCTGGCCATCGACCATGCCGTGAAACCGGTAGCGGGCGGAAAGGCTCTTGAAGAACACGCCCTCGCGACGCGTCTTGCTGCGGCCGAGCAGCTTCCAGCGCGATCCGCCGGCGATATCGAGGGTGAAATCGAACTTACTGGCAAGATCCACCGCCCGGTTCAACCCCTTTCCGGCCCGCGCGATGGCCGCCATGAAGAACAGGTGGTCGTTCTTCGAAGGCGCCAGCCGGTAGGCGTCAGCCGGAAACCCGTTATAGACGAAGGTCTTGCGGCCGTGCAGCGCGGCATGGCGGGCGCTGAGGAAGTTCCAGTTTGACTGCGGCCGCGGGTAATCCGGAAGATGGCCGTGCTCGGTGTTGAGCGTCGGGAAGGGGACCTCGACCTTCCAGGCGTGGAGGTTGACGATCTGCGTGTCGCGCGGGATGGCCGACCTGCATTCGGCATCGCTGACCGCATGCCTGACCTCGCACATCGGATGCGACGATCCCGGCGCGGCGATCAGGACGACATGGTGTCCGAGCCTGACCAGTTCGGTGATCAGCCATTCGACCTGGCGTTGCGTTCCGCCATAGCCCTTGGCTGGAATAAGGCTCTGAGCTGCAAGGGTTATTCGCATTTCTTGTCGGTGCAGCTTCTCACAACGGAATGTTGTCGTGCTTCTTCCAGGGGTTCTGCATATCCTTGTTGCGCAGCATGCGCAGCGCTCGCGCCACGCGCCGCCGTGTCGAATGCGGCATGATCACCTCGTCGACATAGCCGCGTTCGGCGGCCACGAAAGGCGACAGGAAGCGATCCTCGTAAGCCTTTGTATGTGCGCCAATTTTCTCCGGATCGCCGATATCCTTGCGATAGATGATCTCGACCGCGCCCCTTGCGCCCATCACGGCGATCTGTGCCGTCGGCCAGGCATAGTTCATATCGCCACGCAAATGCTTTGACGCCATCACGTCATAGGCGCCGCCATAGGCCTTGCGGGTGATGACGGTGATCTTCGGCACGGTCGCCTCGGCATAGGCAAAGAGCAGCTTGGCGCCGTGCTTGATCAGCCCGCCATACTCCTGCGCGGTGCCTGGCAGGAAACCCGGTACGTCGACGAAGGTGACGATCGGAATCGAAAAGCAGTCGCAAAAGCGCACGAAACGCGCCGCCTTGCGGCTGGCGTCGGAATCCAGCACGCCGGCGAGCACCATCGGCTGATTGGCGACGAAGCCCACCGTGCGGCCTTCGACCCGGCCGAAGCCGGTGACGATGTTTTTGGCAAAGCTCTGCTGTATCTCGAAGAAATCGCCTTCGTCGGCAACCTTCAGGATCAGCTCCTTGATGTCGTAGGGCTTGTTGGCATTGTCGGGGATCAGCCGGTCGAGCGACAGGTCATGGTCCGTCACCGACTGGTAGCATTCGACCTCCGGGATCTCGGCCGTGTTGGATGCCGGCAGCAGGTCGATCAGCCGGCGCATCTGCAAGAGCGCCTCGACATCGTTGTCATAGGCGCCGTCGGCGATCGAGGATTTGGTGGTGTGTACACTGGCGCCGCCGAGGCTTTCGGCCGTTACCGTCTCATTGGTCACCGTCTTCACCACGTCCGGCCCGGTGACGAACATGTAGGAGGTGTCGCGAACCATGAAGATGAAATCGGTCATGGCAGGCGAATAGACGTCGCCGCCGGCGCAGGGACCCATGATCAGCGAAATCTGCGGGATGACGCCTGAGGCAAGCACGTTGCGCTGGAATATCTCCGCGTAGCCGCCGAGCGCCGCCACGCCCTCCTGGATGCGCGCGCCGCCGGCATCATAGAGGCCGATGATCGGCGCGCGGTTGCGCAGCGCCATCTCCTGGACCTTGATGACCTTTTCGGCATGCGCCTCCGACAGCGAACCGCCGAACACGGTGAAATCCTTGGCGAAGATATAGACCGGGCGCCCATTGACGGTGCCCCAGCCGGTGACGACGCCGTCTCCGGCGATCTTGGTCTTCTCCATGCCGAAATCGGTCGACCGGTGCTCGACATACATGTCGAACTCTTCGAACGAGCCCTCGTCGAGAAAGATCTCGATACGCTCGCGGGCGGTGAGCTTGCCCTTCTTGTGCTGCGCCTCGATGCGGTCCTTGCCGCCGCCCATGCGGGCGATCTCGCGGCGGCGCTCGAGTTCCTTCAGCACGTCCTTCATGGTCGGTCTCCTGCGCGGGCTGCAAATGTGGTAATGACGCGTGCGGGCGAGCGCAAGCATTGCGTTTCAGCAGCGCCCCACGCGATCGCCGCTGCGCGATACGCCTTGGCAGTCGTTCGCCAGATATGGCAGAATGAGCCAATGAAGAACAACGTAGAAATATCCGAAGACTTGAATCGTCGGATCGAAATGTGACCTCCCGGTTGACGCTCACCCGTGACCAAATCATTGAGGATGCACTCTCCCATGGCCGTTCTCTGGCGTGGCAAGAAAAGTGGATCGCCGGCGTCCAAGCGGGGATCGAGTCCGCCGATCGTGGTGACTTCGCAAATGAGGAAGAAATAGCAGTCGTATTGAATAAATACGGTCAGGCATAACGCTCTGTGCGAATTGTCTGGACCCGACACTATCTGACCGAGCTTGCATCAATCGGCGACTACATCGCCCAATATAACCCAAGGGCTGCCGCCCGAATCGTCAATGAGATTCACTCAAAGACCGCACGGTTATTGTCCGCCAATCCGTTCATCGGACGGGTTGGTGAGATCAAAGGCACTCGTGAACTGGTGATCCCGGACACACCCTACCTCGTTGCATATCGAGTGGGGCGACAATCAGACAGAAATTCTGTTCGTTCAACACGGTGCTAGGAAATGGCCGGATGAAGTTTAATGAGAGAAACTCCGCCACTTTTTAGCTGTTTTGCTGCGTTGCAACATGAAGCCCTTGCATTTCAAGGCGAACTCGGCCATATGCAGCTTCATAGGCGCTTGGGCCGGACTCACCGGCCTTCTCGACGAATGAGACTGGTTGCGTCTGTTTTCCCTCTTTTCGGCACTTCGGCCTCGGCCGATCGGCAAGATGGCGAAAAAGCCCCGAGGCATGATGCTTGCGGGCACGACAGCGCAGCCGAGCGGACGCGACGCGTCCGCCGCCTTGTCGTTCCATGACAGTTTATCCGACGGCAGGTTGCGCCCTGCCGCCATTGATGTTTGCGGCCACAGGCCGCGTGAAAGAAGATTATTTTGACCAATGAAAACTCCGCGGAACTGAACGGTTCCGCCACACAGCTCTCGGGCTTTGCCGCTCTGGGAATTTCGGGCGCGCTGCTCAAGGCGACCCATGCCGCGGGCTTTGCCGATCCGAAGCCGATCCAGACGCAGGCGATCCCGCCGCAGCTCGAAGGGCGCGACATTTTCGGCATCGCCCAGACCGGTTCGGGCAAGACGGCGGCCTTCGCGCTGCCGATCCTGTCCAAGATCATCGGGCTCGGCACCAAGCGGCGTGCCAAGACGACGCGGGCGCTGATTCTGGCGCCGACGCGCGAATTGGCCGTGCAGATCGAAGAGACCATCAAGATCCTGGCCAAGGGCGCTCATGTCTCCACCGCGCTCGTGCTGGGCGGCGTTTCGCGCTTCAGCCAGGTGAAGAAGATCGCGCCGGGCGTCGACATCCTGATCGCCACACCGGGCCGGCTGACAGATCTGGTGCGCGAGGGCGATCTCATCCTTGCCGACACCAAATGGCTGGTGCTCGACGAAGGCGACCGCATGCTCGACATGGGCTTCATCAACGACGTCAAGCGCATCGCCAAGGCGACCGCGCCCGACCGCCAGACTGCGCTGTTTTCGGCCACCATGCCGGATGAGATCGCCGAGCTCGCCAAGGGCCTGTTGAAGAACCCGGTCCGCATCGAGGTCGCGCCGCAGAGCACGGCAGCTGCCGAGATCGTGCAGAGCGTGGTGCTTGCGCGCACCAAGCAGAAGCGCCAGGTGCTGTCCAAGATGCTGGCCGACGAGGCGATGCGCTCGGTGATCGTGTTCTCGCGCACCAAGCACGGCGCCGACCGCGTCACCAAGGACCTCGCCCGCGACGGCTTCGACGCCGCCGTCATCCACGGCAACAAGTCGCAGAACGCCCGCCAGAAGGCGCTCAACGATTTCCGCGACGGTTCGGTGCGCATCCTGGTCGCGACCGACATCGCGGCGCGCGGCATCGACGTGCCCGGCATCAGCCATGTCGTGAATTTCGACCTGCCGGACGAGGCTGAAAGCTATGTCCACCGCATCGGCCGCACCGGCCGCAACGGCAGGGACGGCATCGCGATCACGCTGTGCGATCCTTCGGAGAACGCCAAGCTGCGGCAGGTCGAGCGTATCATTCGCGCCAAGCTGCCTGTCGTCGCCGACCATCTCGGCAGCCCGGATCCGCAGCGCGACCCCAAGGAAAAGGCCGAGCGCCATTTCGAACCGGCCAATGACCGCGAGCATCATGGCGGCCGTCGCGACGGGCGTCGTCCCGGCAACAACGGATCCGGCAAGCAGCGATTTGGCGGCAAGCCTGGCGGTGAGCGCCAATTCGCGTCAAAGCCGCAGGGCGAGCGTCCGGCAGGCACGCAGCCGAGTGGCGAGCGCAAGCCCGATGGTGGCTTCAAGCGTTTCAAGGGCAACAACAAGCGCCGCTTCGGCGGCAAGCGTCCGGCCAATCGGGCGGCCTGAGTTTCCTCGCTCGATCAAATCGAAACGGCCGGAGCCTTCGCTCCGGCCGTTTTTCATTTCACTGGCTTGATTGCTGCTGCATCAGCGCCTTCACCCACACCACGATGCGCTGCGTGAGAAAGGCCGTGGTCTGCGGCGACAGCACATCGCCGGCGATGACGTGATTGTCCGGATCGCCGGTGTCGTCGACCGGCACCAGCTCGTGCGGGGCACCCCAGCGCCCGGCGATCTCGCGCGTCCGATCGGGCCGCACCACCTTGTCGGAATCCGAGAAGATGAACAGGGCAGGGATTTTTGCCTTCTCGACCGGCGCGGCATAAGCGAGCTCGGTGAGCGCGGCCATCGGCAGCACCGCCTTCATGGGGTATTTCGTGGTCCAGAATTTTTCGTGGAGCGCGTTGCGCGCCGGGAAACTGCGCTCCTTGCCGCCGACAAGCTCGGCGAGCTGCCCACCCCAGGGCATGGTCAGCAACTCGGCGCCGGAGGCCTTGACGCCGAAATTCGGGGATATGAATGCGACCGCCGCGACGCCTTTCGAAGCGTCCGGCTGTGTCGCCGCCCATGCCGCCAGCGAGCCGCCGGTCGAGGTTCCGATGACGATCACCTTGTCGCCGATGTCGCGGCCGATGGCCAAAGCCTCCTCATAGTCGTTGACCCAGGCATTGACGCTGCCTTCGGCCATGGCCGCGCCGTCCTGGCCGTGACCAGTCAGGCGGGTGTAGAAGAGGTTGGCGCCCAGTTCATCCGCAATGTCGTCCGGCAAGGGGCGGACCTCGCCCTTCGAGGCGGAAAACCCGTGGATGTAGACAATGGCCAAAGGCGTCTTGGCATGGACCATCGGGTTCGCCCAGATGATTTCCTTGTCGAGCCCGTCGCGGATGTTAGGTACGGCAGCCTCTTCACGCGCCAGATAGGCCTGCGGATCGTCGCCGATCACCGACGGATTGAACCGGATTGTCGTATCGACCGGCACGCGGGGGCCGAGGAAGAAACCGACTACCAGGACGACTGCAAGACCAAGCACCGCAAGCACGATCCGCCGCCCCATTACAGTCTCCAGGCAATGATTCTCAACCTATGGCCGTCCCTGACGGCAAGCAATCGCTGTTTCGCCGGCTTATGTCGCCTTGTCGCGGGACGGATCTTTGTCGCCAGGCAGCCTGCGATCGAAATACAACGGCCGCCCCCACCAGCTGGTGGTCAGGCCGATGACAAAGCGGCCGATCGGCCGCGGCAGCAGGCCGAGCAGCTTCAACGGCAAGCTTATGCGGTGCGGGAAGGTGACTTCGAAGCCGCCCTTCTTGATGCCGCGGGCCATGCGGCGCGACGCTCGATGCACGGGCATGAGACCCGGCATCGGCAGCTTGTTCTTTTCGGTCAGCGGTGTGTCGACGAACCCCGGATTGATGACCTGGACGCGGATGTTCATCTTGTCGAAGTCGTATTTCAACGACTCCGCCAGGATGTTGATCGCGGCCTTGGTGCCGCCATAGGCCGCTGTTGTCGGCCAGCCGGAATAGGCGGTGACCGATCCGACCAGAACGACATGGCCGCGTCCGCGTACCCGCATGTGCTCGACGACGGGCACCACGCCGTTGACGATGCCGAAATAGTTCACGGCAAAGGAACGGTGGAAATCGCGCACAACCAGATTCTCGCCGGGTGTGGCGATATAGTTGCCGGCGTTGAAGACGGCAAGCACGATGGGCCCCATCTGCTCCTCGATTGCCGCCGCCGTGCGCGCCATGCCATGCTCGTCGGTCACGTCGCACGGAAAGGACTTCACATGTCCAGACATTTGCGCCGTTTCGACGATCAGCGTGTCGGCCCGATCTTCCGGCAGCGAAGTCACAGCGACGGCATAGCCTTGATTGGCGAGATCCTTGGCCAATGCGCGGCCAAGGCCGCTGCTGCCGCCCGTGATCCAGGCGACACCGTCCTTCGGATTGGCCCGGTAGAGTGTCATGCGATGTCCTGTGAATGTTAGGGCTTGCTCTAGCGGCGAAGAAATCGAATGAAAAGAGCGCTTTTGCGCTTGGCGTCGAAATGATCGCGAGCATTGCAGCGTCTGGAATGCGACTGGACCAGGCAAAATCTTGCCTTGAAACCGCGGCGTCCGGTTTTTAGGGTCTCGCCGCACACATAAAGGAATCCCGCATGCCCCGTTCTGTGATCGAAGCGATCGGCAACACGCCCCTGATTCGGCTCAACAAGGCTTCGGAAGCGACCGGCTGTGAGATCCTCGGCAAGGCCGAGTTCATGAATCCGGGGCAGTCGGTGAAGGATCGGGCCGGCCTGTTCATCATTCGCGATGCCGAGCAGCGTGGGTTCCTCAAGCCTGGAGGGCTCATCGTCGAAGGCACTGCCGGTAACACCGGCATCGGCTTGACGCTGGTCGCCAAGGCGCTCGGCTACCGCACCGTGATCGTCATCCCCGACACGCAGAGCCAGGAAAAGAAGGACGTGATCAAGATCCTGGGCGCGGAGCTCATCGAGGTGCCGGCCGTGCCCTACAAGAACCCCAACAATTACATAAAACTGTCGGGCCGCCTTGCCGAGCAACTGGCGCGATCGGAGCCGAACGGCGCGATCTGGGCCAACCAGTTCGACAATGTCGCCAACCGCGACGGCCATATCCACACGACCGCGCAGGAGATCTGGGCTCAGACCGGCGGCAAGATCGACGGCTTCGTCTCGGCCGTCGGCTCCGGCGGCACGCTCGCCGGCGTTGCGATCGGGCTCAAGGGCAAAAGCAAGGATGTAAAGATCGCGCTAGCCGATCCGCTGGGCGCCGCGCTCTACAGCTTCTACACCAGCGGCGAACTGAAATCCGATGGCAGCTCGATCACCGAAGGTATCGGCCAGGGCCGCATCACCGCCAATCTCGACGGGTTCACGCCGGACCTCTCCTACCAGATCCCGGATGAGGAAGCGTTGCCCATCATCTTCGACCTGATCCAGGAAGAGGGGCTCTGCGTCGGCGGCTCGACCGGCATCAACATCGCAGGCGCCATTCGGCTGGCGCGCGAGCTCGGCCCTGGCCACACCATTGTGACAATCCTCGCGGACTATGGGACACGCTATCAGTCGAAGCTGTTCAATCCGGAATTCCTGCGCAGCAAGAATCTTCCGGTGCCGGGCTGGATGGAAGAGAAGGCCGACATTTCGGTGCCGTTCGAAAAGGTGGCATGATGGCCCGGAAAACCGTGGCGCTGTTTCGTGACGACGCCTATCAGAAGACGGCGGAGGCCGAGGTCGTCGCGGTCAACGACCGTGGCGGCATCCTCCTCGACCGTACAGTCTTTTACGCAACGTCCGGTGGGCAGCCGGGCGACACCGGGATGTTCGAGCGAGCCGACGGCGGCCGCATCGCGATCGCCGCCACGATCACCGGCGAGACCAAGGACGAGATCATCCACGTGCCGGCGGCGGATCAGGCGCTGCCGTCGGTCGGTGAAAAGCTGAAGCTTCTTATCGACTGGGAGCGGCGGCACCTTTTGATGCGCATGCACTCCGCCTGTCACCTGCTGACCGTGGTCTGTCCATTTCCGATCACCGGGGCGGCGGTCGCCGAAAACGACAGCCGTGTTGACTTCGACATTCCCGACGCCGGCTTCACCAGGGAGGATGTGACGGCTCGGCTGATGGAGCTGGTGCGCGCCGACCATCCGATCTTCACCCGGCTGATCACCGACGACGAGCTCGCCGCCAATCCCGGCCTGGTCAAATCGAAAAACGTCCGCCCGCCTGTTGGCACCGGAAAAATCCGACTGGTCTGTATCGGCGACAACGGCTCGATCGACAGCCAGCCATGCGGCGGCACGCATGTGAAATCGACCGGCGAGGTCGGCGAGATCCATATCGGCAAGATCGAGAAGAAAGGCCGCGAGAACCGACGCTTCCGCATCCGCTTCGGGCCGATGCCGGCGAACTGAACGAGCGCGGGGCAGGGAGAAGAAGAATGGCGCAGGACAGTCCTTTCATCGTCGACGCCGACTGGCTGCAGAAGCGGCTGGGCGAGCCCGGCCTCACCATCATCGACGCCTCCTGGTATCTGCCGGCGCAGAAGCGCGATGCCCGCGCCGAGTACGACGCCGCTCATATCCCTGGCGCGCGCTTCCTCGATCAGGATGCGGTTTCCGATCCGGATTCGAAACTGCCGCACACCCTGGCGTCGCCGCAGCACTTCGCCCAATATGTCGGCGCCATGGGCGTTTCGGCCGACGACACCATCGTCGTCTATGATGGGCCGGGCCTGTTCTCGGCGCCGCGCGCCTGGTGGATGTTCCGGGTCATGGGCGTTTTCCAGGTCTACATCCTGAACGGCGGCATCGATCGCTGGAGGGCCGAGGGGCGACCCGTGACGGCTGAGCCGACAAAGATCGCGCCGAGCATCTTCCATGCCGATTTCGATGCAGGCGGGGTCGTCGGCCTCGACGAGATGCGCGGGATCGTCGACGGCCGCGAGAGCCAGATCGCCGACGCGCGCTCGGCCGGCCGTTTTGCCGGAACCGATCCGGAGCCGCGCCCGGGTGTCCGTTCAGGCCACATGCCGGGTGCGCATAATGTCCCGATCACGGCGCTTGCCGAAAATGGCGAGCTGCTGTCCAAGGACCGCTTGCGCAAGGTGATCGAGGGTGCCGGCATCGACCTGTCGAAGCCGGTTGTCACGTCCTGCGGCTCGGGCATCACGGCGGCGGCGATCACGCTGGCGCTTGAGACGCTCGGCCATAGCGACAACCGGCTTTACGACGGTTCCTGGACAGAATGGGGCGGTCTTATCGACACGCCGGTGGTGACGGGGAAACAATGATGGAAAACGGCGCGCTGCAAGATATCGACGTCACGGTCACGTTCCTGGAGATGCATGCCGCGCCGGCGATTTCGCCGCCAATCCCCTACAACCGCCAGATAGCGCTGTTGAAGACGAAGGATATCCCGCTCCATTTTTATCGCTATTTGATGGATCGCGTTGGGCGCAAATGGCACTGGGTCAATGTGCTCAGGCTAAGCGACGAGGAGCTTGCCGCCGGCTTGCACCGCGAGGACCGTGACATCCGGGTGCTCTATCTCGACGGCGCTCCCGCCGGCTTCTTCGACCTCAAGCCGCATCTGCCGGACGAAGTGGAGCTCGCCTATTTCGGCATGATGGAGCATGCGCATGGCCAGGGCATCGGCCGCTGGTTCCTCGGTGCGGCGATCTCGGCGGCCTGGGTACATGGACCAAGGCGTGTCACCGTGCAGACCTGCACGCTCGACCATCCGGCGGCTCTGCCGCTTTATCAGAAGCTCGGCTTCACGCCGGTGGCGCAAAAGAAGGAAGTCGTGCATCCGCTGACCTTCGCCGAGCGTTCGGCCAGCGTCATGCGAGCCTAGTTGAACACCTCGTTCATCGCCGCTTCAGGCTGTCTTTGCCATTGTCCGGTCGCATTACGAGGCCGAGCTAATAGGAGAAAGACATGTTGACCCGACGTACATTTGCCGTGGCCGTGATTGCGGCAATTGCCATGCCGAGCCTGGCATCCGCGCAGGCGACCACGCCCTCCGCCGCGACCATCGAGCGCCAGCTCGATGCTGCCCCCAGAAAGAAGCTGCGCCCCAACGAGCGTGTCACCATTCGTGAGTTCAAGCGCCGGCCGGATCTTCGGCGCATGGCGCGTTCGATCGACATCCAGTCGATCAATTTCGAGTTCGGCTCGGCCGCCATCGCGCCCTCGCAATACGGCAAGGTCGAAATCATTGCCGATGCGCTGCATCGCATCCTGCGACGCGACCGCGGCGCCCGTATCCAGATCGAGGGTCACACCGACGCCGTGGGCTCTTTCGAATCGAACCAGGTCCTGTCCGAACGCCGCGCCGCCTCCCTGAAGCGGACGCTGGCAGGCGCGTTCGGCGTTCCCGCCTTCGCATTGGAGACCGTTGGCTATGGCGAGGAATTCCTGCTTGTGCAGACCCAGCAGGAGAACTGGCGCAACCGCCGCGTGACGCTGCGCCGCTTCGACGATTTCGTGCGGTAACGCTCAAGCCGATAATGCCGGTGATCGAGAGCCCGGTTGCTCAAAGCAGCCGGGCTCATTCATACGCGCAGGCCGCCCGTCAGGAATCGGGTGGGAGCCCTCGTCGAGGGGGCATAGTTTCCGGATATCGACACCGGAGATTTTGCCATGAGCATCCAGTTCAAAGCCTTGCCGACCGAAGCCGTGCGCGCCTTGCAGCAGGGAGGGCCCGATGCCTACGGCCGCACCCCCGAGCACCGGATTTCCGACGGCGACGGCGTGCCCTGCAGGCACTGCATGAAGAATGTTGCGGCAGGCGAAGGCTACCTGATCGTAGCCTACCGGCCGTTCCCGGAGCTGCAGCCCTACGCCGAAACCGGCCCGATCTTCCTGCATGCCGAGGAATGCGAGCGCACCGCCGAAGGGGATGCGCTGCCGGAGATGCTCGAAGGCAGCGACTATATCGTCAGGGGCTATGGCATCGACGATCGCATCGTCTATGGCACCGGCGCCGTCACGCCGACGGGCGATATTGCCGCCCGCGCGGAAACGCTGCTCGCCCGCGACGACGTCGCCTACATACATGTCCGCTCGGCGCGGAACAACTGCTATCAATGCCGCATCGAGCGGGCATGACCCAAACCAAAAAAGAAGCCCGCCGATGGTCTGGCGGGCCGTTGGAGGGTCTGTGACAGAAGCTGTCGGCAAGTGCTGTCCGGGCCGGACTTGTCCGACCCGGCGAGCAGCTCAGGCCGCCAGTAACGGCACGTGTCTAGGCAACTTTCCCGCGGAGCGAATGTGAAGCATTTCACACAAGCACGCATAATGGCCGGGAAGATCAAGACCGGGCGCATTTCAAGACTGTCGTATTCCCGTCGTACTACCGCGCTAAAAAGTAATGGTTGATGATTTGTCGACCGCGGATGGACCGGCGGCAGATCGCAACACCGAGGAAGCGGGGCTTTTGCTCCGCTTTTTTGTTGCCAGGATTTCTCGACGGGAGCCAGTTTCCGCGCAACAAAAAGCCCGCCGGAATGACCGGCGGGCGACTGGAAGAAAGCTCTGCGAGCTTGTCAGGCGGCAAGCACTGCCTTCGGCTCGACCATTTCGTAGCCGAGCGCCTCGGCGACGGCGCGGTTGGTGATCTTGCCCTTGTGGACATTGAGGCCGTTGCGCAGGTGATGATCGTCAACCAGCGCCTTGAGACCCTTGTCGGCAAGCTGCAGGCCGTAGTGCAGCGTCGCGTTGTTGAGCGCATGCGCCGAAGTGACCGGCACGGCGCCAGGCATGTTGGCGACGCAATAGTGGATGACGCCATCGACCTCATAAGTCGGATCAGCGTGGGTCGTGGCATGCGAGGTCTCGAAGCAACCGCCCTGGTCGATCGCCACATCGACCAGCACCGAGCCTTTCTTCATGCCGGAAAGCATTTCGCGGGTAACGAGCTTGGGCGCCGCGGCGCCCGGGATCAACACAGCGCCGACGACGACGTCAGCCGAGAAGCACTCTTCTTCCAGCGCTTCGACGGTCGAGTAGCGGGTATGGACGCGGCCGCCGAAGATGTCGTCGAGCTGGCGCAGGCGCGGGATCGAGCGGTCGATGATGGTGACGTCGGCACCGAGGCCAACTGCCATCTTGGCCGCATGCAGGCCGACGACGCCGCCACCGAGCACGGTGACCTTGCCGGGCAGCACGCCAGGCACGCCGCCAAGCAGCACGCCACGGCCGCCATTGGCCTTCTGCAGCGCGGTCGCGCCGGCCTGGATCGACAGGCGGCCGGCGACTTCCGACATCGGCGCGAGCAACGGCAGGCCGCCGCGATCGTCGGTCACTGTCTCATAGGCAACCGCGGTGACGCCTGAACCGAGAAGACCCTTGGTCTGCTCCGGATCCGGAGCCAAATGGAGATAGGTGTAGAGGATCTGGCCGTCGCGCAGCTGGATCCATTCGTTGGGCTGCGGCTCCTTGACCTTGACGATCATGTCCGACTTGGCGAACACGTCGGCGGCCGTCTTGGCGATGGTGGCGCCGGCTGCGCGGTAGGCGTTGTCGTCGGCGCCGATCCCAGCGCCCGCTCCGGTCTCGACCAGCACTTCGTGGCCATGCGCGACATATTCGCGGACCGAGCCGGGCGTCAGGCCGACGCGATATTCATGGTTCTTGATTTCCTTGGGGCAGCCGACGCGCATCTTTCTTCTCCTGTCCGCGCCCTTCAAGGGGCGCTCTCCCTGTCACTCGTGCATGCCGCCGGCTCCAAATGTGGAGGCGGACACGCAGTAACCGCAGTCAACCACGAATCGTTCCGTATGTGTTTGCGAATGCACTTGCGGCAATGACCGTTCTTCGATAATCGTTGCGCAAAATGGCAGGAAATTCGCAGGAACCACGAAAAATGCCGCTCGATAGGATTGATATCGCCATTCTGGAGACTTTGCAGAAGGATGGTCGGATACCCAATGCTGCGCTTGCCGAGAAGGTCGGCCTCTCGCAATCGGCCTGCTCGCGCAGGCTCGACAATCTGGAGAAGTCCGGAACCATCCGCGGCTACCACGCGCGGCTCTCCAACAGCGCGCTCGGCCACCAGATGACGGCGATCGTGCATATATCGCTGTCAGGCCAGTTCGAGAAGACGCTGTCGGATTTCGAGGCGGCGATCAAGCGCTGTCCGAACGTGCTCTCCTGCCACCTGATGTCAGGCGAATACGACTACATCCTGCGCATCGCGGCGAAAGATCTCGTCGACTATGAGCGAATCCACAAGGAGTGGCTGTCGGCCATGCCGCATGTGACGAAGATCAACTCGTCCTTCGCGCTGCGCGAGATCGTCGATCGCACGGCGGTCGGGCTGCGGCCTGAGATGGCCTAGGCGTTGCTAAGCGCCGGCAGCCTCCGTCACCACGGTCGTCATGGGAATGTCGTGCGGCTGCGGATAGATGGTCGGGATGCGCTGCAATTCATAGCCGACGCCGATGACGAGCGGCCTGAACGGCATCGCCGCCAGCGTGCGGTCGAAGAAGCCGCCCCCATAGCCAAGCCGGTACTTGCCGGGATCGATGCCGACGATCGGCGAAATCACGATGTCGGGCAACACCGGATCGCCCTCGGCCGGGATCGGAATGTTCCAGACACCCTTTTCAAGCCGGTCGCCCGGCTTGTAGGCGCGAAATACCAGCGGTTGTCCCTTCTCGATGACGACAGGCAGCGCGGTGCGGCCGCCGCGCTCGTTGACCGCGGCCATCCAGCCACGCAAATCCGGCTCGCCTCGAAAAGGCCAGTAGAGGCTGACCATCCGGCCGGCGATGTCTCCGATCAGCGCATCGAGGCCGCCCGCAACACGCGCCGACATTGCGGTGCGAGCATCGGCTGAAACGGCGAGGCGGGCGCCGATGAGCCGCTCGCGCTCGGCTTTGCGCCATCGCCTGACGTCCGTCCAATCGGAGAGCGGCTCCCGGTATTCCGGGTCGAGTTCATGCATAAAGCAGGGTGGTGAAGCGTATTGTGCCGGCCCTTCGTCATCGCGGTCGTCAGCCATGCTTGGCTCCCTGTCGTTTTGTTTCACGCTATACTCGCGCTTATGTGGTCGCCTGTGCATTCACGACGCCGCGCGACGACTCCCGGGCATGATCATTGCCGGATGCAATATTGTTGCAGCGCACAAAAATACTTACATCATGGACGGCGATCGCACTTGGCGAGGTGGAATGAAATGAGCGAAACCGAGCATAAGGTCGTTGTCGTCGGCGCCGGCTTCGGCGGTCTCGAGCTCACCCGCGCCCTGGCCGGTGTTCCGGTGCGCATCACCATGATTGACAAACGCAACCACCATTTGTTCCAGCCGCTGCTTTACCAGGTGGCAACGACGTCGCTCGCGACCTCCGAGGTCGCCTGGCCGATCCGTCATCTGTTGCGCAGGCGCAAGGACGTGACGACCCTACTGGGCAATGTCACCGGCGTCGACCGCGCAGGCAAACGCGTGCTCCTCGAAGACGGCAGCTCTATTCCCTACGACACGCTGGTGCTCGCCACGGGCGCGCGCCATGCCTATTTCGGCCATGACGAATGGGAGCCTTTCGCGCCGGGGCTGAAGACGCTCGAGGACGCCACGACGATCCGCCGCCGCATCCTGCTCGCTTTCGAGCAGGCAGAGCGCGAAACCGATCCGGCCAAGCGTCAGGCACTGCTGACGCTGGTTATTGTCGGCGGCGGTCCCACAGGCGTGGAACTCGCCGGTACGATCATCGAGCTTGCGCATGACACGTTGCGCGGCGAATTCCGCAACATCGACACGCGGCAGGCGCGCGTCGTCCTGATCGAGGCCGGCGACCGGATCCTGGCCAATTTCGCCCCGCAGCTGTCGGCCTATGCGCAAAAGGCGCTCGAACGGCTCGGCGTCACCGTCGAACTCGGGCGCCCCGTCACTCAACTGGATGCCGAAGGCGTCGTCTTCGGCGACAAGCGCCTGCCGGCAAGAACGATCATCTGGGCGGCTGGCGTTGCCGCTTCGCCGGCGGCCGAGTGGCTGGAGGCGGCGGCCGATCGGGCGGGCAGGGTGCTGGTCGAGCCCGACCTCACGGTGCCGGGCAGCCCCGACATTTTCGTCATCGGCGACACCGCACATGTGTTGCGGCCGGATGGAAAGCCGGTGCCGGGTGTGGCGCCCTCGGCCAAGCAGGAAGGCAAGCATGTTGCCGCGACGATCAAGGCACGACTTGCCGGCGACACCGCAACGCGTCCTTTCCAGTACCGCCATGCCGGCGACCTGGCGACAATCGGCAAGCGCGCCGCCGCGATCGATTTCGGCTGGATCAAGCTCACCGGCTGGCTCGCCTGGTGGCTCTGGGGCATTGCCCACATCTATTTCCTGATCGATTTCCGCAACCGGCTCGCGGTGTCACTTAGCTGGCTATGGATATACCTCACCGGACAGCGTAGCGCGCGGCTGATCACGCAGGGCGACGACGACAAGAGCTGATCTTCTCCTCGCTGTCGCCTGCTTCATCGACGCGTCACCTTCTCGTGATCGAAAGGTTTTCCGAGCACATGGACTCAAAGGGTCTTCAGCGCCATGCTCCATGCTTGGGGCAGGGGTTGTCGTGTTGTCGAAGCGGAGAATAAAATGTCGCGACTGCCCATCTCCCATCGCAACTTCTCCCGTCGCGGGTTCCTGGCCGGTGCGGCCGCTGGCGGCGCGCTGATCATGCTCCACCCCTTCTCCGCCCGCGCCGCGGCCGGTCAGGCGCATCTCAGGATCATGGAGACGACCGACATCCATGTGAACCTGCTGCCTTACGACTACTACGCCGACAAAGCGAACGACACGATGGGTCTGTCGCGAACCGCCTCGCTGATCGGCGCGGTGCGCAAGGAAGCTACGAATTCAATGCTGATCGACAATGGCGACCTCTTACAGGGCAGTCCGATGGGCGACTATGTAGCCTATGAGAAGGGCATGAAGGATGGCGACCTGCATCCGGTCATGAAGGGCATGAACCTGCTCGGTTATGAATGCTCGACGCTTGGCAACCATGAATTCAACTACGGCCTGTCCTTCCTCGACAAAGTGCTGGCCGGCGCCAATTTCCCGTTCGTCTGCGCGAACCTGATCCGCGGCACCACGCTTGCCACGAACCCGCGCGACGACAAGCTCTATCTCAAGCCCTATGTCATCCTCGACAAGAAGATCAAGGACGGGTCCGGAGCCGAGCAGCCGATCAGGATCGGCGTCATCGGCTTCGTGCCGCCGCAGATCATGGTCTGGGACCTGAAGAACCTCGAAGGCAACGTCCAGACGCGCGACATCGTCGCGGCGGCCAAGGCGTGGGTGCCGCAGATAAGGGAAGAGGGCGCCGACATCGTCATCGCGCTCTCGCATTCCGGCATCGACATCAAGCTGGGCGACAAGATGGAGAACGCCTCCTTCTTCGTCGCCGGCGTCACGGGCATCGACGCGGTTTTCACCGGTCACCAGCATCTGGTCTTCCCGGGCAAGAAGGATTTCCAGGCGCTCGAAGGCGTCGACACCGAGAAAGGCACGCTGCAGGGCAAGCCGGCTGTCATGGGCGGCTTCTGGGGCTCGCATATGGGTCTCATCGACCTGCTTTTGCAGCGCGACGGTTCGAAATGGCGGGTCGTCTCGGCGACCTCCGAGGCGCGGCCGATCTATGAGCGGGTCGACAACAAGAACAAGGCGACGGTTGGCGACGACAAGCACATCATCGCGGCGCTCGAGCAGGACCATCAGGCGACACTTGCCTATGTCCGCCGCCCGGTCGGCAAGACATCGGCACCGCTCTATTCCTATTTCGCCTTGGTTGCCGACGATCCGTCCGTGCAGATCGTCAACCAGGCGCAGAGTTGGTATCTCAAGGACATATTGAAGAGCACTGAGTGGAAGGACGTGCCGCTGCTGTCGGCGGCGGCACCCTTCAAGGCCGGCGGCCGCAACGGCGCCGACTACTACACCGACGTTCCCGTGGGCGACATCGCGATCAGGAACGTTGCCGATCTCTACCTCTATCCCAACACGGTGCGCGCGGTCGAAATCACCGGCGCGGAGGTGAAGGAATGGTTGGAGATGTCTGCCGGCATCTTCAACCGTATCGAGCCGGGCAAACCGGATCAGCCGCTCATCAACACCGACTTCCCGTCCTATAATTTCGACGTCATCGACGGCGTCACCTACAGGATCGACCTGTCGCAACCGCCGAAATATGATGCCAAGGGCGGCGTCGCGAACGCCGGTTCCAACCGTATCATCGATTTGAAATTCAACGGCAAAGCGATTGATCCGGCAGCGAAATTCGTTGTTGCCACCAACAACTACCGCGCTGGCGGCGGCGGCAATTTCCCCGACATCAACGCCTCGAAGATCATCTACGAGGCGCCGGACACCAACCGCGACGTGATCGTGCGCTATATCGTCAGCGAGGGCACGATCAACCCGTCGGCGGACGGCAACTGGTCCTTCGCGCCGCTGCCCGGCGCCAGCGTCGTCTTCGAGACTGGACCGAGGGCTAAGGATTTCATCGCCGAGGTGAAATCCCTGAAGATCGAGCCCGCCGGCGAGGGCGAGGCGGGCTTTGCCAAATGCCGCATCACGCTTTGACGCTTCGGGACTGCAGTGCTCGCGTCGGCTGGCATCGAAAATATGCGATGGCGATCGCGGTTTCATCACATGCCTCACGAGCGCGTGGTCTCGCACCCATGCGGCCGGACATCCTCTTTCGGGGGGCACCGCCGTCGGCAGAATGCGGTCCCAGGCAAAAAGCAGTTAACTCGATCAATCGCTGACGTCCCTACTCTGGTTCCGGCCGTTCACATGCGATAGTTTTAGCTATGCGTTATGTGATCGTCATCGCCGCCATCACCTTCTTCCTGATCTGGGACGGCCTTTACAATCATGGTCACTATCTCGATGTGACCGTCCGGGAAATGTCGCGCATAGTGCGCTACGTCACCGGGTAGGCCTCGCCAATTTTTGCATCGCGGGCGCGACATCGTTGCCGGTTGACGCCCGGGCATTGCTCCCACAGAAACACCGCTGAACCGACGACCAGGGAGGCTGGATTGATCCGGCACATCGTTTTCTTCAGCGTGCGGCGCAAGGAAGATGTCGAAGCTGTGCGCTCGGGCCTGCTGGCGCTCGGCAGGATTCCGCACTCGAGGCATTTCGAGGTGACGCTCAACACCAAGGTCGATCTGTTCTCCAACGCGATCGATGTGGTCGTCTATGCCGAGTTCGAGGACGACGCGGCTCTTGCCGCTTACAAGGCGCATCCGATTTATGCCGATACGACCAGCAAGGTGAAGCCGCTGCGCGAACTGCGCTATTCGGCGGATGTCGTGGCCGCGGCCTGAACTGCCCGCGCCGCGGCGCGCTCCGTCGGTCCAGTGCTCTTGAACCGCCGGCCGGAATGGGGCACACCGCGCCGGCATGATCAAAAAATCCGCCCGTCCACTCGACCATCTGGTGTTGCCGGTACGGAGCCTCGACGCCGCGCGTACGCGTCTGGCCTCGCTCGGTTTTGTCGTCGCACCGATCGGCGTCCATCCTTTCGGAACCGAGAATGCTTGCGTCTTTTTCGTCGACGGCACCTATCTGGAGCCTCTGGCAGTGGGCAATGAAGCCATAGCCGCACAGGCGATCGGCTCGGGCAATGTCTTCGTCGCGCGCGATCGCCTCTATCGCGACAGGCTGGGCGACGACGGTTTTTCCGCCGTCGCCCTCGGCACCGGCAATGCCGACGCCGACCACACCCGCTATCTTGAAGCCGGCCTGTCGGCCGGCAATACGTTGAGCTTCTCGCGCGCCTTCACCGATCCAAATGGCAGGAGCGACACGGCATCGTTCAAGCTCGCCTTCGCATCTGGCAAAGAGACAATGGATGCCTTCCTCTTTGCCACCGAACGCATCAATGCGCCGAACATCGACCGCACGGCGCTACAGGCCCATGCCAATGGCGTAACCGGCATCGTCGAAGTGATCGCGGTCAGCGATGCGCCTTCCGCGCAGATCGGACTGATCTCTATCGCCACCGACGCGATTGCGGCCGAGTTGGGGGCGGGTGACGACGCGGTGCGGCTGCCGAATGCGATCCTGAGCGTCGTCACGCCCGAAAGCTACGCGCAGCGCTTCGGCCTGGTCGCCCAGCCATCGCGGCATTTGCGGTTTCAGGCGGTTGTATTCTCGATCCGCGACAAAGCTTCAGCCGCACGCGCGCTTGCGACAGGCGCAATCGATCACGACATGTGCGGCAATGATATCGTCGTTCCGCCGGCGCCCGGGCAGGGTGCCGCCTTCATCTTCCGGGAGATCCCATGAGCAAGCCCCTGGCGCCCAATGCATCGGTAACCGTCGGCAAGGTCGTCTTCGCCAACAATGCGCCGCTGTCGCTGATCGCCGGCCCGTGCCAGCTTGAATCGCGCCAACACGCCTTCGACATGGCCGGCGCGCTGAACGAACTGACGCAACGGCTGGGCATCGGCCTCGTCTACAAGACCAGCTACGACAAGGCCAACCGCACCTCGCTGTCGGCGACACGCGGCGCCGGAATCGAGGCGGCGATGCCGATCTTCGACGATTTGCGCAAGGAGTTCGGCCTTCCGGTGCTGACCGACGTCCACACCGAGGAGCAATGCGCGATCGTCGCCCCGCATGTCGATGTGCTGCAGATACCGGCCTTCCTGTCGCGCCAGACCGACATGCTGGTGGCAGCGGCCAGGACCGGCAAGGTCATCAACGTCAAGAAGGGCCAATTCCTTGCTCCCTGGGACATGAAGAACGTGATCGCCAAGATCACCGGCTCCGGCAACCCGAACGTGCTGGCCACCGAGCGCGGCGCCTCCTTCGGTTACAACACGCTGGTCTCGGACATGCGCGCGCTGCCGATCATGGCCGAGATCGGCGCTCCGGTGATTTTCGACGCCACCCATTCCGTGCAGCAGCCGGGCGGACAGGGCGGCTCCTCGGGTGGCGAACGGCGCTTTGTCGAGACGCTCGCGCGCGCTGCCGTTGCCGTCGGCGTCGCCGGTGTCTTCATCGAAACCCATCAGGACCCGGACAACTCGACGTCTTCCGATGGTCCCAACATGGTGCCGCTGAAGGACATGCCGGCGCTGCTGGAAAAGCTGATGGCTTTTGACCGCATCGCCAAGGGGCTCTGATCCCGGCGGCTGAACCGACCCTGCGCCGGCTTGTGATTACGCTGAGCCGGCGATACGCTCCTTTCCGTAACTGAGCGTCCTGGCAGGAGGAAGCCATGTCTGTTGCCCGCGTCACCGAAATCACGTCGTCGTCCAAGAAGAGCTTTCAGGACGCCATCGAAAAGGGCATTGCGCGCGCCGCAAAGACCCTGAAAAACGTCGAGGGTGCCTGGATCCAGGACCAGAAGATCGTGGTCGAGGATGGTAAGATCGCGGCTTACCGGGTCAACATGAAGGTCACCTTCATTCTCACCGACAACTGAGCACAAAAGTCGGGGAACCTTCGCCCGCTCCTCTCATTGTCAGTGCAGGCATTCAAACGAGAGGAGCACCACCATGACCACCCCGTCCGGGCATACCGAAGCCATTGCCGCCTCGCGCGTCATCGGCACGTCAGTCTATAACACCGAGGGCAAGAGCATCGGCAGCATCGAGGACGTCATGCTCGACAAGATGTCGAACGGCATCATGTTCGCCGTGATCGGTTTCGGCGGCTTTCTCGGCATGGGCGAAAAGTACCACGCCGTTCCGTGGGCGACCCTCGACTATGACGAGGACAGAGGCGGCTACGTCGTGCCATTCACCAAGGAGCAGCTCCAGGCCGCGCCCGCATATTCGATCGACGAACTGACCGGCGCGGACGGTGAAGCCGCTCGCGATGCCTCATTCCAGTATTACCACGTGAAGCCCTATTGGCATTGACGCACTGACCGGCACACGGAAATCGAAGGGCTCCCGGCAGGCCGAGAGCCCTTCAGCTTGGTGCTACTGCGCCGCTTGGAGGGTCGATAGCTCTACCGAGCTCTGCTGGGGTTTCCGATCGTCGCATGACGTCAGGGAACGCCGCCGCGATCAGGAACAAACTCACGATACCGCTCAACTGGGACATGGCGAAACTCCTCCTGTTTCGCCCCGCGCGAACGCGACCATAGATGAGAAGGCCACGCTGCGCGCATGACTTATGATGACAGAAATTTGCGCTTCGTGAATCGTGCGCGCGGCAATAATTGCGGCCCCGCCGATTGCCTTTTGCTCCGCTTTGGCTAAGAGGGTCGCGACGCTTCAATCGATCAATCGGGGACATCGCAAATGACCGCCATCATCGACATTGTCGGGCGTGAAATCCTGGACAGCCGTGGCAATCCGACCGTCGAGGTCGATGTGGTGCTTGAGGACGGCTCGATGGGCCGCGCCGCGGTGCCGTCGGGCGCATCGACCGGCGCGCATGAGGCGGTCGAATTGCGTGACGGCGGGCCGCGATATCTGGGCAAGGGCGTCCAGCGCGCTGTCGAGGCCGTGAACGGCGAGCTGTTCGAGGCGATCGGCGGCATGGAAGCCGAGAACCAGATCCATATCGACCAGACGATGATCGAGCTCGACGGCACGCCGAACAAGAGCCGCCTCGGCGCCAACGCCATCCTCGGCGTGTCGCTGGCGGTCGCCAAGGCCGCGGCGGAAGCCGCAGGCCTGCCGCTCTACCGCTATGTCGGCGGCACCAAGGCGCACATTCTGCCGGTGCCGATGATGAACATCATCAATGGCGGCGCGCATGCCGACAACCCGATCGACTTCCAGGAATTCATGATCCTGCCGATCGGCGCGCCGACGTTGCGCGACGGCGTGCGCTGGGGCTCGGAGATTTTCCACACGCTGCGCAAGAAGCTCAAGGATGCCGGCCACAACACCAATGTCGGCGACGAGGGCGGCTTCGCCCCCAACCTGAAAAGTGCGCCCGCAGCGCTGGATTTCATCATGGAATCGATCGAGAAGGCCGGCTTCAAGCCGGGCGAGGACGTCGCGCTCGGCCTCGACTGCGCCGCCACCGAGTTCTTCAAGGACGGCAACTATGTCTATGAGGGCGAGAAGAAGACCCGCGACCCGAAGGCGCAGGCCAGATATCTCGCCAAGCTCGCCTCCGATTATCCGATCATCACCATCGAGGACGGCCTTGCTGAGGACGACTGGGAAGGCTGGAAGATCCTGACCGATCTGATCGGCAAGAAGATCCAGCTCGTCGGCGACGACCTCTTTGTCACCAACACGGCGCGGCTGCGCGACGGCATCCGCATGGGCGTCGCCAATTCGATCCTGGTCAAGGTCAACCAGATCGGCTCGCTGACCGAAACGCTTGACGCGGTCGAGACCGCGCACAAGGCCGGCTACACCGCCGTCATGTCGCACCGCTCGGGTGAGACCGAGGATTCGACCATCGCCGACCTCGCCGTCGCCACCAATTGCGGACAGATCAAGACCGGGTCGCTGTCGCGTTCGGACCGCATGGCCAAATACAATCAGCTCATCCGCATCGAGGAAGAGCTCGGCAAGCAGGCGCGCTACGCCGGCAAGTCGGTGGTCAAGGGCTGATCCAGCCTGTTCGAACAATCCGGAGGGGACGGGGCATTCCCGCCCTTTTTCGTTTCCAGCGATCCCGGATCAGGCCGTCCGTAACTGTCCATTAAGCACAATCGGGCGAAATATGACTCATGGCCGCTTGCGTTCGCGGCCGCGAGGGTTCGGGTCATGTGGACACGTCAGCACAAGCAGAGAAACACCGGCAGGCTGATCATCCCCTCGCTTTGCGTGCTGTTCCTGGCCTATTTCGGCTTCCATGCCTATCACGGCGAATTCGGCATCTATTCCAAGTACCGGCTTGAAGCTCGAAAGGTCGAATTGCAGGCACAACTCGATGCCGTCAAGGCGCGCCGGATCGACTTCGAGCGCCGCGTCCAGCTGATGCATGAAGGCACGCTGGAGAAGGATATGCTTGACGAGCAGGCCCGAAAGGGGCTCAATCTGTCCCATCCTGACGAAATCACCATCATGCTGCCTGCTCCGACGAAATAATCGAAATTCGGTTAATCACCTTTATTTGCAACGATTCTAATCGCTTAGATGCATGCCAGCCATGCACTTTTCAGCATGGCGCAATACATCCTTGCGTGTTAGCTTCCCAGAAATCGGTGGGGAGACGATCGATCTCCCCGAATGTCCGCAAAGAGACGCCAACAGGGAGTGACGCATGGCCACCGCCGCCAAAAAAGCGCCCGCCAAATCCAGATCCGACAAACAGCCCAATCTGTCAGCGCCGAAGCCGGCGGATTTCACCAAGGAAGAAGAGCTTTCCGCCTATAGGCACATGCTGTTGATCCGCCGCTTCGAGGAGAAGGCCGGCCAGCTCTACGGCATGGGCTTCATCGGCGGCTTCTGCCACCTCTATATCGGCCAGGAGGCCGTCGTCACCGGCATGAAGATGGCGCTGATCGAAGGCGACCAGATGATCACCGCCTATCGCGACCATGGCCACATGCTGGCGATGGACCTGTCGCCGCGCGGCGTCATGGCCGAGCTCACCGGCCGCCGCGGCGGCCTGTCGAAGGGCAAGGGCGGCTCCATGCACATGTTCTCCAAGGAGAAGCATTTCTATGGCGGCCATGGCATCGTCGGCGCGCAGGTGTCGCTCGGCACCGGCCTCGCCTTCGCCAATCGCTATCGCGACAACAAGAATGTCTCGCTGACCTATTTCGGCGACGGCGCCGCCAACCAGGGCCAGGTCTATGAAAGCTTCAACATGGCTTCGCTATGGAAGCTGCCGGTGATCTACATCATCGAGAACAACCGCTACGCCATGGGCACGTCTGTGTCGCGCTCGTCGGCCGAGACCGATTTCTCGCATCGCGGCGCTTCCTTCAAGATCCCCGGCATCCAGGTCGACGGCATGGACGTCCGCGCCGTGAAGTCGGCGGCCGATCTTGCCACCGAATGGTGTCGCGCCGGCAACGGTCCGCTGATCCTCGAAATGCAGACCTACCGCTATCGCGGCCATTCGATGTCCGACCCGGCGAAGTACCGCTCCAAGGAAGAAGTGCAGAAGATGCGCTCCGAACACGACCCGATCGAACAGGTCAAGGCGCGGCTGATGGACAAGAAGTGGGCGAGCGAGGACGAGCTCAAGACTATCGACAAGGAAGTCCGCGACATCGTCGCCGACGCCGCCGAATTCGCCCAGCACGACGCCGAGCCGGATCCGTCCGAGCTCTGGACCGATATCGTACTCTAAGGAGAGGGCAAGGACATGCCGATCGAAATTCTCATGCCCGCGCTTTCCCCGACCATGGAAGAGGGCAATCTTTCCAAATGGCTGAAGAACGAAGGCGACAAGATCGTCGCCGGTGACGTCATCGCCGAGATCGAGACCGACAAGGCGACGATGGAGGTCGAAGCCGTCGACGAAGGCACGCTCGCCAAGATCGTGGTTCCTGCCGGCACGGAAGGCGTCAAGGTCAACGCGGTGATCGCCGTGCTTGCCGTCGACGGCGAAGACGTCGACAAGGCCGGCGAAGGCATCGGCGAAGAAGAGCCTGCCAAGCCTGAGGCCGCAGCGCCGGCGCCGGCACCCGCCGCAGCCAAGGGCGAGGCCGCGGCACCTGCCGCCGCCGCGCCGAAAACGGAAGTCGCTGCGGACCCCGACATTCCCGCCGGCACCGAGATGGTCTCGACCACTGTGCGCGAAGCGCTCCGCGACGCCATGGCCGAGGAAATGCGCCGCGACGGCGACGTCTTCGTCATGGGCGAGGAGGTCGCCGAGTACCAGGGCGCCTACAAGATCACTCAAGGGTTGCTGCAGGAATTCGGCCCGCGTCGCGTGGTCGATACGCCGATCACCGAGCATGGCTTTGCCGGCGTCGGAGTGGGTGCCGCGATGGCTGGGCTGAAGCCGATCGTCGAGTTCATGACCTTCAACTTCGCCATGCAGGCGATCGACCAGATCATCAACTCGGCCGCCAAGACGCTCTATATGTCCGGCGGCCAGATGGGCGCGCCGATCGTCTTCCGCGGCCCGAACGGCGCCGCCGCCCGCGTCGCTGCCCAGCACTCGCAGTGCTATGCCGCCTGGTACAGCCACATTCCAGGCCTGAAGGTGGTGATGCCTTACACTGCAGCCGACGCCAAGGGCCTGCTCAAGGCTGCGATCCGCGATCCGAACCCGGTCATCTTCCTCGAAAACGAGATCCTCTACGGCCAGTCCTTCGACGTGCCGAAGCTCGACGACTTCGTGCTGCCGATCGGCAAGGCGCGCATCCACAAGCAGGGCAAGGACGTCACCCTCGTCTCCTTCGGCATCGGCATGACCTATGCGGTCAAGGCGGAAGCCGAACTGCGCGGCATGGGCATCGATGCCGAGATCATCGATCTGCGGTCCATTCGCCCACTCGATTTCGACACCATCATCGCCTCGGTCAAGAAGACCAACCGGCTGGTGGTGGTCGAGGAAGGCTTCCCGCAGAGCTCGGTCGGCGATCACATCGCCAACCAGGTCTCGCAGCGCGCCTTCGACTTCCTCGATGCGCCGGTGATCACCATTGCCGGCAAGGACGTGCCGATGCCTTACGCGGCGAACCTCGAGAAGCTGGCTTTGCCCAATGTCGGCGAGGTCGTCGAGGCCGTCAAAGCCGTTACCTATCGCTAGGGGGCTACGCCAATGCCGTCTTTCTGGGTCTTGGCTGCCGTCATCCTTCCCACCGTCGCGGTTGCCTTTTTTGTGCGTTCCATGACGGGCAAATTCGACGCGATCCTGTTGATGTTCAGCGGCGCCGCATCGCTTGTTCTCGCCATTGTTGCGACCGGCTCCGCTCGGGTCGACCAGACAGGCGCCATGATGAGCCTGGAAATGAGCAAAAGCGGTTTCCATTTCGGTGTCTTGCCACCGGTGTTCATCGTCGCCACGCTGACAGTCATGCGCGGCCTGTTCAAATTCATCCAGGAGTGAGCGATGCCTATCAACATCACCATGCCGGCCCTGTCGCCCACCATGGAAGAAGGCAATCTTTCCAAGTGGCTCGTGAAGGAAGGCGACAAGGTTTCGCCCGGTGACGTGATCGCCGAAATCGAGACCGACAAGGCGACGATGGAAGTCGAAGCCGTCGACGAAGGTACGGTCGCCAAGCTGGTGGTTCCGGCCGGCACCGAAGGCGTCAAGGTCAACGCGCTGATCGCCATCCTGGCCGGTGAAGGCGAGGATGCCGGAGCCGCGGCCAAGAGCGGTGGCGATGCCGCGTCGAAGGCGGAGGCACCCAAGGCCGAGCCTCCGAAGGCCGAGGCGCCCAAGGAAGCGCCGAAAGCGGCAGCAGCCGCTACGGCGCCCGCACCGGCGAAGGCCGGGCCCGCTCCCGCCGCCAACGGGCACGCCTCTGGCGACCGCGTCTTCGCATCGCCGCTGGCCCGCCGCATCGCCAAGGATGCCGGCGTCGATGTAACGGCAATGACCGGCTCCGGCCCGCATGGTCGCGTGGTGAAGGTCGACGTCGAGGCCGCGATCGCTTCCGGCGGCGCCAAGGCCGCACCGGCGGCGAAGGCGCCGGCAGGCGCGCCAGCGTCGGCTCCGGCTACCGCACCTAAGCCGATGTCGGACGATCAGGTGCTGAAGCTTTTCGCCGAAGGCTCCTACGAACTCGTGCCGCACGACAATATGCGCAAGACCATCGCGCGCCGTCTGGTCGAGGCGAAGTCCACCATCCCGCATTTCTATCTGACGCTCGACTGCGAGCTCGATGCGCTCTTGGCGCTGCGCACGCAGTTGAATGCGGCAGCGCCGATGAAGAAGACCGAAAAGGGCGAGGCGCCGGCCTACAAGCTTTCGGTCAACGACATGGTCATCAAGGCTTTTGCCGTGGCGCTGATGGCGGTGCCGGATGCGAACGCTTCGTGGACCGACAGCGCCATGGTCAAGCACAAGCACGCCGATGTCGGCGTCGCCGTGTCGATCCCCGGCGGCTTGATCACGCCGATCATCCGCCATGCCGATGAAAAGACGCTGTCCACCATCTCCAACGAGATGAAGGACCTGGCGAGC
>NZ_JBSKBP010000032.1:0-61918 GCF_053714275.1 Mesorhizobium sp. Arg314 | reverse complement strand
AGCTTGCCGTTTTCGTCGCGAGCGCCGGAGCCGACGGCGATGATCTCGCCTTCCTGCGGCTTCTCCTTCGCCGTATCGGGGATGATGATCCCGCCGGCGGTCTTGGATTCGGATTCAACCCGGCGAACGACCACGCGGTCATGAAGCGGGCGGAACTTCGACTTTGCCATTTTTTCTTCCTCGAATGAGAACGGTGAGAACTGTTCCTCCATCCGGCGATGCCGGACATGGTTAGCACTCACCAATGGCGAGTGCTAACGTGGCGCTGAGATAGGCCGGTGACTTGCGAGAGTCAAGGCGCGCGGGAAGGGGCAATCGCGCGAAATTTTTCTCATGCGTGTCGGCAGGCGGAAATACGCTGGCTGGCGCCAGGCATGGTCGAGCAATCTTGCCCGTTAGTCCCGGCGCCTCGGCGACCGCAGCGTCAGCAGCGGGCAGCGCTCGGCGAGCCCGTACGTACCGGTCGAGACAATGCCGACATCGCCGAAATCCGCTTCGGCCTCTTCGACGATAGCCGCCGCCGGCGCGAAGCTGTAGATGGCCGACGAGTTCCGGTAGACGTCGATGGTGCCGATGACCGGCAGTTCCCATCCGGTACGCGCCGAAAGCTCGTCGCGGTCGGGAAACATCCTGTCGAATTGCTCGAGGATTCCCGTTACCGGTATGATGTAGTCGGGCGCGCCGCCGCTTGCGGTCATGGCCACGCGCCATTTGAGCTCGTGGAAGGTCGAGACGCCGCCGCTCAATGCCAGGGCGCGGACATCTTTGGGGTCGTCGCGTGTTTCGGAAGAGGCGTAAAGCCTGATGCCGGCGCGGCCGTCGGCATTGAGTGCGCGCGCGATCGCCGAGAAAAGCGCTCGTCTTGCATCGGCTCCGCCGATGACCGAGAGACATCCATCGCCTATAAGCGCATCGATACTCGCGCCAGGAAACGGCAGGTCGAACCAGTCTCCCCGCACCGCCTTGCGCGCATCGGTGTCGCCCGGCCAGATGCCGGCAATCATGTCGGCGGACTCGTCGACTGCGGTCATGGTGGCGCCCAGTGCGGCAAGCTCCGGTGTCACGCCGAGCATGACGACGCGCGATCGAGCGAGGTCGAGTTCGCGATTATAAGCCTCGACGACTTCCGGCGGCGGCCGCAGGGGGGACCCGAGCAACCGCCAGTGCTTGCGAATTGCATTCCAGTGCTCAGTCATCCACAGCTCCGCCCGTACGACATTGTATTCGAACGCATAATCGAGGACGCTCAAGAAACCAAGCGGGAGGGTGGATGGCACGTATCGCGGTTATCACGCATGAGTTTGACGGGTTTGAACGTCGTCGCGCGCCGTTGCTGCGCCGCGACAGCCCCTACATGCTCTTCGATCTCCTGGAGGAGCTGAAGCGCCGGGGACATTCCGTACGCATTCTTGCGGGCACTTCGGCCAAGCCGGAGGCGGATATCGCGGTACTGCATGTCGACGCGACCGTGACGCCACCTGAATATGTCGAATACGCGCGCACCTATCCCTTCTGCCTCAACATCGGCGCCGCCGACATCTCGAAGCGACGCGTGAGCGGCGCGGTGATCGACAGGGACCACGGCTGGCAAGGCCCTGTCATCGTCAAGAGCAGCCTCAACAATCTGGGAACGCGAGAGCAGACGCTCAACCGGCGATCGCGGCGCGCCGGCAGGCCGGAGCCATTTCCCGATGCCAAGCTGCTCGATCGTTACCGCATCCATAGCTCGCTTGCGGATGTTCCCTCGGCGGTGTTCGATCGCAAGGATCTCGTGGTGGAAAAGTTCGTTCCCGAGCCCGAGCCGGATGGCTTTGGCGCCCGCTTCTGGCTGTTCTGCGGAGAACGCGAGCGTTGTACCCGGCATGTCTCGCCGCAAAACCTGGTCAAAGGCGAAGATACGATCCGCCGCGAGCCGGTTCCGGTTCCCGACGAGCTCCGGGCGCTGCGGCGTGAGCTTGGCTTCGACTACGGCAAATTCGATTTCGTCATGCATGAAGGCAGGGCCGTGCTGCTTGACGCCAACAAGACGCCCGGCCGCGTCCGCAACCTGTCTGCCTTCCTCGCCGCCGGCAACGCCAATCTCGCCGACGGCTTCGAAGGGCTGATCCGCCAGGTGAGCTAAGCGGGATCACACTCGCTCAGATATTCATGCCGCCCGAGACTTCGATCCGCTGGGCGTTGACCCAGCGATTGTCGTCCGAGAGCAGCGAGGCGATCATCGGGCCGATATCGTCGGCGACGCCGGCGCGGCCGAGCGCGGTGACGCCGGCCACCATGCGGTTGATCTCGGCATCGTCGCGCACATGGCCGCCATTGAAGTCGGTGGCGATGGCGCCCGGCGCCACGGTGTTGGCGGTGATGCCGCGCGCCCCAAGCTCCTTGGCGAGGTAGCGCGTGAACACCTCGATGCCGCCCTTCATCATCGCATAGGCCGACGATCCGGGAGCGGCAAAGCGGGCAAGCCCGCTCGAGATGTTGACGATGCGGCCGCCGTCGTTGATCATCGGCAGCAGCGCCTGGGTGAGGAAGAACACGCCCTTGAGATGTGTGTTCATCAGCGTGTCGAATTCCTCTTCCGTCGTCTCGCCGATCATCTTGCGCAGGCCGGTGCCGGCATTGTTGACGAGATAGTCGAAGCGGTCGCGCTGCCAGGTCTCGTTGAGCGTCGTCTTCAGCGCCGCGACGAAGGCCGGGAAGGTGGCGACGGCGCCGGTGTCGAGCTCAAGTGCTGCGGCGCGGCCGCCGGCGGCCTCGATCTCGGCGATCGCCGACTTCGCTTCATCGGCGCGCGTGCGATAGGTGACGATGACGTCGACACCCCGCCGGGCGAGGTGGAGCGCGGTGTTGCGGCCGAGGCCGCGGCTGCCGCCGGTGATGAGAGCGATGGGACGGGTGGTCATGGCGAAATCTCCTTCTGTGTCGATGGAGATGCATATACTCGCCTAGAGGGGCGATATAATCGGCCACGGATTGCCAACACTATTCAGCCCGTGCGAACAATAAGTGATGGACCGATTTGACAGCATGCGGCTCTTCACCCGCGTCGTGGAACGGCGCAGCTTCACCGCGGCCGCCGCAGATCTCGGTCTGCCGCGCTCCAGCGCCACCGCCGCGATCAAGCAACTGGAGGAGCGGCTGGGCGTGCAACTGCTGCGCCGCACCACGCGCCACGTCACCACGACGCTCGACGGCGAAGCCTATTACCAGCGCTGCATTGCCATTCTTGCCGACATCGAGGACGCCGAGGGCGGGTTCGGTGCGCATGAGGTGCGCGGGCGACTGAGCATCGACATCAATGGCAACATGGCCCGCACCTTCGTCATCCCGGAACTGCCGGCGCTGCTCGCCCGCTATCCCGCGCTCAGTTTGCATATCGGCGAGGGCGACCGCTTCGTCGATCTGGTGCGCGAGGGCGTCGATTGCGTGGTGCGCGCCGGAACGCTCCCCGACAGCGATATGATCGCGCGCCGCATCGGCATGGCGCGCGAGGCGACGCTGGCAAGTTCGGATTATATCGAGCGCCATGGCCTGCCGCGCTCGCTGGACGAGCTTGCCGGGCACATGATGATCGGCTTCGTCTCGTCGCGCACCGGCCAGGTGATGCCGCTGGAATTCACCGTCGACGGCAAGATCCGCGAGATCGTGCTTCCGTCGCGGGTCACTGTTTCCAATTCCGACACCGCCGCTACGCTGGTGCGCCAGGGTTTCGGCCTCTACCAGGCGCCGCGCCGCCGCTTCGCCGCCGATATCGGCGCCGGCCGGCTGGTCGAGGTGCTTCCCGACAATCCGCCGACGCCGACACCGATCTCGGTGCTCTATCCGCCCAGCCGACAATTGTCGCCGAGGGTGAGGGTGTTTGTGGATTGGCTGGTGGAGATATTGGGGCCGAAGCTGGAGCCGTCCTAAGTTATCTTCGCTGGCGGGACAGCACCCCCCCTCTGTCCTGCCGGACATCTCCCCCGCAAGGGGGGAGATTGGCAGCTCCGATTGCTAGCCAATTCTGCGGCGTGGGGGATTAGCGAAACCCGGTGCGACATCTGATCTCCCCCCTTGCGGGGGAGATGCCCGGCAGGGCAGAGGGGGGTGTGAAGGAACACGACTTTCGCGGTCTAGAGCGGCGTCACCGAAACCTACAAAAACAGCCGCAACTGTGTATGAATAATCGCGCGATAGTCCTCGATCGTGCGCCGGCCTTCTTCCTTATCCTGCGTCAGCGCCAGCCGCACGACGCCGCCGGCAAGCTGGAAGATCAGGAACACGACGCGCCCGAACGCCTCGCGCTGCTCAAGCTTTAGCATCGGCGCGACGTGGTCGCAGAACATCTTGGCCTGATGCCTCGTCTCGGCGATGTCGAGATGCTGCAGCGCCTTGTCGGCCTGGATGGCATTTTGCAGGTCCTGGATGGCCGGGTCCGCCGCGACGCGGGCAAAATAGTCGTCGAGCAGGCGATCGGCGGCCGCGGTCACGTCGTCCAGTGCGCGTATCTCGGCGATGATGGCGCCGAAGCGTGCTCGGCTTTCCTCGGAAAACCGCTCGTAGAGCATCGCCAAAATCGCCGACTTGCTCGGGAAGTAATGATAGACGGTTGCGATCGGCCCGCCGGCCAGCGCGCCGACTTCCTTCATCGTTACCGCGTCGATGCCCTTTTCGCCGATCAGCCGCATGGTCGTGGCGAGGATCGCATCGATGCGCTCGCGGCTGCGCTCCTGCTTCGGCCTGCGCCGCGGTTCCGTCGCCCTTCGCCTTGTCTGCGTCATGCGCCAAATCTCGTGAAGCTTACGAATTCGCGGTTGACAAGAAACATGATCAAGTATCAGTTTCGTTAGATGCTGACAACTTGTCAGTTTTTTGGTCGAGCTGCAAGGGGAGGGCACCTCGTGACTGCATCGCAAGCCGCGCAAGCGGACAATGGCAATTGGCTTGTCGGCAATCCGACGGGACTGCAACTGGCCTCGGCGCTGTGGATCGGCTCGGTCGGCCTGCTCATCCTCGGACTGCAGCCGGTGCTGCTCGGCGCGCTCTATACGGAGGGTCATGTCACCGGCGATCAGCTGGCGCTGGTCGCCACCGCAGAAATGATCGCGATCGCCATCGGCTCGGCGATCGTGGCGATGCTGCTCCCCGCCAGGAACATGCGCTGGAAGAGCGCGGTGCTGCTCGTCCTGCTCGCGCTCGCCAATTTCTGGACCGCTTATGCCGGCACCGCCAACGCGCTGATCGGCGCCCGCACACTGGCCGGCCTCGCTGAGGGCGGGCTGGTCGCCGTCGCCACCGAATTGATCGCCCGCTCGCGCCGGGCCGAGCGCATTGGCGGCTATTTCGTCACGCTGCAGACCTTGGCGCAATGCGGGCTGGCGCTGATCCTCGCGCTCTATGCGGTGCCTGCGGCCGGCTCGGCCGGCGGCTTCATCGCGCTCGGTATCGTCTGCCTGCTTTCGCTGGTCGTCGCCTGGACCGTGCCGGACGACTATGCCGACCTGCCCAAGGAAGAGCATTTTGCCAATGTGGCGACCGTGCCGGCGATCACCGCGCTGCTGTCGATCTTCTGCTATTTCATGTTCTTCGGCGCCGTCTGGGCTTTTCTCGAGCCCATCGGGGCGCAGTTCGGCATTGACGGCCGCACGGTCGGCCTGATGGTTTCGGCAAGCCTGGCCGCGCAGGTGATCGGCGCCATGACCGCAACCGTCTTCGAGGCGCGCATCGACTATCGTTTTGCCATCACAATCATCGGCATTATCGCGGCGATCAGCTCGGTGCTGCTTGCCTCCGGCCCGGGTCTTTCGGTGTTCTGGGCAGCCGCGCTGATGATGGGCTTCATCCTGCTTTTCATCGTGCCCTATCAGATCCGCCTCGCCATCACCGCCGACGAGACGCGCAACGCCGTATTGCTGGTGCCGGCCGCCCAGCTTTTCGGCCTCGCCATCGGCCCGATCGCCGCCTCGCTGCTGATCGACGGCGCGAACTTCCGGCCCGTGCCCGAATTCGCCGCCGCGACCGCTTTGGCCAGCGTGCTGCTGCTCGGCGTCTTCGTGCTCGTCGCGCGGCGGCGCGGCAAGGCCTGAGCGGGAGGATTAGGATGGCAAACGCGTGGAGCAACTGGTCGGGCTTCGTCACCGCTTCCCCAAAATTGATCGCCACACCCGCCGACGCAGGCGAACTGGCCGAGCTGGTGCGTTCGGCGCCCGGTCCGCTTCGCGTCGCAGGTGCCGGCTATTCCTTCACGCCGCTGGTGCAGTCCGACGGCACCATCGTCTCGCTGGAAAAGATCGAGGGGCTGGTCTCGCATGACGCAGCGGCTAACCGGGCGCGGGTGAGGGCAGGCACGCGGCTGGGCGCCCTGATGCACATCCTGCAGGACATCGGCCAGGGCCTGCCCAATATGGGCGACATCGATCGTCAGGCGATCGGCGGCGCGCTCGGCACCGCCACGCATGGCTCCGGCCCGACGCTCGGCGCCTATCACACCCAGCTCGAGGCGCTGCAGATCGTCGACGGGAGGGGAAAGCTGCGCGAGTTCAGCCGGGCGGGCGACCTGGACATGATCCACGCTACCGGTGTCGCGCTGGGCAGCTTCGGCGTATTGACCGAAGTGGCGATGAACAACATCGCGACCTACCGGCTGCGCCGCCGCAAATGGGTGCTGCCGATCGCCGACATGCTCCAAAACTTCGAGACGATGATGGCCGCGCATCGCTCGGCCGAGTTCTATTACATCCCGTTTTCCGGCTACGCCCAGTTCATCGCCAGCGACTTCAGCGACGCGGCACCCACGCCGCGGCCTACTGAAGACGATGAGGAAGGGCTGGCGACGCTGCGCGAGCTGCGCACCGTCTTGCGCTGGCTGCCGTCGCTGCGCCGCGCGCTGATCAGGGGCGCGGTGAAGAAAGTGCCGTCCGAGGATTATGTTCAGGACTGGCTCAATGTCTACGCCAGCGATCGTCGCACCAAATTCAACGAGATGGAGTACCACCTGCCTTACGAGGAAGGTTCCAACGCGTTGGCCGAGATCATCGCGCTGACGGAAAAGCACTTTCCGGAAGTCTATTTCCCGATGGAGGTGCGTTCGGTGGCGCCTGACGAATTCTGGCTTTCGCCCTTCCACAAAAGGCTGACCTGCTCGATCGCCATCCACCACGATGCGGCGAACGATCCGCTGCCCTTCATGCGCGCGGCCGAGCCGATTTTCCGGAAATACGGCGGCAGGCCGCACTGGGGCAAGATGCACAGCCTGAAGGCGGCGGATTTCAAAAATCTCTATCCGCGCTGGGATGAGGCGATGGCGGTGCGCCGCGACATCGATCCGCAAAACCGTTTCGTATCGCCCTACATGGCCGGCCTGTTCGGCATCGAGCCCAGTCCTTTTGGCACCCGACAATGAGCGCCTATTTCGCCGCGCTGTCGCAGGCGCTGAAAGCCGCCGACATTTTCCGGCCCTGCCTTGTGCTCGACCGCGACCGCCTGGACGGCAACATCGCGCAGGTAAAAAAGAGGCTGGCGCCGGGTCTCGCCGTGCGGCTGGTCGACAAGTCGCTGCCTTGCATGCCGCTGCTTTCGCACATCGCACGCGCGATCGGAACCAGCCGCTTCATGACCTTCCACCCGCCGGTAACGCAGGCCGTGCTCGATGCCTTTCCCGAGGGCGACCTGCTCTACGGCAAGCCTATGCCGGTGGGGGCCGCCAAGGCAGCGCTGACCCAAGGCAGCGCCGGCTGGTGGTCGCGCATCTGCTGGCTGATCGATACGCCGGAGCGGCTGGCCGAATATGGCGCGCTCGCTGCCGCGCTCGACACCGAATTGCGTTTCGCCTTCGAGGTCGATGTCGGCTTGCATCGCGGCGGTTTTTCCAGTCCTGGGGAGATCAAGGCGCTGACGATGCCGGAGCGCCTGCACTGCGAAGGCATCATGGCCTATGAGGCGCATGCGCCGGCGATACCGCGACTGTTCGGTGGTGCGGAAAAAGCACTGAAGCAGGCCTCGGCCAAAGCTGCGGAATTCGTCGCTGTCCTCGACCCGGACCAGCGCCGCATCCTCAACATCGGCGGCTCGAAGACGGCGCTGCTGCATGGTGGCGGGGTGGCCGACGAAGTGTCGATCGGCTCGGCCTTCATGCTGCCCAAGGATTTCGACACACCCGGCCTAAACGGCTTCCAGCCGGCGGCCTTCATTGCGACGCCGATCCTCAAGGCGCTCCATCCCGCGCTGCCGGGTCCATCGGCGGTTTCCCGCACGCTGCAGGCGCTCGGCCTCTTCCCGCGCAAGGGCTGCTATCTCTATGGCGGCAAGTGGATGGCCGAGCCGGTTTTTCCCGAAGGCATGAAGCCGAACGGTTTGATCGGACTGTCGTCCAACCAGCAGTTCATGGGCTTGCCGGCGGGTGCGGAAGTGACGCCGGGAGACTACGCTTTCCTGCGGCCGACCCAGAGTGAGGCCGTGTTGCAGCATTTCGGCTCGATTGCGGCTTTTTCCGATGGGCGCATCGTGGAGTTCTGGCCGGTGCTGCCGATGGGCTGAGAGGGCGCTTCAACGCTCGCGACTAGGGCCGGCCTCCGCGACCTCGTCATTCCAGGGCGGAGCGACGCGAAGCGGAGCGCAGACCCTGGAATCCATTCCCTTACCTTTCCGCTATTCAACGAATTGGATCCTTGGCACCCTCGACCCATCAAGCCTGTTCTCCAGCGTAGCACTCTCCGACCGCCGTCATGGAATGGATTCCAGGGTCTGCGCGCGTCGCTTCGCTCCTTGCTCCGCCCTGGAATGACGACGTTGTGTAGCGTTCCGCTCGCGTATTTATTGACTCAGTCAACTAAATGATTGATCCTGTCTATGACAGGAGGACTTCGCATGACCATCCACGATCATCCCGGCAAGGAACGCATCGACACGGTGCGCGCCTTCAATCGCTTCTACACCCGCCAGATCGGCCTGCTCGACGAAGGCCTTCTGAAAAGCCCGTTCTCGCTGACCGAGGCGCGGGTGCTTTATGAGCTTGCCCATCGCGACGGGCTCGTCGCCAGCGATCTGGTGCGCGACCTCGGTCTCGACCCCGGCTATGTCAGCCGTCTGCTGAAGAAATTCGAGGAACTCGGCCTGGTCGAGCGCGAAGCCACCGAGGCGGACGCGCGCCGCGCCTCGATCGCATTCACGTCGGCGGGCAGGGAAGCCTTCGCACCGCTCGACCAGGATTCGCACGACCAGGTGCGCGCGCTGCTCGATCGCCTGGCGCCGGCCGACCAGGAGCGGCTGGTAAAGGCCATGCGCGCCGTGCAGGACCTGCTCGGCGACAGGCACGAGCCCAAGGTGCCCTACATCCTGCGGCCGCTGCAGGTTGGCGACATCGGTTGGGTCACGCGCCGCCAGGGCATGCTCTACGCCCAGGACTATGGTTGGGACGAAACCTACGAGGCGCTGGTCGCCGAGATCCTCGGCGAGTTCGTCAAGAATTTTGTCCCGCAATGGGAGCGCCGTTGGATCGCCGAACGCGAGGGCGAGGTGGTCGGCTCGGTCTTCGTCGTACGCAAGTCCCCCAAGGTGGCGAAGCTGAGGCTCCTCTATGTCGAGCCCTCGGCGCGTGGCCTGGGCATCGGCCGGCGGCTGGTCGACGAATGCATCACCTTCGCGCGTGCCAAGGGTTACCGAACGCTGACGCTTTGGACCAACGACATACTGGGCTCGGCCCGCCGCATCTACCAGGCAGCGGGCTTCAGGCTGGTCGACGAGGAACGCCATCATTCCTTCGGCAAGGATCTGGTCGGCCAGACCTGGAATTTGGAATTGTAGCTCTTTTCCTTCTCCCACAAGAAGAGGAGAAGGGAGAGCCGTCTCACCCCTTGACCGGCAGCCAGATCTCCAGCCCGCCAGCGCCGGTGCGGGCATCGAATTCGGGTCCGTAACGCTCGAATTCCGGCGCGTCGGCGATTTCGTGGCCGGAAGTAGGCAGCCAGCTGTTCCAGATCGTGTTGACGGTACGGCGGATGGTCGAGACATGTTCGCGGTGCGAGAACACCGCATATTTCCGCGCCGGCACCCGCACCCGGTAGAAATCCCTGGGCAGGTCGGAGAAATCCGTCACCTCGACGCCGACGACATAGTCGAAATTGCCGGCATCGTCGCCATTGAGGCAGGCGCCGTAAAACAAGCCGGGCACCTCGCCGGGAATGTTGCCGATATAGGGGGCGAAACGCTGCCACTGCATCGGGATGCCGGCGCTGGACTGGCAGCTATAGCGCTCGCCGAAACCGGCGATGAGGAAGGCCCGGCTGGTCTCGAAGCGCGGCGGCTCTAGCGCGGTGAGAAGTGAACTGTCCATCAAGATGGGCTCCACGAGATCGAGGGTCTGGGTCGAGCCCTGCGCGCGCACCAGCTCCGGCGTGGTGCCGAACTCATCGCGAAAAGCCCGCGTGAAAGCCTCATGCGAGCCATAGCCGGCATCGAGCGCGACCGAGAGAATGTCACGCGCTCCGCCGGCCAGCTTGCGCGCCGCCTCGCTCAAGCGGCGCGCCCGCATATAGCCCATGACCGACCGTCCCGTGGCCGCACCGAAGGCACGCGTCACATGGAAGCGTGAGACCCCGCTGCTTGCCGCGACATCGTCGAGACTGATGGCGTCCGGCAGATGGCTTTCGACAAACCACAGCGCTTTCTCGGTCGGGTTCATGGCTCCTCGCATTTGGCCGGGCGACACTAGCCGCCGCACCGACAGCCAGTTTGATCGAAATTGCGCACCGGGTACAAATCTCCGTTCGACACGGCCGCATCTTCACCGGCCGCTAACCATGAATGCATCAGATGGCTGATATGTCGATTTGCCGGCTTCTTGGCGCAAAGCATCCACTTGAATAATAAGCACGCTTATTATAAGTATCGCTCATGGTTTCAGATGGCGTCGACAGATTGGGATTTTTGATCCACGACGTGCAGCGCCTGATGCGCAAGCGCTTCGAGGCGCGCGCCAGTGGATTGGGTCTTTCCTCGGCGCAATGGCGGCTGCTCGTCCGCGTCGCCAAGGAGGCCGGCGTCGCGCAGGCGCGGCTTGCCGAACTCCTCGAAATCGAGCCGATCAGCGTTTCGCGCCTGGTCGACCGCATGGAGGAGGGCGGCTGGATCGAACGCCGTCAGGACGCGACCGACCGGCGGGTGCGCATGATCTTCCCGACCGAGAAGGCAAACGCGGCCTATGCCGACGTCAAGAGCCTGGCCGGCGAGGTCTATGAGGAATCGCTGACCGGCGTGTCGGCGGAAGAACGCCGCGTCCTGATCCGGGTGCTCGACACCATCGTGCAGAATCTGACGGACGGCGAGACGTCGTCGATGGAAAAGATCAAGAATACAGAAGGGCAGGCAGCATGAACGCGTCAGCCAAGATAGAGGACGACAACGTCACCAAGCTGAATGCGCCGGTGCAGCCGGTCGCTAATGCGCCGGTGCAGCCGGTCGCTAATGCGTCGGTGCAGCCGGTCGCTGAAGCGCCGGCCCAGCCGGCGGCCGCTCCGGTTGCGGTGGCTCGCGAGCCGCGGCCCGCTCCGGCCGGGCCGAAGAAGAAGCGCCGCCTCGGCCGCTTCCTGTTGATGGTCGCCTTGCCGCTGGCCCTGCTTGCCGGCGGCTCGTATGTCTGGGTGACCGGTGGCCGCTATCAGGAAACCGAGAACGCCAACCTGCAGCAGGCCAGGATTTCGGTCGCCTCGGATACTGCCGGCCGTATCGTCCAGGTCGGCATCGCCGACAACCAGTTGGTCAAGCAGGGCGACCTTCTCTTCGTCATCGATCCCGAGCCTTACAAGATCGCGCTCGCCCAGGCCGATGCGGCGGTCGCCGCGGCGCGTCTCAATGTCGAGCAGCTGCGCGCCGCCTACAGCAAGGCGACGGCGCAGGAAAAGTCCGCCGGCAGCGAAGTCGAGTATGCGCAGTCGCAATATGGCCGCGCCGCCGATCTCGAGCAGAAAGGCATCAACGCCAAGTCCTCGCTCGATCAAGCCCGCAACGACCTCGACAAGGCCAGGCAGCAGCTGGCCGTCGCGGAGCAGGGCATCGTCGGCGCCAAGGCAGCGCTCGGCGGCAACCCGGACATCGAGACCGATAGGCATCCGACCGTGATGTCGGCGCTCGCCGCGCGCGACAAGGCTGCCTACGATCTGGCGCAGACAACGGTGAGGGCGCCGGCTGACGGCGTCATCTACCGGGCCGCCTCCTTCAAGGTCGGCCAGTACGTCGCCGTCGGCACGCCGCTGTTCGCGCTGGTCGAGAGCGGCGACACCTGGATCGACGCAAATTTCAAGGAGACCCAGCTCACCAACATGAAGCCGGGCCAGAAGGCCGAGATCGTCGTCGACACCTATCCGGGCCGCACCTTCGAGGCGACCGTCAAGGCGATCGGCGCCGGCACGGGCGCGGAGTTCTCGCTGCTGCCCGCGCAAAATGCCACCGGCAACTGGGTCAAGGTCACGCAGCGCATTCCCGTGCGCCTGGAACTGACCGATCCCGACGCCAAGATGGCGCTGCGCACCGGCATGAGCGCCACCGTCACGGTCGACACCGGCGTGGCGCGCGGCCTGCCGTCGATCTTCGGCCACGCCACGGCAGGGGAGCCGGCGCAGTAACGACAGCGACGCCCGCCGGGATAAGGCGGGCAAGGCAGGGGATTGGTCCGATGGGAGGAGTGGCGGGGATCAGCAAGGCAGGTCGCATGGCGGCTCGTTCGAAAGCTGAAACCTTGGCGCGGCCCCTTCGGTCCTCAGATTTCCGGGCGGCAGGATCCGCTCCAACAGAGACTTTCGGTCGATGTAACCCCCACATCGATAGTCGCGTCCCACCGCGATGAAGGTCTCTCAACGTAAGGGCTCGCCGCCCGGAAACCTAGGGCCGGATGATTTCAGGTCCGGTCGGCCTGAAATCTGAATCCGCCTCTAAATCAAAGAGATGGAGCATGATGTCGTCCGAAACCCGCGTCACGCTTTTCGGCATCATGCTCTAGTCTACACGTTTTGTTACCTGCTGGAAGTTCAGCAACATGAGCGCGCCCGAACCCTTCAAGGAAGTACCGCATCGCGGACTGATCACGGTCGCGCTGATGCTGGCGACGATCATGCAGGCGCTCGACACCACGATCGCCAATGTCGCGCTGCCGACCATGACCGGCGACCTCGGCGCTTCGCCCGACAACATCAACTGGGTGCTGACCTCCTATATCGTGGCCGCGGCGATCATGACGCCGGTCACCGGCTGGCTCGCCGACCGGCTCGGCCGCAAGGAACTGTTCCTCGCCTCGGTCGTCGGTTTCACCATCTTCTCGATGCTCTGCGGCCTCGCCTGGAGCCTCGAGACGATGGTGCTGTTCCGCCTGCTGCAGGGGGTGTTTGGCGCGGCCATCGTGCCGCTGTCGCAGACCTTCCTGCTCGACATCAACCCGAGGGAGCGCCATGGCCAGGCGATGGCGATCTGGGGCGCCGGCATCATGCTCGGGCCGATTCTGGGGCCGACGCTCGGCGGCTGGCTGACGGAAAACTTCAACTGGCGCTGGGTGTTCTTCATCAACCTGCCGGTCGGCATCCTCGCCTTCCTCGGCATGGCCGCCTATCTGCCGGTCATCGCCAAGCGCGTGCGCGGCTTCGACTTCTTCGGCTTCGCCATGCTCTCGCTCGGCGTCGGCGCGCTGCAGCTTCTGCTCGACCGCGGCGGCGAGGTGGACTGGTTCAACTCGGCCGAGATCTGGATCGAGCTCGCTTTGTCGATCACCGGCTTTTGGGTGTTCATCATCCACACGGTGACGGCCGAGCATCCCTTCATCGATCCAAAGATATTCCTCGACCGCAATTTTGTGACAGGCTTGGGATTCATCTTCGTCATGGGCGTGCTGATCCTGGCCTCGATGTCGCTCTTGCCGCCGATGCTGGCCAACATCTTCGGCTATCCGACCGTCACCATCGGCGTCGTGCTGGGGCCGCGCGGCATCGGCACGATGATCTCGATGCTGGTGGTCGGTCGCATCATGCACAGGATCGATGCGCGGATCCTCGTCGCCATCGGCTTCCTGCTCACCGCGCAGTCGCTCTACACCATGGCAAGCTTCACGCCGCAGATGGACAATTGGCTGATCCTCACCTCGGGTGTCGTCCAGGGCCTCGGCATGGGCATGGTGTTCGTGCCGCTGTCGACGGTCGCCTTCGCCACGCTCGACGCGCGCTACCGCACCGACGCCACCTCGCTGTTCAGCCTGGTGCGCAATCTCGGCTCATCGATCGGCGTGTCGGTGGTTGCGGCGCTGATGGTGCGCAACACGCAGATCAACCACACCGAGCTGTCGGCCTTCATCAACCCCTACAACCCGAACCTGTGGGCCGCGTCTCGGGCGGCCGCTGGCGGAGACCCCGCGGCACTGTCGCAGGTCGACCGCGCAGTGAACGTCCAGTCGATGATGATCTCCTATATCAACGACTTCAAAATCCTGATGGTGATGACGCTGGTCGCGATCCCGTTCGTGATCCTGCTGCGCAAGCCCAAGGCCGCGCCGGCGGGCGGCGCGCCGGCGGCCCATATGGATTGATGAAGCGGCCGGTCGGCCATCATGAAAATCGTGATTACCTGCCGAGCACCAGCGCCCAGTAGCGCAAGGCCGGATCGCGGCCGTCGCGTACATAGGCCAGCCCGAAGCGGCTGAAGTCGGGATCGAGCATGTTGCGGCGGTGGCCGGCCGAATGCATCCAGATGTCGAACAGTTTCTCGAGTTCGAAGCGACCCTCGGCGATGTTTTCGGCGGCAGCGCCGCGCACGCCATTGTCTTTCATGCGCGAGGCGAAATCCTTGCCCCAGCTTGTCGTGTGGCTCATGCGCTCGCGCGACGCCATGTAGCCGGCCTGTTGCAGCGCCGCCTGTTCGAGCTGCGTGTCGGGAGCCAGCGCCTGCAACCCGGCCGAGGTGCGAATGCCGCCAAGCGTCGCCGTCGCGGATGAAGAAGCGCCGGCGCCTTCTCCGGTCGGCACGGTGACGGTGCTGCAGGCGGCGATGCCGGCAAGCGCTGCGAGGCCGGCGGCCTTGAGCAGCGCGCGGCGGTTCAAATCGGCGGTGGTCGAGATGCTCATCCGGCCTCTGATACCCGCGATCGTGGCTTTTGCCGGGCAGCCGATGAAAATCGCGTGATGCGGCGACTTTTCCCGGAAGATCGGTTATGATGCGCTCGTTCTTGAAGTGGCAGCCACGGGCGGCCACCCACAGGCGGTGACCGACCAGCTTGATCTGGCGCATGATTGCTTTGCGAGAACCGTTCGGTTTTCGGGCTCATGCACTGACAAACGGAGGACGGTTATGGCCGGTTTTCATGTCATGACGGACGCGCACGGGATGCATGCGCAGCCCACGGTGCGCCGTATCTCCACCTCGGATCTTTGGGATGCGCTGAAGCTTGGCGCCGAGGATTTCTGGGCCAAGCCCTCGCATTATGTGTTCCTGTGCCTGATCTACCCGATCGTCGGCCTGATCCTGACGCGGTGGACCTCGGGTTCGAACGCCATACAGCTCGTCTATCCGCTGATGTCCGGTTTCGCGCTCATCGGTCCGTTCGCTGCCATCGGCCTCTATGAGATCAGCCGCCGGCGCGAGCTCGGCATGAACACCGACTGGCGGCATGCGCTCGATGTTCGCCATTCGCCGGCGCTGCCGTCGATCGCGGTCATAGGCATCCTGCTCTTCGCGCTGTTCCTGCTCTGGCTGTTCACCGCGCAGTCGCTCTACACCAGCCTGTTCGGCGCCGAGCCGCCCGCTTCGGTCGGCGCCTTTGTGCGCGACGTGCTGACGACCGGCAAAGGCTGGACGCTGATCCTCGTCGGCAACGCCGTCGGCTTCGTTTTCGCCGTTGTCGTTTTGGCCACCACGGTCGTCGCCTTCCCGCTCCTGCTCGACCGCGATGTCGGCGCCGTCTCGGCGATCGAAACCTCGGCCCGCGCGGTAATGGCCAACCCAGTGACGATGGCGCTCTGGGGCCTGACCGTCGCGGTATTGCTGGTGGTCGGCTCGATCCCGCTGTTTGCCGGGCTTGCCGTCGTCATGCCGATCCTCGGCCACGCGACCTGGCATCTTTATCGCAAGGTGGTCGAACCGGAGCAGGTCCGGCCCGTACGCCGTCCGATGTAGGATTGTGAGGGCTCGCTTCTAGGGTGCTTTGAGTTTCAGGTCAGGCCGGCCTCACCTGAATATCAATGCACCCTAGCGCTGCGCCTCGGTCGCCATCTTCAGCGCCAGCGCCGTCAGCACAGTGCCCATCATCCAACGCTGGACAACCAGCCAGAACGGCCGTCCGGCGAGGAAGGTGGCGATCGAACCGGCCGTCACCGCGATGATGGCGTTGACGGTGAGGCTGATCGAGATCTGCGTCACGCCGAGCACCAGAAGCTGCGACAGAACATGGCCCTTGGCCGGATTGATGAACTGCGGCAGCAGCGAGAGATAGAGCACGGCTACCTTCGGATTGAGCAGGTTGGTCATCAGGCCCATCACGAAAAGCTTGCGCGGCCTGTCCCGTGGCAACGCGCGCACCTGGAACGGCGAGCGTCCGCCGGGCTTGAGCGCCTGCCAGGCCAGCCACAAAAGATAGATCGCGCCGGCGAAGCGCAGTGCATCGTAAGCATAAGGCACGGCGAAGATGAGCGCGGTGATGCCGAAGGCTGCCGACATCACATAGAACAGGAAGCCCAGCGCCACGCCGCCAAGCGAGATCAGCCCGGCCCTCGGTCCTTGCGACAGCGAGCGCGAGATCAGGTAGATCATGTTCGGCCCGGGTGTAAGCACCATGCCAAGGCAGATCAGCGCGAAGGTCAGATGGTTGGCGGCGTCGGGCACGGCTTGATCTCCAGCCCCTGCGGCACGGACGGTCCGATGCCGGCGAGCATCCGACTTGTGCCTTGTGCCGCGAACGCGCACAAGGGCTTGCCGGCGCCGGCCTTTGCGCCAGAGCGGGCAGATGTCCTCAGGTGGTGGGCAGTCTCGGCCTGCTTCCTTGGCCACGTCCATATGGACGTCGCTGCGCTGCGCGGCTGCAAACGGAGGATGTCGTCTCCAGGCGTTGGCAGCCTTCTACTCACCGACGACCGAGGCCGCCGGACGAGGCGAGACTATAGGATCGGCATGGCGAAGGACGATCTTCCAGGCGCCTTCCTCGCGCCGAAATATAGTCGTGGTTCGAAGTGCTATCGGCACCAGTTTGTCGCTGCCGCCGACCTTGGATCGGACCCGCTCGATCTCAATGATGTAACCCAAATCCTTCGTTGCGTACTCGGAAATGCGCTCAAAGCCGATAACCTCGCCGTCCCGGTAGTTGGTAGCGGCACGATCCATCGTTTCGGCAGCTTTCCTCCATCCTTTGGCCGGTGGGCCGAATGGATTGGCGATGACGACGTCATCGCGTTGTGAATAGAGACTTTTCAAAGGCTCGGGGTCGCCCTTGACGAAGGCATCAACGGCTAAATGATCCTGCTCGATCAGTTTCGCGAGGTCGGCCAACATCTCAGCATCCCTCAGACGACAGACAAGAGGAAACTATCTGAAAATCAGCCCCTAGTCCTGCCTTTTCACTTCTTGTTGCGCCGGCATCCGTCTATGTGCCTACCCCACCACCCGCAGGTTCGACAGCTCGTTGGCGATTCCTTGAAATTGCCCGAAAGCGCCACGTCCAGCGTGTTCTTCAGCCGCACCTGCGAGCACAACTCGATCTGGATTGGCTTGTGCGCATCGCTATCTGATGCCGTCACGAGGGCATAGTCGGCGCGGCGGTCACGGCAGAATTGATGCCAGAATCTGCGCATCTCAGGCAAGCGGCTCTTCTTCGGATCAACTGACGATGCGCAGGTTCGACAGTTCGTTGCCGATTTCCCTGAAGTCGTCCGACAGCGTCGCGCCGGTCGAATTCCAGAACAGTTTCTTAGGCTTGCTGGGGTCGGTCGCATCCTTGCGGAAACGCGAGTCGGACGAGCAGGTCTTCAAGGCTGCCATCTGCGCTGCCTCGGCAGTGTTCCTGGAATCGAGGTCGAGCGCGATGGTCATGACGATGATGTTGGCGGCCTTGGCATTGTTGCACAGCGTGGCGAAGTGCTCGTTCATGGCCTTGGTGTAGTTGGCGTTCGAATAGTCGGTCTTGCTGACATTGCTGCTGGTGCCGAGGAACGGGCGGCCATAGCTGTAGGTAGTGTTGTAAGGCTTCAAATAACCCAGTGCGGAATAAGTAGATTTGGCACCCGCCAGGTCATTGTATCTGAGCGAGTTTGGTGTGTAGTAGGTATTGGCGCCGTCCGTCAGGACGATCAAAACCTTGTCATTGCCTTTTTCAGTTTCAGGGCGGCCCTCAGTAAATGGCGATGCGCTGGAAAGGGTTCTCCAGCCCCAGGCCATGCCTTCCGGCACATTGGTGGCGCCGCTGGCGGCCATGGCATTGATCGCCGTCTTGACCGACGTTGCGCCCGCGGTGGTCGATACGTCGGTGAGCGGCATGATCGCGGTGGTGCTGCAGCTTGTATTCGGTCCCTCATTCATCCCGTAGGCCGGGGTGACGGCGGTACCCGTAATGAAATACTTCGGCATGTAGCGCTGCCGCTCCGCGTCCGTGCCCGGCGATACATCGGCATGCCAATTGCTGTAGGCGGGCCGCGAAGATCTGTCGTTGTTGTCGGTTTCGTCCGGAGCGAACATCGGGACGAACAACGTCGCGGGATTCGACGTCGAGGCTGGAGTATCCTGAATGTTGTAGGGATACGGCCGTGATTCAACGCAGCCACCCCAACCGGCGACGCTGGCATAACTTGCGGGCGTCGTCGTTGTTGTGCAGACTTTGTTCCTGCCTGTGCCCGTACATGATGTCGTGGAGGTGGTGGTCGCTACACGCTGCATCTGCTTGTAGAGCGAAGTGCGCGTCAGTTCCCGATCCTTCTGGCTCGCATCCCAGCCGGTTCCGCGTGCGTACCAGGCGTCGCCAACCTTCTCCGCGTATTTGGTCGACCCCCATGGCGACCCCATCTGGCTCATTGTTGTCCAGTCGAAATTTTCATGATGGATAGGGGAGATGCCCTTCGTATCCATCCAGCTTGCTGCTTCGTTACTTGCACCGACATTGACAGAGGCAGCGAAGGGAACCAGGCTGAACTGAACCGGCTTGGAGACCTGCTTCATCAGTTGCGCCTGGCCGGCAAGCTGATCGACAAGCTGCTTGGCCGCGCCCTTTAACAGGTCGAACCGCACCTGGTTCGAGACGCTGATATCGGTCATCGAGCCCGAATTGTCGAGCACCAGCGCCACTTCCAAGGTGTTCTTGAGGCGGATTTCAGATCTGGCCGAGAAGCTGATGTTCGTCTGGCCCGGGGTTCCGCCAAGCAGCGCGACCGCGGCCGGCAGGAAATAGGGCCGGTACGTCACAGCGGCCTCGAGAACCAGCGCGCCGCCGCCCGCATTGTTGCTCGGCAAGGTGACGGTCAGCGTCGTGTTCGCAGGGAGAACGTGCCTGAGATTGGCCTCGAAGAATGTCTTGGCATAGGCTTTGGCATCGGCGTCGCTGGCGCCGGCGACGATTTGCTGCGCCGTCGCGATGCCGGCTGCATCCAGTGCGTTCAGCGTCTGCTGCCGCTCCCGCACCAGCTCGGTATAGTCGACCGCCAGCGCCACGGCGCCCATCAACGGTATCATCGTGATGACCGTCATCAAGGCGTAGTTTCCCCGCCTATCGTGAAAAAAATCGCGGATCATTGCACTTACCCCCGCCAAGGACCCATGTTGATATACGACGATGGTCGTAGTCACCCTGCTACGATGGTCGTAAATCGTTAAATTTCAGCTTGCGCGAAACAATCAAGAACGCACCGCGTTTTTGACGGCGCATTAACCCTGTGCTTCCGGGTGGGCGATATCACGGCTCGGTGCGGGGATCGGGAAAGCTCGTGACAGGATGAAAGGCTTCGGTTATGCGGGACCGGCCGTGGCGGACCCGCTGCCGCGGCCTTGCCAGAGATCAAAATCAGGGACACGGCATGGCGGATTCGCCTGACATCATCGCTTCGCTCGACGATCTTGCGGGGCGCTACGCCGCCATCCTGTGCGACGTATGGGGCGTCGTGCACAATGGCGAATGGCATTTTCCGGCCGCCGCCGCCGCTCTCGCCCGGGCGCGCGCGTCCGATGTGCCTGTCGTGCTGATCACCAATTCGCCGCGTCGCAGCGCCGACGTCGTTGCCCAGATGAAGGTCATCGGTGTTCCCGCCGATGCCTGTGACCGGGTCGTTACCTCCGGCGACGTGACGCGCGACCTGATCGCCGATGGCCCGAGGAAGATTTTCCATATCGGCCCCGACCGCGATTTCACACTCTATGATGGGCTCGACGTCGATCTCGTCGAGGAATTCGAGGCCGCCGGCATCGTCTGCACGGGGCTCTATGACGACGAGGTGGAAAAGCCCGCCGACTATGCCGGGCTGCTGCGGCGGCTGCGTGCCCGCAATCTGCCGTTCATCTGCGCCAATCCGGATATACTGGTCGAGCGCGGCGAGCGCACCATCTGGTGCGCCGGCGCGCTCGCGCGAGATTACGCACAACTGGGCGGCCGCACGCTGATTGCCGGCAAGCCTTTCGCGCCGATCTATGATGTCGCCATGGAGGAGGTCGCCGGATTGCTCGGCCGCGCCGTCGAGCGAAGCGAGGTTCTCGCCATCGGCGACGGCATGATGACCGATGTCAAGGGCGCGGCCGACAACGGCTTTGACGTGCTCTATGTCTCGGGCGGCATCCACGCGCGTGAGCATGGCGACGATCCCGCGCGGCTGGCGGGCTTTCTCGAAAAGCACGGCTACCGGCCGGTCGCCGTCATCCCGCGTCTGCAATAGGTTGGTAGTCTGACCATGACGGGCGCCTCGACATGACGCAAGCCTTCGAACGTCTTTCCGCGGTCGCGCCGCTGCCCGCGCATCTGCGCGGCGGCGTCGTGGCGATCGGCAATTTCGACGGCGTCCATCGCGGCCACCAGTCCGTGCTGGAGCGCGCGCTGGCTGAAGCCCGACGCGACGGCGTGCCCGCTTTGGTGCTTACTTTCGAACCGCACCCGCGCAAGGTGTTCCGCCCGGAGGTGCCGCTCTTCGTGCTGACGCCGCCGCCGATGAAGGCGCGGCTGCTCGCCGGGCTTGGCTTTGCCGCCCTGGTCGAACAGCCGTTCACGCGCGATTTTGCCTCGCTCTCCGCCGAGGCTTTCGTGACCGATGTGCTGGAGAAGAATCTCGGCATCCACCACGCGGTCACCGGTTTCGACTTTCATTTCGGCAAGGACCGCCAGGGCGGTCCGGCTTTTCTGATGGCGGCGGGTGAACGGCACGGCTTCGGCGTGACGCTGGTCGACGCCTTCCGCGATGAAGGCGCCGAGGTGGTCTCGTCGAGCCGCATCCGGGGGCTGCTGGCCGAGGGCAAGGTGGAGGAGGCCGCCGGCCTGCTCGGCTACCGCTTCACCGTCGAGGCCGACGTGATCGGCGGCCAGCAGCTTGGCCGCACGCTGGGTTTTCCCACCGCCAATATGCGGCTTTCGCCGGAAGCAGCCTTGAAGGAAGGGATCTACGCCGTCCGCTTCCGTCGCGCCGACGGCACGCTTCATGATGGCGTCGCGAGCTTCGGCCGCCGCCCGACCGTCGACGACAATGGCGCGCCGCTGCTCGAGACTTACGTCTTCGATTTCTCCGGCGATCTCTATGGCGAGACCTGCGAGGTGTCGTTCTTCGGCTTCCTGCGCCCGGAGCTCAAATTCGACGGCCTTGACGCGCTGGTGGCGCAGATGAAAAAGGACGAGGCCGAGGCGAGGGCGCTGCTGGCGGGCGTGCGCCCGCTCTCGCAGCTGGACGCCGAAATCGCGTTCTAATGCATGTCGCCCAGAAATGTACGCGGTTCTGGGACAACGACATGCATAAAAACCGGGACTTAAAGCGCGTCGCCTGAAGCCGTTTCAGCGCGACGCGCTTTAGCAGGTTGCTGAAAAAGTCGTGCACCGACTGCCAAGCAAGTCGGAATTGGAGTCCAAACGAGAATCGAAAAGCGAACAAAACAGAATCAAAGCCAAGAGTCGGCCGGACCAAAAACGTTTTTCAGCAGCCTGTTAGATCGTCCTTTTGCTTCTACCGCTTCAGTGCCAGCCCGATGGCAATAAAGCTCCAGCCCTGGAAGATCAGGTCTATCGCCAGGAACATGCCGAGCACCCACAGGCTGTTGACCGGCCAGCCCATGGCGATCATCAGCCCGAGCAGGATGGTGATGATGCCTGCAACGAGGAGCCAGCCCCAGCCTTGCTCCGGCCGGTGATTGAAGGCGACCCAGGCTCTCAGCAGTCCCGAGGCGACAAGCGCGATCGCGAGCAGCAGCGTCAGCACCGCCGAAGCAAGCAGCGGGTTGTCGAACGCGAAGAAGCCTGCGACCGCGTAGAGCAGGCCGCTCAGCAGCCAGTAGAAGAACCGTCCCCATGTCTTGACGCCGAAGGCATGGATGATCTCGATGACGCCGGCCATCAGCATCAGCCAGCCGACCACATAGACCGAGGCCACCGTGGCGATGAACAGATTGCCGAAGGCGATGCCGCCGAAGATCAGCAGCAGCACGCCGAGCGCCACGAACCATCCCCATTTGTCCCGCGTCTGGCCGATTGCGTCTTTCAAGGCGCCACCTTGCAAAGTCATGTGTTTCTCCCTCGGATCGCCGCGCAACTTGCGGTCGAAAGAAGCGTAGTCCCGATGGCCGCGTGCGTCCAGCGAGCAGGGCGTCGGTGCGAAGCGCTGGGACCGCCGCCGTTAGCTGGCTATTTGCCGGTCGATCGCCCTGGTCGGCTGCGGACGGTTGAAGCCGTCGGCGGGCATGCGGCAGCCTTGAGTGTCGTCAGGGCCGGACTTCGCCGGCGAACGGCGCAAGCGCCGCCTCCAGCGTCTCCCGGCCAGCCTGCTCCCAGCTTCGCGCCACGAATTCGCCCGCCTTCGCCTCATACGACGCGCGGGCCTCGGGCGAGGCGATCCACCGCCGCATGGCGTCTTCCCATCCTTCGACGTCGAGTGGATCAAGGCAGAGCCCCAGCGGACCGACGACTTCGGCGATGGCTCCGCCCGTCGAGGCGATCAGAGCCTTTCCGTAAGCCAGCGCCTCGACGGGCGGCAGCCCATATCCCTCATAGAGCGACGGGTACACGCAGAACGCGCTGTTCCGGTAGAGGAGGGACAACGTCCCATCGTCGACATTGTCGAGATGGATGAGGCTCTTGCCATAGTCGGGATGGCTGTGGAGCTTCGCCAGGATGCCGTCGACCATCCAGCCGCCGCGTCCGACGAAAACCAGCTTCATGCCGCCATGCGCGACCGTTCCGTCCAGAACGAGGCGCCGCCAGACGTCCATAAGCAGCGAATGGTTCTTGCGCGGTTCGATGGTGGAAACGAACAGGATATAGCGACCCGTCTCAAGTCCGTCCGGCAGACGGCCGTCCGCCTTCGATTTGCGGGCACTGTCGCAGCCGAGCGGGACATGTTTCAACGCCGGCAAGTGGATGCCGAGCCTGGCGGCATGCTCCTCGACATCAGCGGTGACACGCTTCGACGTCAGGATGAAGCGGTCCGCCAGTCTGATCGCCAAATTCACATAGTCCGTGAATCTCCTGACGTCATGCGGCTTGTACCAATCGGGAAACTGGATCGGGATGATGTCGTTCAGCAGCACGATCAGTTTTGCGCCGGCCGAGCGGCACTCGCGCGAAATTACCTCGATATCGGTGTGCGCCCAGTCATTGTTCATCAAAAGCAGATGGTCGCCGGGCGCCAGGTCGTATTTGTTGCCGGCCACAGTCCGCAGCGGCACGATCCGAACGCGTGAACCGTCGTCGCGAGCAACCAGCCGCCGCTCGTTTGCCTTCATCAGCCGGTTTTCGATCCGCTCAAGCAAAGGAAGAAGACTGCTGCCGGGATTGCACCGGCTGAACGCGCCGATTTCCGTTATCAGGATCCGGCGCGGTCTTATGATCGCCATCAGCAACTGCCGCGCCCAGTTCGGCCAGCGATCGTAAAACCGCATCTTGATGCGGGCCGGGTCCGGATAAAAATGCATGTCGCATAAGACGTCTCCGGCGATGATTTCCGCCGCCATTTGCGGCGAGACCTGCCGGAGGACCCGGTCGATCGGGTCGAATACCGTGAACGCTACCTCGGACGTCTTGAACGCCGCCGCCGCCGCCGTGTAGCGGCGTTGCACCCGGACCAGACCGACCGGGGGGCCAAGCCAGCGCGCCATGCTCGTGAGATCGACGACAAGCCGCCGCATCAGTTCGGCCGCATTTTTGCGGGGCGCGCGATCATCCTGCGCCAGGCCAGTCGAGGTCCGAGCGCGAGCGTCCTGAAAGAGGGCGCGCCGACAGCCGCGAGGAACAGCAGCTTGCAGGTGATGGCCAGGGGTATGCCCGCGGTCCGCAACAGCAATTCGATGTCGCGTCTTTCCAGGCCGGAGACAGCGACCCCCGTGGCGGCGCGCCATGCCAGAAAGGCTCCGATGGCCTGCGCGGGTTGGCCGTTTGCGTCGAACGGCTCGGCGCGGGAGCGACGCAACAGCGCCGACAGTCTGGCCAGTGCCGCGGCCGCCTTTTGCTGATCCTCCTTCATGCGCGATACCTGCCCGGGGTGCGAACGCAATTTGACCAGCCGCGCATCCATATTGGCCAATTTTCCTGTCTCGGAAAGCCGCAGCCACAGATCGTAGTCCTCGGCATAGGTGAATGCGCGACGATAGCCTCCCACGCGCCGAACGGCCTCGGTCCGGAACATCACCGTCGGATGAAGCATGGGATTGTATCTGGCAAGCGCATCTCGCAACTGTTCGTTGCCGATGGGAACGTCCATCGGCCTCAACGGCTTTCCGCCCCGGTCGATCTGCAATCCCGCCGTACCGAGCAACTGCAAGTCGGCATCCGCGTCGAAACACGCCACCTGCAGGCGCAATCTGTCGGGCAGCGAGACATCGTCGCAATCCATGCGCGCCACGAGAGGGGCCCGCGCGAGCGAAATCCCCATGTTGAGCGCGTCGACGATCCCCTTGCCGCGATTGGCGACAATTTTGACGCGGCCATCGCGGTCGCCGAGCGACGTCGCGATCGCGGCGCTATCGTCCGAAGAGCCATCGTCGACGACGATGACTTCGATATCGGCCAGATCCTGGTCCAGGATGCTTTGCAGGGCTTCGCCGACATACTGCGCGCCGTCTCTCACCGGAATGATCACACTTACTGTCGGCAATAGAACTTCCTTGCGATTATCGGGCATGACCGAACGACCGTTGAATCCGATTTGGGTACGGGGTGGTTGCGGCCTGGACCCAAAGTTCCATCCCAGAGTTCGATCATTGTGTCGACTGTCAATCTCATTGTCGCGCCGACCTGAGCGAGGCCTGAAGGGCGGGCTCGAGCAAGCGTAGAACCGCCTCGCGCTTTTTCGCCTTCAACGAGAGGTCGCCGTCGAGGCCGACCTCATGAAGCCAGCTTCCCCGCCATTCGCAATAGGCCTGCCTGAGTTCAATTCCGGGCAAGGCCGCGAATGCGGTTATCGGCCGTTGCGGCACTGCGTTCGGGTCCACATCCCGATACAGCACCTCCCAGTTGGCCCCCCCGGTATCGAGGCCGGCGAACCAGTCGAGCCCGAAATCGAGAGGCTTGCGGCCGACGGCGTCGAATCGAAAGAAACAATAGCCCGCCCACAAATACCATCGCGCACCCGCCCGGCGGAGGTCGCCGTAAAACGCCACGTCTTCAAGAGGTTCGAAGGGATTGCATGGCTGCGTCGGAAAGAGATCCTGGTCCAGAAATCCGAACGCGGCCGGCGCGGCGGGCTTTAGAACATTGCGCCACATCCAGTTGAGCGCCGCGCCGTGGGACCGGCTCGGATTTTTCACGGTCCAGGGATTGGCCGGCAGCCTGACATAGGCGGCGCCTCGGGCCGCGCATACCTGCCTGTTCTCGCGTGCGCAAGCTTCGCTGACGCTGTTGTCGGCCACGATGTGGAGATCGTGGCGAACAAGGCCTCCGGTCAGCCGCAACTGCAGATCCAGGCACTGGGCATCGCCGAACGCGATAGTAAGCAGGACATGGCGACCCCGGGCGGCATCGCGGATGTCCGGGATGTCGCCATCCCTGACCGGCTGGCCCAGGAACCTCCGGTCGATCTTCCGGTAACGGGCGGTCTTGATGGCATGTATCGGCGGCTGCAGCCTCAGCCATTGCCGCCAGTCGTATTCGCGCAGGGCCTTTGGCACGGGTACGGCGGCTTTCAGTCCAGCCTGGCTTTGCAGCCGCGATCGACCCGAGGAATCTTCATCAGCGCGCTCCAGCTGGCTTTGGGGGAAAGAACTCGAACGCGACAGCATTCAAGTCTCTTGATAACGGGCTATATACCGCATATTCGTGTTTTCAACACGATCAACATTTAAGCGCCCTGCTTTGTTTGTTTGAGCGGAGAGGTCTGGAGCGCACCCGGAGTGTCTCTTCGTCGATCCGACTTGAGTAAGAGGGCGCTCCGGAAAATGCGATGAGAATCTGCTGCGCGATCTCTGCCCTCTTTATGAATGGAGGTCTGCAAAGGGATTGTCTCAATATCAGCGACCGACTGGTCAGGCGCGGCCATTCCGTCACAATCCTGACGACACGCCAGGTCGGTCATGTCGAGAGCTCGGCGACGATAAAAGTCCAACCGGCGCGCGTTATCTCCAATCCGGGCACCGAATATGCGCTGGGAAAGATCCTGCTGACGGCCAGGCGAGACTTCGACTGCGTGGTAGGTTTCAACAAGATGGCGGGCCTGGATATCTACTATGCCGGCGACCCGCCTTATTTTGCCTCGAAGCTTGGATGGTGGCGGCCGTTTTCGCCCCGCTTCATTCGCCAGCAAAAGCTGGAATCGATGATCTTTGCTCCTGGCCACGCCGTGGAGATCATCGCGCTCAGCGAACACCAGGCGGCGCTTTACCGCGATTTCTGGCGAACGGAAGAATCGCGCATCCATGTTGTCGGCCCGACGCTCGATCCGAAACGCCGCAGACCGGAGCTGCTGACCGCCGATCGCAATGAAATCCGCGATCGTTTCGGGCTTCCACGCGAAGCCGTCATTGCCTTGACCATCGCCAACAGAATGAAGGTCAAGGGTCTCGACCGGGCGGTAAAGGCCCTTCAGCCGTTCTCGAACATCCATTGGCTGGTGGCCGGTCTTCGAAAGGACAGCGAGGAGGAAACCCGGCTTCGCGGTCTGATTGCCAAGTCCGGCATGTCGGAACGGGTCATCCTCGTGGGTATCCAGGAGGACATCCCGGCGATTGTGGTTGCGAGCGATTTCATGCTGCATCCGGCGCGCCTGGAAAATACGGGCACAGTGATCCTGGAGGCCCTCGCAAATGGCCTGCCGGTCATTGCGTCGGCCGCTTGCGGATATGCAAAATATGTCGAAGCCAGCGGGGCGGGACTGGTTGTGGCCAGTCGCGACGATCCCGAAATCTGGCGGCAGGCAGTCCTGAAAGCCGGCAACCCCGCGATCCGTGCCGAATGGCACCAGGCGGCCCTGGCCTATGGCGCGTCAACGCCGCTGACCGGTGGACTGGAAACTGCCTGCGATCTGATCGAGACGTCGCGCGGCAATCGGCGCGTTGGTTAGTTCGCCTGTCGGTTCCGATGTTACGACTTTAAGTCAAATTTTACCGAACGCACGGCATGGCTTGGGTGCTGGCAGATGGTGTTGCCGGCGTGTTTCGCGTAAGGGGTGACGATGCGTATTGTCGGGAAGATTCCGCTGGCCGTCGCCGTAGGTCTGTGCACCGCGCCTGTCGCCCAGGCGGGCGAAGGCAGCTGGATATCCGGCGACTGGTACCTGACGCTCGGTGCCACCGGCCTCGTCGCGCCGAATTTCGAGGGCGGCAAGAAATATATGTTCAGCGCCCAGCCGATCATCTCGCTCGGCAAGGTCGGCCCCGAGGCGCGCTTCACCTCGCGCAACGACAACATTTCGCTGGCGCTGATCGATGACGGTTCCGTGCGCGCCGGCCTCACCGGCAAGTTCATATTCTCGCGCGAGAGCAAGGACGAGCTCAAGGGCCTCGATCCCGTGCGCTGGGGCGGTGAGGCGGGCGGCTTCTTCGAGTTCTATCCGCTGGATTGGGTGAGGGCGCGGGCGGAATTGCGGCACGGCATTCGTGCCCATAACGGCTTCGTCGCGGACATCGCAGCGGACGCCTTCTATGACATCACGCCGACGGTGCGCATTTCCGGCGGTCCGCGCGTCTCCTTCGCCTCTTCCGACTATTTCGACGCCTATTACGGCGTCAACGCCAAGGAAGCGGCGGCTTCGGGCTTGAGCGAGTACCATCCGGGCGGCGGGCTGAAGTCGACGGGCCTCGGCGGTGCGATCACCTGGAAGGTGACCGAGCCGATGACGGCGAGCGTCTTCACCGAATATTCGCGCCTGATGGGCCCGGCTGCCGATTCCAGCCTGGTCAAGGAACGGGGCAACCGTGACCAGTGGACCTTCGGTGTGTCGACCACATACCGCTTCAATTTCACGATGTAGGCCGCAAAAGCGGCCCCACGCCTTGAAATCCGTGCTTTATTCCTGCCGCGCCATCCGCTAAAAGCCACGCCATGACGAGCTTTTCGCGCCTTTTTTCGATCGCGATACGAATTACGGGCCCGGTGTTCCGGGTGGCCTGAGCGCCGCTGGAGCCGCCGGGAGTTTCGCGCGCGCCACTCGCGCCTGTTCCAGAACATCAACGCATATTGCCCAAAGTGGCACCGGTTTCGGGAAAACGATATGCGTGAGAGCAAAGACTTCAACGCCCGGGCTTTTCGCCGCCGGGCACCCTGAGATGGCAGATCAATGACCGATACACCTACGTCCGAGACGATCGACTATTCCAAAACGCTTTATTTGCCCCAGACGGATTTCCCGATGCGCGCCGGCCTGCCCGAGAAGGAGCCGGGCTTGGTCAAGCGCTGGCAGGACATGGACCTCTACAGGAAGCTGCGCGAGGAGGCCGCCGGCCGCGAGAAATTCGTGCTGCATGACGGCCCGCCCTACGCAAACGGCAACATCCATATCGGCCATGCGCTGAACAAGATCCTCAAGGACGTCATCAACCGTTCCTTCCAGATGCGCGGCTACGACGCCAATTACGTGCCTGGCTGGGACTGTCACGGCCTGCCGATCGAATGGAAGATCGAGGAGCAGTATCGCGCCAAGGGCAAGAACAAGGACGAGGTGCCCGTCAACGAGTTCCGCAGGGAATGCCGCGACTTCGCCACGCATTGGATCAAGGTGCAGGGCTCAGAGTTCCAGCGCCTTGGCGTCATCGGCGATTTCGACAATCCCTATACGACCATGGCTTACCACGCCGAGTCGCGCATCGCCGGCGAGCTGTTGAAATTCGCCATGTCCGGCCAGCTCTATCGCGGCTCGAAGCCGGTGATGTGGAGCGTTGTCGAGCGCACCGCGCTCGCCGAGGCGGAGGTCGAATACCAGGACTATGAGAGCGATACCATCTGGGTGAAGTTTCCGGTCGCGAGCCTCGCGCAGCCGGTCGCCGGCGCCGCGCCGGCGCTGGATGGGACAGCGCTCGACCTGGTCGAGGCGCATGTCGTCATCTGGACCACCACGCCCTGGACCATCCCCGGCAACCGTGCCGTCAGCTATTCGCCGCGCGTCGTCTATGGCCTCTATGAGGTGACGGCGGCCGAGAATGCTTTCGGCCCGCAGCCCGGCGAGAAGCTGATCTTTGCCGATGCGCTGGCGGAAGAGTCCGCGGCCAAGGCCAAGGTCACGTTGAACAGGCTTCACGGCGTCTCGGCCGAACAGCTTGCAAGCCTTACGCTTTCGCATCCTTTCAAGGGTCTCGCGGGCGGTTATGAGTTCCCGGTGCCGATGGTCGCCGGCGAGCATGTCACCGACGATGCCGGCACCGGCTTCGTCCACACAGCGCCCAGCCACGGCCGCGAGGACTTCGACGCCTGGATGGACGCGGTTGCCGAGCTGCTCAAGCGTGGCGTCGACACCGCAATCCCTTTCCCGGTCGACGATGCCGGCTTCTTCACCAAGGACGCGCCGGGTTTTGGTCCGGACCGCGAGGGCGGGCCGGCGCGCGTCATCGACGACAACGGCAAGAAGGGCAATGCCAACCAGGTGGTGATCGAGGAATTGATCAAGCGCAACGCGCTCTTCGCGCGCGGCCGGCTGAAGCACAGCTATCCGCACTCCTGGCGCTCGAAGAAGCCGATCATCTTCCGCAACACGCCGCAGTGGTTCGTCTATATGGACAAGGACCTCGGCGACGGCACGACCTTGCGCAGCCGCGCGCTGAAGGCGATCGACGACACCCGCTTCGTGCCGGCTGCGGGCCAGAACCGCATCCGCGCCATGATCGAGGAGCGCCCCGACTGGGTGTTGTCGCGCCAGCGCGCCTGGGGCGTGCCGATTGCCGTCTTTGCCGACGAGGACGGCAATGTGCTGCAGGACGAGGCGGTCAACCAGCGCATCATGGACGCCTTCGATAAGGAGGGCGCCGATGCCTGGTTCGCCCCCGGCGCCAAGGAGCGCTTCCTCGGCAATCACGATGCTTCGAAATGGCACCAGGTGATGGATATCCTGGACGTCTGGTTCGATTCCGGCTCGACGCATGTGTTCACGCTTGAAGACCGTCCGGACCTCAAATGGCCGGCCGACGTCTATCTCGAGGGCTCGGATCAGCATCGGGGCTGGTTCCATTCCTCGCTGCTCGAAAGTTGCGGCACCAGGGGCAGGGCGCCTTACGAGGCGGTCATCACCCATGGCTTCACCATGGACGAAGAAGGCCGCAAGATGTCGAAGTCGCTCGGCAACACCGTCGTGCCGCAGGACGTCATCAAGCAGTCCGGCGCCGATATCCTGCGGCTCTGGGTGGTGACGACCGATTATTGGGAAGATCAGCGGCTCGGCAAGAACGTGCTGCAGACCAATATCGACGCCTATCGCAAGCTCAGGAACACCATCCGCTGGATGCTGGGCACGCTCGCGCATGACGACGGCAAGGATGTGCCGGTGGAGACGATGCCGGAGCTGGAGCGGCTGATGCTGCACCGGCTGTCCGAGCTCGACGAAGTCGTGCGCCATGGCTACGACGCGTTCGAGTTCAAGCGCATCACCCGCGCGCTGCTGGATTTCATGGTGGTCGAGCTCTCGGCCTTCTATTTCGACATCCGCAAGGACGCGCTTTACTGCGATGGTCCGTCGAGCCTGCGCCGCAGGGCGGCCGTGCAGGTGGTGCGCCATCTTTTCGAATGCCTGGTGAAATGGCTGGCGCCGATGCTGCCCTTCACCGCCGAGGAAGCCTGGCTCGACCGCCATCCGGAAGCGGTCTCGGTGCATCTTGATCAGTTCCCGGCAATCCCGCAAAACTGGCGCAACGAGGCGCTGGCCGAGAAATGGCGCAAGGTGAGGCAAGTGCGCCGCGTTATCACCGGCGCGCTGGAGATCGCGCGCGCCGAGAAGCTGATCGGCTCGTCACTCGAGGCGGTGCCGGCGGTGACGCTCGACGACGCGGCGCTGGAAGCGGCCATCGCCGATATCGACATGGCCGAGATGGCTATCACCAGCGACCTCGTCATCAAGCATGGCAAGGCGCCGGAAGGCGCCTTCACCCTCGATGACGTCAAGGGCGTGGCGGTGCTGGTAGAGAAAGCCGAGGATCTTGGGCTGGTCAAATGCGCGCGCTCCTGGCGCTACACCGCCGATGTCGGGCAGGACCCGGAATTCCCGGATGTCTCGGCCCGCGACGCGGCCGTGCTGCATGAGCTGAAGGCACTTGGGCGTTTCTAGGCGCATGTCTCCCGAAAGTGGGAACCGGTTTCGGGATAAAGACATGCACCCATCAAATAAGTGCATGTCGCCCAAAAGTGTGCAGCGGTTTTGGGCTAACGACATGCCCATCAAACAAGTGCAAAAGTACCACGCCGGGCAGCCCATATCCGCCCGTGCGTTGCCCTTAATAAGTGGTTGAGGTAAACACGCGACACTCCGGCAGACAAATTGTCGCCGGATTTCCATCGCAAATGCGGGGAAGAAGGGGACCGTGCCCTTGGCCGGTGGCGACCGAAAGGCTGTTAGAGTGGGACTTATTGGCATGACCGACAGAATGTTTGCGCGTGCCGCGCTGCTGGCGCCGCTTGTGGTATCGGCCATGGCTTTGTCCGGCTGCATGAGTTCGCCGACCTACGGAACCGACAAGACCGCCGCCGCGCAGCTCTTCGACGACGTGTCCGGCGCCGCGGCCATCACGCCGAAGCATCGTGATCCGATCGACTACAAGCCTCGCCCCGATCTGGTGAAGCCCGCGCCGGGCCAGAAGGAAAACCTGCCGCCGCCACAGCAGAGCATCCAGACGGCGAGCACCGATTGGCCCGAATCGCCCGAGGCGCGCCGCGCCCGCATCCGCGCCGACGCCACCGCGCACCAGAACGATCCTAACTACCAGCCGGAAGCGGTCGAGGACGTGCAGACCGACCCGGTGTCCGTGAAGAAGGCGATGGATGATTCGGGGTCCAGCCACCCGCCGCGCTGGACGCCGGAAGATTCCAACACTACCCGCAAAGCCGAGATTCAGCGCCGGCTTGCCGAACAGAAGCAGGGCGACCCGAGCACCCGCAAATATCTGAGCGAGCCGCCGCTTGCCTATCGCCAGGCCTCCGCCGCCGCGCCGCAGAACGAACTCGGCGAGGACGAGTATAAGAAGGAGCGCCGCCTCAAGGCGCAGGCGGAAGGCAAGAAGGGCGGCTGGTTCGACTGGCTCGGCCTGTAGGCCGGACTGGCCGCGCAGGCCTACGTTTCCCGTCTCTCGCGAAAGAAATCCTTGAGGATGACGGCGGCGTCGCTCTCGCCGATCCCCGGATAGATGTCCGGCGCGTGGTGACAGGTGGGCGAAGCGAAGAAGCGCGTGCCGTTGACCACCGCGCCGCCTTTCTCGTCGGCGGCACCGAAATAGAGCCGGCGCAGCCTCGCGAAGGAGATCGCGCCGGCACACATCGCGCAGGGCTCCAACGTGACATAGAGGTCGTGGCCGGTCAGCCGCTCGCTGGCGAGTTCCCGGCAGGCCTCGCGGATCGCCAGCATCTCGGCATGCGCCGTCGGATCGGCAAGCTCGCGGGTGCGATTGCCGGCTTTCGCGATCACCGTGTTGCCATTGGCGATCACCGCGCCGACCGGCACTTCGCCGCGGCTGGCGGCCGCCTCGGCCTCTTGCAGCGCCAAGGCCATGAAATCGGGTCGTTTCAAGCGGTTTCCATTCCGATTACTCCTCGCCACCCGAGAGTGATCCTGTTATCTAGCGCGAGACCCTGAAAACCGGAATCGGTTTTTGACGCGCCGCTGGATGCGCAAAATCAAGATGACACTGCCTGCGTTAGGCGTCCGAAAGGGCGCGCGGCGCTGTAGCAGGTGAAGACGAGCAAAGTAATGGACGACGACAAGAAATCTTCACGCGGACCGCGCAAGGGCGGCTCGAAACCGGCGGGCCAGCCTGACCGCAAGCCGGCCTACGGCGCCAAGAAGCCGTTCGCCAAGCGTGAGCGGCCGATGGCGGCCGAAGGCGAGCGCCGCGATGTCGACGGCGGACGCCGCGACTTCAAGCGCGGCTACAAGCCACGCGAAGCGGGCGAGGGTGCGGAGCGCGCCGAAAAGCCGTTCCGTAAAGGTCCGCGCCCAGACGGCAAGCCCTCCGAGAAGCGTGAAGGCCGCAAGCCTTACGCACCGCGCGGAGACCGGCCGATGGCCGCTGAAGGCGAGCGCCCGGCCCGCGATGTCGACGGCAAGGGCCGCGACTTCAAGCGCGGCTACAAGCCGCGTGAAATGGGTGAAGGCGGGGAGCGTGGTGACAGGCCGTTCCGCAAAGGTCCGCCGCGCGACGGCAAGCCTTTCGAAAAGCGTGAGGGCCGCAAGCCCTACACACCGCGTGGCGACCGGCCGGCAGCCGCCGGAGACGAGCGGGGCGAACGACGTTTCGAGCGCCCCAAGCGCGAGTTCGGCGACCGCCCGGCACGCGACTTCGCCGACCGGCCGAAGCGTGATTTCAGCGATCGACCGCCGCGCGACAGCGCTCCAAGAAAGCCGGAGGGCGGCTTCAAGCCCCGTCCGCGTCCCGGCGAAGCAGAACCAGAGAGCGGCGAGCGCATAGCCAAACGGCTGGCGCGCGCCGGCATCGCGTCGCGCCGCGACGCCGAGGAACTGATCGCGGCCGGCCGCGTCAAGGTCAACGGCAAGGTGCTGGACTCGCCGGCCTTCAACGTCAGCGCCTCCGACGTCATCCATCTCGACGGCACCGAGATCCCGCCGATCGAGCGCACGCGTCTCTTCCTGTTCCACAAGCCGGCGGGCGTCGTCACCACCAACCGCGATCCGGAAGGCCGCAAGACCGTCTTCGACGTGCTGCCGTCCGATCTGCCGCGATTGATGACGATCGGCCGGCTCGACATCAACACCGAGGGCCTGCTTCTGCTGACCAATGACGGCGGGCTGTCGCGCGTGCTCGAGCTGCCGGCCACCGGCTGGCTGCGGCGCTACCGCGTGCGCGTCCACGGCAAGGTCGAGGAGAGCGCGCTTGCCGGCTTGCGCGACGGCATTGCCGTCGACGGCGTCTTCTATGGTTCGGTCGAAGCCTCGCTGGACCGCGAGCAGGGCACCAATGCGTGGCTGACCATCGGGCTGCGCGAAGGCAAGAACCGCGAGGTCAAGAACATCCTGGGTGCGCTTGGCCTCGATGTGACCCGGCTGATCCGCATCTCTTATGGGCCGTTCCAGCTTGAGGATCTTCCCGAGGGCCATGTGCTGGAGATCAAGGGCCGCGTGCTGCGCGAACAGCTCGGCGAACGGCTGATCGAGGAATCGGGTGCCAACTTCGATGCCGAGATTCAAAAGCCGTTTTCCAACAAGCCGGTGCGCGGCAGCGGACCGCGCCGCGAAGAGGCCGACCGGCCGAAATTCACGCGCGACGGCGACCGCCGGCCGATCGGGGAGGGCGGATTGATCAAGGCGCGCAAGCGCCGCGAGGACAGCCGCGACGAGGCGCTGAGCAAGCTTTCGACAAAGCCGGACAGGGCGTTTGGGCCGGACAGGGCGTTTGGCGAGCGCGGCCCGAAATCCGATCGCGGCGGTTTCGGCGACAAACCTCGCAGTGGGTTTGGCGACAAGCCCCGGTTCGGCGGCAAGAAATCCGAGCGCGAGCAGCGGCCGATTGAGCCGCCGGGCCAGCGCAAGGCCAATGTCTGGATGGCGCCGGGCGCCCGGCCGATCGGCAAGGGCAGGGCGGAAGCCGACGCCGCCAAGGCCGCCGAGGCGAAGGCGCGCAAGGCATCCTACAAGCCGGGCGGCAAGGGCAAGCCGGGCGCAAAGCCTTTCGGCAAGCCCCGCGGCGAGCGCCCCGAAGGCGATGGCGGCAACAGGCCGCGTGGTCCGAAGAGGGGCGGCGATGCGGATCGTCGGCGGTGAGTTCCGCGGGCGTCCGCTGGCGACGCCGAAAAGCAATGCCATCCGCCCGACCACAGACCGCACCCGCGAGGCGGTGTTCAACGTCCTGACGCATCGCTATGCCGAAAAGCTCGAGGGCGGCCGCGTGCTCGACCTCTTCGCCGGCACAGGCGCGCTCGGGCTGGAGGCGCTGTCGCGCGGCGCCTCCTACTGCGTCTTCATCGAGGAATCGACGGAAGGGCGCGGCCTGATCCGCGAGAATGTCGAAGCCTACGGGCTCACCGGCCGCACCAAGATCTTCCGCCGCGACGCCACGCAACTCGGTGAAGCCGGCACGATCTCCCCGTTTGATCTGATCTTTGCCGATCCGCCCTACGGCAAAGGGCTCGGCGAGCGCGCGCTGCGCTCGGCCAAAACCGGCGGCTGGCTTGTGCCTGGCGCGCTCTGCGTCGTCGAGGAGGCGGCCTCGGCGCCATTCGAACCGGGCGCCGGCTTTTCCGTAATGGATGAACGCAATTACGGCGAAACGGTCATCCGTTTCATCGAGGCCGACTAGATTGCTCTAGCCACGCCTCGAAAATGACGAACAATTCACTTTGCCTCGCCAGCAAGCTTTCCTATCGTCGTGCACCCGGGACCGGAGAATTTGATGACACCAACGAGGATTGGGCTGCGCGCGGCGCTTCTTGTCGGCACGCTGGCGCTCGCGGCGGCTCCGGTCCGTGCGGCCGACGATGGCGAGGTCAAGGATTTCCTGCTCGACAACGGCATGGAGGTGGTCGTCATCCCGGACCACCGCGCGCCGATCGTCACCCACATGGTCTGGTACAAGATCGGCAGCGCCGACGAGCCGCCCGGCAAATCCGGTATTGCGCATTTCTTCGAGCATCTGATGTTCAAGGCCACGGCGAACCATGCCGCCGGTGAGTTCGACCGAGCCGTGTCCGAGATCGGCGGCTCGAACAACGCCTTCACCTCGTACGACTACACCGCCTTCCACGAGACGGTGCCGCCTTCGGCGCTCGAGCAGATGATGGGTTTCGAGGCCGATCGCATGCGCAACCTGATCTTGACCGACGATGTCATCAAGACCGAGCGCGACGTGATCCTGGAGGAGCGCCGCTCGCGCATCGACAGCAATCCGCAGGCGGTGCTGGATGAGGAGGTCGATGCGACGCTCTGGCAGAACCAGCCCTACCGCATTCCGGTGATCGGCTGGATGCAGGAAATGGAGCAACTGAACCGTCCGGATGCGAAAGCCTTCTACGACAATTACTACCGGCCGAACAACGCGGTGCTGGTGGTCGCGGGCGACGTCGACCCGGATACCGTCAAGGCGATGGCCGAGCGCACCTACGGCAAGGTTGCGCGCGGCCCTGACCTGCGGCCGCGCATCCGCCCGGTCGAACCGGAGCAGAACACCAAGCGGACAGTGACGCTCACCGATGCGCGCGTTTCGGTGCCGAGTTTTTCGACGCAATGGGTCGTGCCGTCCTATCACACGGCCAAGCCCGGCGAGGCGGAGGCGCTCGACCTGCTGGCCGAGATCCTCGGCGGCGGCAACCGCAGCCGTCTGTACCAGGAGCTCGTCGTGAAGCAGGGGATCGCCTCCGACGCGGCAGCCTACTTCCAGGGCACCATGCTCGACGACACCAACTTCACCGTCTATGGCGCGCCGCGCGGCGACGCCAAGCTCGCCGATGTCGAGGCGGCGGTCGACGCCGAGATCGCCCGCATCATCAAGGACGGCGTGAGCGACGATGAGCTGGAGCGGGCCAAGACCCGCTATGTGCGCTCCATGATCTTTGCCCGCGACAAGCAGGACGACATGGCCATTATGTTTGGCTCCACGCTTGCCACCGGCGGCAATGTCAAGGATGTCGAGGAATGGCCGGACCGCATCCGCAAGGTCACCGCCGATGAGGTCAAGGCGGCTGCTGCCCGCTACCTGGTGCTCGATCGTTCGACCACCGGCTATCTCTTGCCGCAACAACAGGCGGGGAACTGATCGATGAGCTTGGTACTTGTGCGCCTAAGCCGCTCGTTCTTGCCTTCTCCCCTTGTGGGAGAAGGTGGCCTCGCGAAGCGAGGTCGGATGAGGGGTGTTCCAGCTTGGCAAGGACGGCGATCGGGCCAGTACCCCTCATCCGTCTCGGCGCTGCGCGCCGATCCTCCTTCTCCCACAAGGGGAGAAGGAGGGCGCCTCTACCGCGCCTTCGCCACCTTGTGTTTTGCCCTGTTCTTCCTGCTTCTGCCGGCGCTCGCCGCGCGCGCCGAGATGAACATCCAAGAGGTGAAGTCGAAGGAGGGCGTCACCGCCTGGCTGGTGGAGGACCATTCTATCCCGCTGATTGCCATCCGCTTCGTCTTCGATGGCGGCAGCGCGCAGGATCCGGCCGGCAAGGAGGGGCTTGTCAACCTGATGACCGGCCTGTTCGACGAAGGCGCCGGCGATCTCGACAGCGATGCCTTCCAGCAGAAGCTCGACGATGCCGGCGCCGAGATGAGTTTCCAGGCAGCGCGCGACGGTACCTATGGCACGATGCGCATGCTGTCACAGGAGAAAAACGAGGCTTTCGACCTGCTGAAACTTGCCGTCGACCGGCCGCGCTTCGACCAGGCGCCGATCGACCGTATCCGGGCCCAGGTGCTCTCCGGCATCCTCGCCAACGAGCGCGATCCGAACACGGTGGCGCAGCGCCGCTGGCTGCGCGCCATCTATGGCGAGCATCCCTATTCGCGCTCCGACCAGGGAACGAAGGATAGCCTGACCACCATTACCGCCGATGACATCAAGGCCTTCCACAAGGCCAATTTCGCCCGCAACGGCCTGCGTGTGGCGGTGGTCGGCGACATCGACGTCGCGACGCTGAGCAACAAGCTGGACGAGGTGTTCGGAGGCTTGCCTGAAAAGCAGACATTGGCCCCGGTGGCCGATGTCACGCCCAAGCTCGGGCAACAGCTCGAAGTGAACTACGATTTGCCGCAGACCTCGCTGCAGCTCGCCTGGCCGGGCGTGAAACGCAGCGATCCGGATTTCTTTGCCACGGTGTTGATGAACGAGATCCTTGGCGGCTCGACCTTCACCTCCCGGCTGTTCTCGGAGGTGCGTGAGAAACGCGGCCTCGCCTATGGCGTCAGTTCCGATCTCGTCGACAACGAGCATTCCCACTCGCTGCTCGTAACGACGGCGACGCGTTCCGACCGCGCAGCCGAAACGCTTTCGATCGTGCGCCAGGTGGTGAAGGACATGGCTGAGAACGGCCCCACCGAGGAGGAGCTTGCGGCGATCAAGAAATACATGATCGGCGCCTACGCCATCAACAATCTGGATTCCTCCAGCTCCATTGCCGCGACGCTGGTCGAGCTGCAGGTCGACAATCTCGGCATCGACTATATGAAGCGCCGCGCCGCGCTCATCAACGCGGTGACGCTCGCCGACGTCAAGGCGGCGGCGAAGAAGCTTCTATCGGCCGATCCCGCCGTGATGGTCATCGGCCCGCCGCTGGCGGGAGGCGGCAAGGGATGAGCCCGACCTTCGGCGTGGCCTTCGGCGGCGGCGGCGCACGTGGTCTCGCTCATATCCATATCGTCGAGGCTCTCGACGAACTTGGCATCGAGCCGGTGGCGATCGCCGGCTCGTCGATCGGCGCCATCATGGGCGCCGGCATGGCCTCGGGCATGCGAGGGGCCGAGATCCACGGCTATGCTCGCTCGATCCTCGGCAGCCGCGCCGAGGTGGCCGCGCGCATGTGGCGCTCGCGGCCGGGCACGATCGCGGAGGCCATGCAGGGCGGCATCCGCGTCGGCCAGTTCAATGTCGAACGCATCCTGAAAGCCTTCCTGCCCGACGCCATCCCCGCGACCTTCGAAGAGCTGAAGATCCCGCTCAAGGTGACGGCGACCGACTATTTCGGCCACAAGCTGGCAGTGTTCGAAGAGGGCGACCTGCAATCGGCGCTGGCAGCCTCGGCCGCCATTCCGGCGGTGTTCCGCCCGGTCACGCGCGATGGCCGCGTGCTGATTGACGGCGGCATCTACAACCCGGTGCCCTTCGACCTCATCGAGAAGGACGCCGACATCATCGTCGCCATCGATGTGGTGGGCGCGCCGAGCGAGGCCGAGCGCAGGCATCCGACCACCGTCGATCTGATGTATGGCGCCACGCAGCTGATGATGCAGTCGATCATCGCCAACAAGCTCAGGCAGCACCGGCCGGACATTCTGATTCGCCCCGCGGTCTCGAAATACCGCGTGCTCGATTTCCTGAAGGTCGAAACGTTGATGGCCGATACGGTCGAGATCAAGGACGAGCTGAAGCGCGCCGTCGAGAAGGCCGTGGAAGCGCATGGCGGCGGCCGGCGGGGGAAGAAGAAGGTGGTCTGAGCGCCTCTTCCGACTGCACCCCTCAGGCGCATGCCGGCGCTCCGACCTCCAACTTCGGCCTGACCGGTCAACCGGGGATCGGCGATATCGCCAACGCCTTCGATGCGATGAACAGCCAGACGCATCCTGACGCTAGCTAGGCTCGAGGCGCATGAGGAGCCGAACCTTCTCGGCGGCATCGTCACCCTTTCGGCCATCGGCAGCCGGGCCGAGGTTGAGAACCGGGGCGGCGATCTCTATCGCCCTGAACCGCCGGCGACGGAAGAGACGAAGCTCAAGGCCGTTCCCTATTTCGCCTGGGACAACCGCGATCCTGGCGAGATGCTGGTCTGGCTGAGGGAAGGGTGACGTCTGCCGGCTTACAAATGCACGAAAGCCGTCAGCGGCAGGTGGTCGGAGGCAACGCGCGACAGCGGCGTGTCATGCGCCTCCACGGCTGAAACCAGGTCGTGCCGGTTGCCCATGATGCGGTCGAGCGCCAGCACCGGCAGGCCCGATGGAAAGGTGGGCACCGCCGGCGGCGTCGGGCCGAATGTGGTGTGCAGCGTGTTCAGCGCCGAGCGGTTGCCGAGCCGCCATTCGTTGAGGTCGCCGAGCAGCAGCGTCGGCCTTTCGTCCGCGCTGTTCATGATGTCGAGCACGACGCGGGCCTGTTCGGAGCGCGAGCGGCGCAACAGGCCGAGATGGGCGGCAATGACGCGCAGGGTCCGTTTCTCGTCGAGATCGATCTCGGCAACCAGCGCGCCGCGCGGCTCCAGTCCCGGCAGCTTGATCTGGTGGACGTCGCGCACCGTGCCGCGCTTGAACAGAAGCACATTGCCGCGCCAGCCATGCCCCTTGCCGTTTCCGCTGACCGGCACCGGCACCAACCCCGTCTCCAGTTCCAGGCGGGCAAGGTCGAGCAGCCCGGCCTTGTCGCCGAAACGGTTGTCGGCTTCCTGCAGCGCGATCACGTCGGGGCAGATTTCGCGGATGACGCGCGCCGTCCGTTCGGGATCGAACCTTCGGTCCGTGCCGATGCATTTGTGGACGTTGTAGGAGGCAACGACGACTTCGGCGCCATTGACACGCTTGCGCGGTGTCGCCTTCGCCTTGCGCGCGTTCCTGGCGCGGATCGACAGGAGCACGGTCTCCGGGAGGCTGCGTCCTTTTATGTCGTTTGTCTCCATGGTCCCGATGCTCGTTTTTCTGTTCTAAAGATAGGGTGATCCCAGCCATAGCAAACGGTCGAAGACGCGGACTATGAATGGCCTTGCCTTCAGCGTCTCCAGCGTCACCGGCTCGGCGGCGGCGATAGCGGCCCCAATGCGGGCGTCGATTTCGGCGGCAAAGTTTTGATCCAGCACTTCCATGTCGATCTCGAAATTCAGCCTCAGCGAACGGGCGTCCATATTGGAGGAGCCGACATAGGCCCACACCCCGTCGATCGCCATCAGCTTCGAATGGTCGAACGGGCCGTCGTGGCGCCAGACGCGGCAATAGTGCTTCAGCACCTGGTCGAACTGCGCCGTCATCGCATGGTCGACGAGGAAGAGGTTGTTCACCGCCGGCACGACGATGTCGATTTCGACGCCGCGGCGGCCGGCCGTGGTCAGCGCGCTGATGAATTCCCGGTCCGGCAGGAAATAGGGCGACATGATGCGGATCGATTTGCGGGCCACCGAGAATGCGCCCATCAGCAGTTTGAGGTTGGTTTCGTTGGAGGCGTCCGGTCCGGTCGCGACCGCGCGCACCAGCACCGGCTGCCCGGGCGGCGGCGCGGCGCGCTCGACCTGCCATGGCCAGTCCTTCAAGGCCTCGTTGCCGGCAAAACGCCAGTCCTCGGCGGCAACCGAGAACAGGTCGGCCACCACCGGCCCGGTGACCTCGAAATGCGTGTCCCGCGAGCTTTCGGAACCGGCGAACTCGGCGGAGAAGCCCTTGCGGATGTTCAGCCCCCCCGTGAACGCCACGTCACCGTCGACGACCAGGATCTTCCTGTGCGTCCTGAGGTTGGCATAGGGAAGTCTCAGGCCCATGACGATGTTGCCGTTGAAGAGGTCGGCAGTGACGTCGGCTTCCCTGAGCTGCTTCAGGATGCTCGGCACCGAATAGCGCACACCGACGGCATCGATCAGCACTCGCACAGTGACGCCGCGCTCGACTGCGTTGCCGAGCGACTGGACGAAGAGCGCCCCGACCGCGTCATTGTCGAAAATATAGGTTTCCAGAAGCACGCTTCTTTGCGCCGCGTCGATCGCCCGGCACATCGCGGTATAGGCTTCATCGCCGGTCTTGAGCACGGCGATGGTGTTTCCCGAGGTGAGCGGACACCGCGCCACCCTGTCGCCAAGCGTCTTCAGCCCGGTGAAGCGCTGGCCGTATTCGGCATTGATCAAGGCTTCCAGGGCGACGTCGCGGTCGTGCCTGGCGGCGGCCGCCTCGCTGGAGACGGGACGCATGGCGCTGATCGTCGCGCGGCGGATGCGGTTGATGCCGGCAATGGCGTAGATGATCGCGCCGAGGAAGGGCGACAAAAGCATCACGCCCACCCAGCCGGTAGCGGCGCGCACATCCTCCTTGGTCATGATGGCGTGGACGATGCCGACCGCCGCCATCGCCAGCGAGAGGATCAGGATAAGCGTGGACCAATGACTCGCAATCGCCTCAAACATCGGCCCGACTATTGTGCGAGCCGATGCGGAAGGCAATGCGGCGCGTCATTCCCGCGCTTATTCTCACGCTTGCTACCGGGCAGCAAGAACTGCGGTCATCCGCTCGGCCAGGTCCGCAACCGGCCCCGTCTTGTCCCAGGCATAGAGCGAGACCACCATCGAGGGCTCGGCGCCGAGACGCGCACAGGGCCGGACGCGTTGGCCTCCCACTGCGCTCCTTGGCAGCAACGACAGGCCGAGCCCGGCCTCCACGCCGACCAGCACGTTGTGAAGGCTGCTGCCGGTGAAGGCGATGTACCAGCGGCGTTGTTCGCGCTCGATCCGCTCGAACATGGCTTCGCGGTAGAGCCCGCCGGGCGGGAAGGCGACCAGCGGCACCGGATCGGGCCAATCGGATTGGGCCGGATGGGCCCAATCGGGTTGGGCCCGATGGGCCCAATCGGAATGGCTGTCCGCGCTTTCGAACCACGCCATCGGTTCGGGAAAGCTTGCCCGGCAATCGGGTTCGGCGGCGGCTTCCTTGACCACCACGATGTCGAACTCGCCGGCGCGATAGCGCCGGGTCAGGTCACGGCTCAAGCCCGCGGTGACGTCCAGCCGGACCGCGCGGTGGCGCTTGGCGAAATCGCCGAACACCCCGGCCATCGTAGTGTTGACGATATCCTCAGGCACGCCGATCCGCGCCGGCGTGGTGCCGGCCGGATCGCCAAGCGCCGTTTGCGCTTCATGCTGCAAGGCGAGGATGCGCCGCGCATAGCCGAGCAGCCGCTCGCCCGCGGCCGTCGGCCGGATCGGCCTTGTGTCGCGATCGACCAGGCTTCTGCCCACCGCGTCCTCCAGCCGGGCAAGCTGCTGGCTGATTGTCGATTGCGTCATGTTCAGCCGCTCCGCCGCCTGCGTGAAGCTGCCGGCGTCGGCAATCGCGATGAAGGCACGCAGAAGACGCGGATCGAGCATTTTTCACCCTCCGTCGCGCATGGCGTGTACTATCTAAAATCATAATGAGATAGATGCATACATTTAATTTCTAAATGAAGCGAAGTAGCCCTATCCGAAAGTGCGGACAAGGCCATGCGTTGGCCGGTGCTGCAGGAGCCAGGAATGCGTAGCCTCTATTTTGCCTTTGCCTTGCTGGTGCTCGCTTCCGTTTCGGCGATCGCGTCAGGAGAAACCATGCGCACAACCCCATTGCATGCCGCGGCCGCCATGGATGATGTCGAGACAATCGGCAGGCTTTTGTCGCAAGGCGCTGAGATCGACTCGCGCGACGGCACCGGCGCCACACCGCTGCTTGTCGCGACGCACGACAACAGGGTTGCCGCCGCCAGGGCGCTGATCGCGGCCGGAGCGAACGTCAACGCCAAGGATAATATCGAGGACAGCCCTTACCTTTACGCCGGCGCGCGCGGGCATCTGGAAATCCTCAAGCTAGCGCTCGCCCATGGCGCCGATCTCAAGAGCGTCAATCGCTACGGCGGCACCGCGCTCATCCCGGCGTCGGAGCGCGGTCATGTCGAGACCGTGCGCATGCTGATCGAGGCCGGTGTCGACGTCGACCATGTCAACAAGCTCGGTTGGACCGCGCTGCTGGAAGCCATCATCCTCGGCGACGGCGGCCAGCGCCACCAGCAGATTGTTTCGCTGCTCATCAAGGCCGGAGCCAACGTCGATCTCGCCGACGGCGATGGCGTGACGCCGCTGCGGCATGCGCGGGACCGCGGCTTCAAGGAGATCGAAAAACTCCTCATGGCCGCCGGCGCAAGCTGAGGAAAGCGGCCGGCGCCATGAGCGGACAGAAGGACATAGAGGCCACTTCCAGCCGTTTTCTCATGCTTGCCGTGGTCGCCATGGTGGGACTCAACCTCAGGCCGTTCATCACCGGCATCGGTCCGCTGGCGGCGGGCGTGCGCGCCGAGACCGGTCTCGGCACACAGGGCATCGCGCTGCTGACGCTGGTGCCGATGTTGCTGATGGGGACCTTCGCCTTTACCGGGCCATCCTTGCAGGCGCGCATTGGCGCAAGCCGGGCGGTCATTGCGGCGCTCGCCATCGTCAGCCTCGCATCGTTCCTTCGTCTCTTCGCGTCGACGGGCCTTGAAATGATAGGCACCGCCGCCTTGCTCGGCCTTGGGGCGGCCGTCGTGCAGGCCGTGTTTCCCGGCATCGTCAAGCGGCAATTCCCTCGCCATGTCAGCCTCGTCATGGGGCTTTATTCATCGATGCTGATGGGCGGGGGCGCGGTTGGCGCGCAACTCGCGCCGCTGATTGCCACGGCCTCGGGCGACTGGCATTTCGGGCTCGCCTGGATGGCGTTGCCGGCATTGATCGCGGCGGCGCTTGCCGTGGCCTGCTTGCCGCGCGACGTTGCCCACCCGCAAGGCAAGAACGCGGCGGCTGGCTGGCTCAAGCGGCCCCGCACCTGGCTGCTGATGGCCTGCTTCGGCCTCGTCAATGGTGGCTACTCGACCTCGGTGGCATGGCTTGCGCCATACTATCAGGAGCAAGGCTGGACGAGCGCTTCCAGCGGCGGCTTGCTGGCGGTCATGGCTGTGGGGCAGGCGCTCTCGGCCCTGCTGTTGCCGGCCCTTGCGAGCAAAAGCGTGGACCGCCGGCCATGGCTCTGGCTGACTTTGGCCATGCAGGCAGTTGGTTTTGCAGGTTTGATCCTGCGGCCCGAAACCGCGCCTTTCGTCCTGGCGCTCTTGTTGGGAGCGGGGCTGGGCGGCTCCTTCTCGCTCACCATGATCGTCGCGCTCGAACATCTGCCGGACCCGGCGGAGGCCGGCGCGCTTTCGGCCATGATGCAAGGCGGCGGTTTCCTGCTTGCCGCGATACCGCCATGGATCGTCGCGGTACTGCACGATCTCACCGGCGGCTTCCATGCCGGCTGGCTGCTGCATCTCGCCTGCATTGCGATCGTGACCGTGCTGACCTTTCGGTTGGCGCCACAAGGCTATTCGCGGGCCATGAAGCCGTCTGCCGCTGAGCCGGTCGCGGTCTGATGTTGCGCCCGCCAGCCAGCGGCAATAAGGGACGGCGACGGCCGGATGGCGGGTCTGAAGGCGAGAGAGGAAACTGAGATCCGGGATGTGCTCGAGCACGTCGAACATGGCGACGAGGTCCCATGCGCGTGTTCAAGTCAATTGCACGCAGCCGCGGCCTTGAGCGCTTCGGCGCGCGAAGGTCCGGGCAAATTTCCGATCCGCCGAACGGAGGCGTAGAACCTCGGATAGTCGCCTGAGCACAGGTCGAACAGGCGAAGAAACGCCGGAACCTGTTCGCCATAGACGGCAGTCGCGGCAAGCTTTGCGTTGTTGATCGGGCTATTGAACCAGGCGTCGTATCCCCGATATCCGGCCCAGCGCTTGTCGCGCATTTGCCGGTAGCGTATCCGCAGCCGGTCGATCGTGGCGGCTTTGGCGGCTGCCATCTGCTCCGGGCTGCGGGGGCTTCCATAGACCTGCCTCAACTCGTCCCGGGTTTTCGATATCAGTCCGAGAAAGTCCGCCTTGCGCTTGCGATCGGCTTCGTAGCTGCGCAACCCGGCGCCATTGCCGGTGGCGCGGAGCCATTTCCTCGTGCCGGTGGTTTCGACGGAAACCGCGAAAGCCTCGTTGAACGCGGAGTCGCCATTCACATAGATTTTCTGATGCGCCAGCTCATGGAAGACAAGGCTGGCGATATAGGTGTCGTCCTGACGCAGCATGGTGCTGAGCAACGGGTCGCTGAACCAGCCCAGCGTGGAATATGCGGTGACGCCTGACACATAGACGTCCAGCCCCTGCCGCTGCAATTCGGCGGCACTTTCGAGCGCGTCTTGCCGCGAAAAATAACCCTTGTAGGGAACGCAGCCGAAAACCGGAAAGCACCATGTTATCGGCGCGAGAGAGAATTGCGGCGCGGCGAAGACGGCCAAGGTCACATCGTTTCGACCGATGTCGACATAGCTGCGGTAGCTATTGTTATCGGGCAGTGCCAGTTTTTCCGTGGCAAAGTGACGTATGGCGCTCGCCGACGTCAGCTTGGCGCGCAGTGCCTCTGGCGTCGAGGGATCGCGGATCAGCTTCGCAACATTCTTGCGCGCCGCCATGATCTCAACATGGCCCTCCAACGACTGCGCGTAGTAGGAAATGCTTGTGCACCCGCTCACGCCGGACGCCATGATCACGGCAGCAAGCAACCGAAAAACGCGCTTCACAGCTTGCCCACCGCTTGCTCATCTCCCCACGGAGCAAATGTCCCTATTTTCTCCCGTGTCTCAAACAGGCGCGCCTGTTTTCGTCAAGGCCTGGAAGGGCAGCGGGTCGGACTTTCGATTTCTCGGCGGCCGTCAAGCCATACGGCGCTCAACGAAGATCTCACGCCCGCCTCGCCACCAGCCGCAGCCACGGCGCCAGGTGGAACGCCGCCATCAGGAGATACATCGGCACCATGCCGCCGAGCATTGAGCCGCCCGACATGCACATCATGTCGTGCCCGCCATAGGCAGCCGTCAGCAGCGCCATCGTGGCGAAGGTCGGCGCGGCGGCGAGGCCAAGCCAGTCGGCGAGGCCGAAGCCGCTCAGGCAGGTTGGGCGAGGGGAGTCGATGCTCATGATATCCACCTTCTGAAGCGGTCAGGTTTTCAAGCCCATAGGAACAAGGGCGAAGCGATCGGCTCCGGCGGCGTGCGGTTTGCGCCGCCGGAGACGCTTCAGGCTCAGGCGTCCTTGTTGCGGAACGCCGCTTCGCCGGCATCCGACACCTCGACCCATCTCTGGTCGGGGGCGGCGCCTGCTTCGTAATTGTCGTGCCAGTTCCACCACTTGTAGGTCTGGGTTTGCGGATAGCCCTCGGGCGAATCCTCCCACACCTCCTGGCGGCCGAGCGGCGTGAGGTCGAGATAGCTCCAGACGGTGCCAAACGCCTCGTCGCCGCGGTTGTTGACGAAGTAGGTGCGGAAGATGCGCTTGCCGTCATGGATGAAGACGTTGTGGCCGTGCCATTCGTCGACGCCGAAATCCTTATCCCAGCTGTCGGTGATGGTGTACCAGGGCATCTTCCAGTCCATCCGCTGCTTCAGCCGCTGGATGTCGGCCTGCGGGGCGCGCGAGGCATAGGCAAGCGTGGTGTCGCGGGCGTTGAGATGGGCGAGATTGCCGACCTGGTCGGCGCCGAGCGAGCAGCCGCGGCAGGCATGCTCCGGCCAGCCGAAGACGCCCGGCTCGAAGAAGGCGCGGTAGACGACGAGCTGGCGGCGGCCTTCGAAGAGGTCGAGCAGGCTCACCTTGCCGTTAGGGCCTTCAAAGACATAGTCCTTCTTCACTTCCATCCACGGCATGCGGCGACGTTCGGCGGCCAAAGCGTCGCGGGCGCGGGTCAGGGTCTTCTCCTTAACCAGCATCTCTTCATAGGCGCCTTCCCACGCTTCCTGCGAAACGACCGGCGGTGTCTTCATATGTTGGGTCATTGCTCTTGTCCCGTTCTTGGGTTTGGTTGGGGGTGACGAGGACAGACATAGGGCCGCACGCTGCGATGGTGAGAGTTACAAGTGTGACGCGATTTGCTTGGGCGGGTCCCGAGGCGGGTATTGAATGGACTCGCTGATCAATGCCGCCGGCCGCGCGCTTGCCGCGGGCGATCCGCTCGGAGCCTTGAGGCGCGTCGCGCTGCGCGACGACGCGCCGGCGCTGGCGCTGCGCGGCATCGCGATGGCGCAGCTCGGCGATTTCGCCAAGGCCAAGGCGTTGCTCAAGGACGCCGCCCGCGCCTTCAGTCCGCGGGAAGCTGTGGCGCGTGCACGCTGCGTCGTCGCCGAGGCCGAGATCGCGCTGGTCTCGCGCGACCTCGGCTGGCCGGAGAGGGCGCTGCGATCCGCGCGCGCGACGCTTGCGGCGCATGGCGACCGGCTGAACGCCGCCTATGCCGGCAGCCTCGAGGCGCGCCGGCTCATCCTGATCGGCCGTCTCGACGAGGCCGAGCGCCTGCTTTCGGATTTCGATCCGGCGCCGCTGCCGCCGGTCGCCCGCGTCGCGCATGAGCTCGCCGCCGCCGGCATCGCCGTCAGGCGTCTCAGGACAAAAGCGGCGCGCTCGGCGTTCGGGCGGGCATCGCTTGCCGCTTACGAAGCCAACATCCCGGCGTTGCGGGCCGAAGTCGAAGCGGCGTCGCTGGTTCTGAACACGCCGGTCGGCCGGCTGATCGCGCGAGGCGTGCAGAAAGAGCTGCTGCTCGACGAGGTCGAGGCTCTGCTGAGTTCGGGTGCGCTGGTCATCGATGCCTGCCGCAATGTCGTGCGTGAAGTCGACGTGGTGGTTTCGCTGGCGACCCGGCCCGTGCTGTTCGCGCTGGCGCGCACGCTCGCCGAGGCATGGCCGGCCGACGCATCGCGCGAAATGCTGCTGAGGCGCGCCTTCCGGGCAAGGCATGCCGATGAATCGCACCGCGCGCGGCTCAGGGTCGAGATGGGGCGGCTGCGCGCCGAGCTCGGTGCGCTGGCCGAGATCAGTGCGACGGCTGCCGGTTTTGTGCTGACGCCGCTGAAGGCCGCCGAGGTCGTCGTGCTGGCGCCGCCGGTCGAAGACGAGCACGGCGCGGTCCTCGCCTTCTTGACCGACGGCGAGGCCTGGTCGAGCTCGGCGCTGGCGATCGCGCTCGGCGCCAGCGCCCGCACCGTCCAGCGCGCGCTGGAGCAGCTTTCGGCGCAGGACAAGGTGCAGGCCGTCGGCCGCGGCCGCGCCCGTCGTTGGATGATGCCGCCGGTGACCGGATTCCCGACGGTCTTGTTACTCCCGGGCCCGCTGCCGAGCGATTAGTCTGCCTTACAACGTTCAGGTTGATGGAGATTGGAAAAATGAAAAGAGCCGCCGCCGAGATCCTGCGTGAATACGGACCATTTCCGGGCGCCGAGCGCGTCAATGGCGTCACCTATGACGGCAAGAGTGTCTGGTTCGCCGATGGCGACAAGGTGAACGCCCTTGATCCTGAGAGCGGCGCGATCGTGAAGTCGATCGATGTCGCTTCGCATGCCGGCACAGCCTTCGACGGCAAGCATCTCTACCAGATCGCCGAGGACCGCATTCACAAGATCGATCCGGGCACCGGCAAGATCGTCGCCACCATACCGGCGCCGGGCAATGGCGGCGACTCAGGTCTTGCCTGGGCCGAGGGCTCGCTCTGGGTCGGCCAGCATCGGGCCCGCAGCATCCATCAGATCGATCCCGAGACCGGCAAGATCATCCGCACCATAGAATCCAATCGTGTCGTCACCGGCGTCACCTGGGTCGATGGCGAGCTCTGGCATGGCACCTGGGAGGGCGAGGAGAGCGACATCCGCCGTGTCGATCCGAAGACGGGCGAGGTGCTGCAGACGCTGGAGATGCCGGCTGGAATGGGCGTGTCCGGGCTGGAATCCGACGGCGCGGGCTGCTTCTTCTGCGGCGGTGGCGGCAGCGGCAAGGTCCGCGCCGTGCGCCGTCCTGGATACGATGCCGGCAAGTGATCGACACCCCGAATAGGGCGGCTTGATCAGGCCGCCTCGCGCGCCGGCCGCGATATGGCTTTGCCGGAAACCTTCGTAGCGGTCGGCCCGTCGATATGCGCCCAGGCCGGCCGTTCGAACAGGAAGGTGCCGAAGCCGATGCGCTTGACGATGAAATAGACAACCACCGGGCTGATGACCGAGACGACCAGCACCGCGAGGCTCAGCATTCCGGTGTCGGTCAGAAGGCCGCTTGCAAGCGCTGCGCCACGGAAGATCGACATCGGGATGGTGAAGGCGACATAGACGACCAGCGAATGCTCGCCGAGCCAGCGCAGCCATTCCATCGAGGCGAATTTCGACAGGAAACCGCCGGCAACGCATAGCGCCACCGCGCCGGCGACGGCAAGCAGGAAATGCAGCGGCGGCCATGCCGCCAGGCCCATCTGCATGCCGACCGGCTGCACGGCGTAGCCGGGCGAATAGACGAGCAGACCGTTGACGATCGCCCAGACGACCAGGCCAGCAACGGCGAGCGCCGGACGAGCTTGCGTCCACGCGACCAGCCGGAACACCGGCGGCGCCAGGACGAAGCCGAGATAGAAGAAGACGAAATAAGCCGCGAACTGGGTCAGCGCGTAGCTCTCGGACTGCGGTGCCCACATCTGCAGCGCGGCGGCGGCCGCGATCACGAGCCAGTGCGGCACGCTGACCTCGCGCAGGGCGCGTGCGGCGAGCCCGAAAACCGCCAGCATGTAGATGAACCACAGGACGCCGTAGGGCTGGACGACGGCCATGGCGAGGTCGTGCAGCATGCCGGCTGGATCGCCGCTGAAGATGCCGATCTTGAGCCCGATCGAGATGATCGCCCACAGCACGTAGAAATAGAGATAATGGACGACGCGGCGATCGATATAGCGGCGCCACGGCCGGTCGATCACCTGCGACAGGAACAGGCCCGAGATCAGGAAGAATTCCGGCATGCGGAACGGCGTCGCGAAGCCGATGGCATAATGCAGGAAGCCGATGCCGCCGGTGTACTCGCCGGTGTTGTAGGCCGAATACATCATCACCACCAGGATGATGGAAAGGCCTTTTGCCGTGTCCACCCACGGCATGCGGTTCGGGCTGCTCATGCGCGATCTCGAGGAATTGTACCTGTCCGAATTGTAGCGGACAGCCAAATCCCGCGCAGCATCAAGCTTCCATTAACGTAAACGCGGCCCTCGTTTCGGAGGAGGTCTCAACTATCGGCTGATGTCGGAACCACGGGGGCGGCACGCGTCTCGCGCATTGCTATCGCGACGATCGCACCCGACAGGAAGGTCAGCGCCGCAATGGCCGCGATCGCCGCGGAGAAGCCGAAGAAGTCGGCGATCAGGCCCGCGCAGAGGGCGCCAAGGGCATAGCCGAGGTCGCGCCAGAAGCGGTAGACGCTGAGCGAGCGCGCCCGCCAGGACGGATGCGAGGCGTCCGACACCGCCGCGATCAGGCTTGGATAGACCATCGCCGTGCCGACGCCGAGCAGCAGGCTCGCCAGTAGCCACCAGCCGAAATCGCGCGTCATGGCGGTGGTGAGAAGCCCCGCCGCCTGCACCCACATGCCGGCGACGATCAGGCCCTTGCGGCCCCATCGGTCGCTCAACGGCCCGGTCGCGACCTGGAAGACGCCCCAGACCGCCGGATAAACCGCCTTGAGGATGCCGATCCGTTCGACGCCGAGCCCATTGGCGACGAAGAAGAGCGGAAACAAGCCCCAGCTCATGCCGTCATTCAGATTGTTGACCAGGCCGGCTTGCGATGCGGCGAACAGGTTGCGATCGCCGACCGAGGTCAGCATGAAGATCTCGCGGAAGCTGAGCGGCGAAGCCTGTTTTGGATGGTTCGCCAGCTCCAGCCGCACATGCTCGCGCGTGTCGCGCACAAGCAGGATCGATAGCGCGGCACCGAGGACCGCGTAGCCGACGCCGAGATAGATCGGCACCGGACGCAGCCCGTAGCGGCTCGCGAGATAGCCGGTCAGGAAAGCGGTGACGCCGACGGCGAGGTAGCCGGCGAACTCGTTGAGACCGACGGCAAGCCCGCGCGACTTCGGCCCGACCAGATCGACCTTCATGATCACCGTCATCGACCAGGCAAACCCCTGGTTGATGCCGAGCAGCGCATTGGCGGCGACGATCCAGCCCCAGCTCGGCGCCCAGATGATGATGAACGGCACCGGCAGGCCGAACAGCCAGCCGAGGATCAGCACGCGCTTGCGGCCCCATATGTCGGCAAGCTGGCCGGAGATGAGGTTGGCGCAGGCCTTGACCACGCCAAAGCTGACGATAAAGGACACGATGAGCGTGGTGGAAGCGACGCCGAATTCCTCCGCGCCGATCAACGGCACGACGGTCCTTTCGATGCCGACCATGCCGCCGACGAAAGCGTTGATCAGCACCAAAAGCGCGAACTGCTTCCAGTTGGCCTTGAGGCCGAGCGCGACGGCGGGCGCCGCTGTGCTCAAGATTTCGCTCCGGCGTTGATGGCCCGCGTCCGGGCGGCCTCCGGCGGCGGGGGAGGGATGTCGGCGGTCATGGCGGCGACGAACCGGTCCTCGTCCTCGATGCGGAAGGCTTTGTTGAAGCGCCGCTCGAAGCCGATTGTCGATGTCGGCTTGCCGCTCAGCGAGCGCCCGCAGACCGAACCGGAATAAGCGCCGGGCATCACCTCGATATGGTCAGGCAATTCCTTCAGCCGGCACACGCTGGAGAACAGTGCACGCGCCCCGTCCTCGGCGCTCGAAGCAAGTTCGGTCCGGCCGAGATCGCCGACCATCAGCGTGTGCCCGGTGAGCACGAACCAAGGTTCGGTCGACCGTGTCCGGTCCGTGACGAGCAGGCTCAGATGCTCCGGCGTATGGCCTGGCGTGTGCATGACCGTCGCCGTGACATTGCCGAGCTCGAGCACTTCGCCGTCCTTCACGCGCCGGAACGGGAAGTCCGCCTCGGCACCCTCGAAGAGCACGTAGTCGGCGCCCGTCGCCTCGGCCAGCGAGCGGCCGGCCGAGATATGGTCGGCATGGATATGGGTGTCGACGACATAAAGGATGCGCATGCCGGTCGCGCGTGCCGCCTCGACATAGGGGGCGATGTCGCCGACCGGATCGACGACCGCCGCGGACGCCTTGCCGCCGCAGCCGAACAGATAGGAAGCGGCGACCGGGTCAGTGTGCAGGAACTGTCTCAGAATCATCGCCTTCCCTCCGAATGGACAAACCGCGCCGGGCAGCCGCCCGGCTTGACAGCAACTCGAAATCGTCATTCAATTATTCTATTGAATGACGATGCGTCGCAGAAAGGCCGATGTCAATCCGCAATCCGAAACAGGCGCTCTACGAACAGTTCGCCATCGTCGCCAAGGCGCTCGGCCACCCGCTGCGCCTGGAGATGATCGAGCATCTGGCGCAAGGCGCGCGCGGTGTCGAAGCGTTGGCGGCCAAGCTCGGCCAACCGATAGCCAACATCTCCCAGCACCTGCAGGCGCTTCGCCGTGCCGGCCTCGTCTCGGCCGAGCGCGACGGCAAGTTCGTGCATTATTCGCTTGCGGATGAGAGCGTGCTTTCCGCCTTCGCCTCAGTGCGCGCGGTTGCCGAGCGGCGCCTTGCCGAAGTCGACCGCATCGTGCGCGGCTATTTCGAAGCGCGCGATGGCATGCGGCCCGTCGGGCGCGAGGAACTCCAGGCGCTGATGCGCGATGGGCTGGTGACGCTGATCGATGTCCGTCCGCCGGACGAGTTCGCACTCGGCCATGTGCCCGGCGCTATCAATGTCCCGCTCGGCGAAATCAAGGCCTGGTCCTATAGTGCCGACACCAGCCGAGAAGTCGTCGCCTACTGTCGCGGCCCCTGGTGCGTCATGTCCTTCGAGGCGGTAGCCGCGCTGCGCTCTCTGGGGCATTCCGCGCGTCGCCTGGAAGACGGCATGCCGGAATGGAAAGCCGCCGGCCTGCCGGTGGAAGTGGCCGGCTGACGGTGTGGCTAATTAGATGGCGCGGAATGTTCGCGAGCCGAAAGTCCGCTAAGGGGCCGCAGAACGAACCCGCTGCGCGGGAGGGGCGCCTGCGGTTGAGGTAGAGATCACGAACCGGTCGTCGCGCTCGCGTTGAGCGTCGTTCGGCTCGAGCAGAGTAGCGGAGATAGCTGACCTTCAAGAGAATCTCGCGGCCTGTTCCTAAAGCCTGAGAGCGGTCCTGAAGGTGGAGAACTCGTCATCAGTGATCTGAACCACATGCTGTGGCTCGGGATAGGCGCCGGTCTGGACGTCGGCGATGAATTCGCGATAGGCGGCGATGCGCTCGTGCTGCAGCCGCTCATACTCGGCGGCGAAGTTGCGGTAGGTCTTTGCATGGCGCGGCTTGTGGCCGGTGGTGTGGCCGAGCACGTCCTCGCTGAACAGATACTGCGCGTCGGCATGCGGTCCGGCGCCCATCCCAAGCATGATCATCGGCGTGCTCCTGGTAATCAGGTCGGCAATGCGGTCTGGCACCACTTCCAGCTCGGCGCCGAAGCAGCGAATGGCTTCAAGGCGTTTGACGTGGTCCCACACCGCACGCGCGCTCTCGGCCGTCCTGCCGACAGCCTTGAAACCGCCGGTCCAAGTGCATTGCGAGGGGATCAGGCCAACATGGGCAACGACAGGCACGGCGTTGTCGCAGAGCGTCTTCTGGATATCGAGCGAGGCCGCACAGTAGAAGCAGTCGCCGCCGATGCGCATGAAGTGGTAGGCGGTTTTCAGATAGTCCTCCGCCGTGACCAGATTGCCGGAGGGCCCGTAAGGCAGCCCGACCTGTACGAAGCAGCGGCCCGCCGCCTCGCGCATCTCGGGCGAGAAGAAGCGACCCTCGATCGAAAGCATGTCTACGCCGGCCGCGTCGGCCGCCGCCGCCTCTTCGAGCGAGGTGACGTAGAGCATGGAAATCTTCTGGCCGCGGCCCTTCATGGCGCGGATGTCGGCCACGGTCGGTCGGCTGTTCTTGGTAACCATTCTTTTTCCCTCACTCAGTGAAAGCTTCGCGAAAGGCTTGCAGCGCCGCTTCGGGGTCGCCGGAGGCAAACGCTTCCATGCCAACCGCTCCGCGATAGCCCATGTTTTTCAGGGCACGGGCGATGCCCCGGTAATTGATCTCGCCGCTGCCGGGCTCCACGCGTCCAGGGACGTCGGCCACCTGGACCTCGCCGATCCACGGCAGGCAGGCGCGGCAGAGCTCGATCAGGTTCCCTTCGCCGATCTGTGCATGGTAGAGATCGAGATTGAGGCGCAGGCCCGGTCGGTTGATGCTCGATACCAGCGCAAGCGTGTCTTCCGCGCGGCCAAACGGCACGCCGGGATGGTCGACCGGCAGGTTCAGATTCTCCAGCGTGAAGGTCACGCCTTCCGCCTCGGCAAGGTCGGCGATGCGGTTCAGCGTGTCGCGCGCCTTGAGCCACATCGCGCCGGTGACAGTCTCACAAGGGGTGACGGGCAGGCCGCCATCGCCCAGCCCGGTGCCGTGCAGATTGTGCCGCGCAACGCCGAGGCGCTTGCCGACCGCCGCCGTCTCCTTCGCCGTCTTCAAAAGTTCAGCCGCACCCTCGTCATCGGCAAGCCTGCCGCGCAGATAGCCGTTCATGATCGAGAAAGTCGCGCCGGATTTCTCGAGCATAGCAAGGTCATGCTCGGGCCAGTTCCAGAGACCGACTTGGAAGCCCATTTCGGTAAGGCGCCGCACGCGCCATTCCATCGGCTTGTCGCGCCACAGCATTTCGACGCAAGCCGCAAGCGTAAAAGTATCGGACATGTCAGACCGCGATGAACACGCGGCCGTCCTCGACCTTCGTGGTGTAGGTTTTCAGGTTCACGCAGACCGGTGCGCGCAGCGCTTCACCGGTCCGGTAATCGAACACGCCGTTGTGCTTCGGGCATTCGATCCTGTGTTCCATAACCAGCCCATCGCTCAGATGCACCTTCTCATGCGTGCACAGCCCATCGGTGCAGAAGAATGCATCGTCGGGGCTGCGGTAGATGGCGAATGTCCGGCCCTCGTGATCGAAGCGGATGACGTCCTCTTCATCGATGTCATCGGTCGCGCACGCATCAATCCATTTTGCCATTGTCACTCTGCCGTCTGTTCTTTGGTTGGTCGAAAATGCGGCCGGCAGAATTCCGCCGGCCGCACAGGAAGATGCCCGGGAGGAGGAGATGGGCGTCTTCACTGGTCACGCATATGGCTTGCGCCATGCGGCGCATGCCCGTCATCAGCCATGGAGAAGCTCTCGATCTCGGCCTCAAGCTCGGCCATCTGTTCGCCCCCCGCCATCAGGTCGGTGATCGCCTCGCGGCTTTTCTCGCCCTTGCGGAAATCGGCGGCCTTGGCGCCCCTGATGAGGACGGCGAAGTGGTCACCAACGGTCAGCGCATGGACGACATTGTGGGTGATAAAGATCACCGCGATGCCCTTGCGGCGCGCCTGGAGCACGATGCGCAGTACGTGCGCCGCCTCCTTGACGCCGAGCGCCGCGGTCGGCTCGTCGAGGATCAGCACGCTGGCGCCGAAATGCACGGCGCGTGCGATCGCCAGCGCCTGGCGTTCGCCACCTGACAGTCCGCCGACGAGGCGGTCGCCGTCGTCGATGCGGGTGATGCCGAGCTGGCGCATCTCGGTGACGGCGATCTCGTTGGCCCGCTTGCGGTCGTAGATGGTCAGCGGCCCCCAGCGCCGCGTCGGCTCGGCGCCGACGAAGAAGGAGCGGCCGATGCTCATCAGCGGGAATGTCCCGCCGAACTGGTGGACGGTAGCGATGCCATGGTCGCTGGCGTCGCGGGGGCTGTCGAAGGCGACTGATCTGCCGTCCATTTCCATCGTGCCCGACGTCGGCCTGTGGACACCGGAGAGGATCTTGATCAGCGTCGACTTGCCGGCGCCATTGTCGCCGAGCAGGCACAGCACCTCACCTCTGTTGACCTCGAGCGAGATATCGTGGAGCACGTCGATCGGACCGAACGACTTGTTGATCCCGGTCAGCCTGAGCAGGGGCGGTGTCATCAGCGAGCCCTCGATTTGGTGCGCGGCGCGTAGGTCAACGCCATGGTACGGAAAGTGTTGTTCATCAGCACGGCCGCCAGCAGCAGGACGCCGATGATCAGGCTTGCCCAGTTGGCGTCGAAGCCGGTGTAGAAAATGCCCTGATTGACGATGGCGAAGGTCAGCGTGCCCAAAACGATGCCGACCACCGATCCGTAGCCGCCGGTGAGCAGCACGCCGCCGATGACCACCGCGATGATCGAGTTGAAGATGAAGGACTGGCCGGCGGCCACCTGGGCACTGTTGTAGAGGATCGCCTGCGACATGCCGACAAAAGAGGCGCACAGGCCGCTGCTCATAAACAGCGCGATGGTCACCCGGTCGGTCGGGATGCCGGCATTGCGGGCGCTGACGGCGTCGCCGCCCATGGCCAGGATCCAGTTGCCGAAGCGCGAGAAGTTCAGGATGAAGCCGACGATCAAAACGGCGGCGATCCACCAGAACAGCGTCACCTCGAACTTGCCGCCGAGATAGTCGCCGAACAGCAGCTTGGCGGTGGAGCCACTCTTCAGCGCGACGCTGGTGCTGCCGGACAGGATGACCGAGAGGCCGAGTGTCAGGCCAGCCAATGCGAACAGCGTGGCGAGCGTAACGACGAAGGACGGCACTTTGGTGCGGATGACCAGCACGCCGTTGATGAAGCCGACGGCGAGCCCAAGGCCAAGCGCGGCGAGGATGCCGACGATGATCGGCAGGTCGTAGTGGCCCGACAGGATGGCAATGGTCATCGAACTGGCGGGGACCATCGAGCCAACGGAGAGATCGAGATGCCCGGCGATCATCAGCAACCCGATGGGAAGCGCGATGATGCCGAGTTCCGAGGCGACGTTGAGCCAACTCGCGGCGCCGCCGGCCGACATGAAATTGGCGCCGCCGAAGATTGAGAAGAAGATCAGGACTGCGATCATGCCGATCAGCGAGCCGACCTCGGGGCGGCGCACGAGGCTGCCGATCGAGGGCATCGAAGACCGCGGAACGAACGGCGCAGCCGTCGCCACGGAAGGTTGGTGATGGGCTTGGGATATCATCGAAGTGTCCCTGGCTTGAATAATAGGGAGCCTGGCGCGACCTTTCGGCGGCGGCGCGGGGCTGATGATGTCCGGCCCACGGAGGGCCGGACACTCCGAGCGAGCTATCGGGCGCCGGCCGCGGCACCTGCCATCGTCGCATCGACATTGGCGGCGTCCACGATCCCCGGTCCGGTCAACACCGGTTTCGTCGGCAGGTCGAGCCCATAGTTGACCAGGCCGTTCAGCAGCGACACCGCGAGATAGCCCTGCAGGTAAGGCTGCTGGTCGACCGCGAACATCTGCGTGCCGGCCTTGATGCGCTGCAGGCCGGTTTCATCCATGTCGAACGACGCCAGCTTGACCTTGTCGCCGACATTGGCCTGGCTGATGGCGTTGGCCGCACTGTTGGCGTCGCCGGCGCTGATGGTGATGACGCCGTCGATGGTGTTGTCCTTCAGCACGGCGGCCTTGATCGCCTCTGCGACAGCGGTCGGGTTGCCGAAGCTGGAGGAAGGCAGCGGCAGCTGGCTTGATTTGCCGCCGCGCTTGGCGATCGCGTCGGCAATGCCCTTGCAGCGGTCTTCGGTGTTGGTGGCGCCCGGCAAAGTGTTGACGCACAGCACGTTCTTGGAACCATGGCTGCCGTAATAGGTGCCGCCGCCCAGGCCAGCGGCGTATTCTTCATTGCCGACATAGTTCATGGCGCCGAGCCGCTTGGCCGCGTCCATGCCGCCGGAATTGTAGATGATGAGCGGCACACCCGCGGCAACGACGTCCTTGAAGGCGTCGTCCATGGCCTCCGGCACCCAGTCAGGACCGACAATGGCGCTTGGCTTCTGGCTCAGCGCGGTGCGGATCAGCTTGGCCGCGTCGGGGCCGAGATTGTCGTAGTTCTGCGGACCCAGCCAGGTGACCGAGCCGCCGGTCAGTTCGGCGACCTTGCCGGCATCGTCGGCGCCCTTCTTGACCTTCGACCAGAACGGGTCGTCGGCCTTGCCGCCGATGACGAAGATCTTCGCGCCGTCAGCCATGGCCGAGGTGGCCGATGTCGCCGCCACGCCCGCAAGCATGATCGCGGTCAACAGTTTCGTGATGTTTTTCATTTCATTTCCTCCCGGTTGCCGTCGTCAGACGGGTTTAGAAAAAATCGATTCATCCGCAGGCGCGCACCTCTCCCGTTGCGCGTTGCGTCGCTTGATCAATGGTTCGCCGCGGCCTTGGCGTTCATACGTTCCTTCTTTTTCTGGAAGCGGGCGTCCATCATGGCGTCGCCTTGCTTGGTGCCGTCGTGCCAGGTGCCGAACCATCGATCGAGCGGGATCAGCCCGTCACCGCCATAGTTCACCTCGAAAAATTTGTGGTGCAGGTAGTGTGTGTAGGCGTGGCTATCGACGGCCGTGTCCTCGCTCACCTCGAGCTTGTCGAAGCCGAGATGGCCATTGACGGCGCCGAAGCCGGCGATATGCAGCTGGAACAGCGCGACAATGGGATTGGACGGGATGACCAGATGCCAGAAGGCGACCGCGTGATAGAGGAACCCCTCCACCGGATGCATCGACAGCGATGACCACGGCGACGGATTGATCGAGTTGTGGTGGACCGAATGGATCCAGCGATAGAGCGGGGCCCAGTGGATCAGGCGGTGGATGAAGAAGAAATGCACCTCGTGGATGGCCGGCGCGACCAGCACAAGTGCGGCGAGGTAGACGGGGTGATCTTGCCAGTCGACCCACGGCACGTAGCCATTGGCAAAGCACCACAGGAAGACGACTTCGACCACCGTCCATAGCGGAATGGTGATGAAGAACGAGCGCAGGAAGTTGTCGAGGTTCTGGCTCTGGAACCAGAACACGTCGGAGGGCGCGTCGGCAGGGAATTTGTGGTTGTACTTGAACCGCGTCGCCTGGGTTCGCTTGATGTAGTAGCGCAGCTCGAAGATGCCGTAGAAGACGAGGATCGCCGCCGCATTGACGGCGTAGAGCCACAGCGCCCAGCCCCAGCTGATCGTCTTCATCGTCTCGACGCTCGGGACGATATAGAACCAGTAGAGCAGCGCGGTCGCCATGTGGAAAGCATTCCACGGCCAGATATAGCCGGGCAGCCACGCCAGAATCTTCGGCAGCCTGGGCGGCCAGTTCCACAACGGCGCTCCCTCGATGCGTCCGTTCGGCTTCCAGTCGCCGCGCTTGTCGCGCACGCCGTATTTGAGATCGTCCATGCAATCCTCCACCCGCAATGCCGCACCTGCGACGCCTTGGGACGGGCCGCACGCGCACGCTGCCTCACACCGCCTGAGAGCGATGGGCGAAACCCGTCTGCGCTGTGCTGCTGCTATCCCTAGGCTGGCGGTGCGTCCGCCTTGCTTGCTTTTGACGAGATAAACATCTTGATCCAAAATGAATCAAGAATAGAATGTTTGTTCCAAACTGATTGTGTCATCCATATCAATCTGGCACGATAAATGATATCTTCGTATCAATTGCTACAGGCGGATGAGACGAAATGGATCAGCACAAGCGGCCGACGATCAGGGATGTGGCCGCCGAGGCGAATGTTTCGGTGGCCACCGTCAACCGGGTACTGAGCGGCGCTGGCGCCGTTCGCCAAGGCACGCGCGAGCGCGTCAGGCTGGCGGCCGAGCAGATCGGCTTCTACGGCACGGGCGCGCTGCGCAGCCGCATAGCGGCCGCCAGGCCGCACTACCGCTTTGGCTTCCTGCTGCACCAGCCCGGCCGCGCCTTCTACCGCAACATCGCCGAGGCGCTGCGCGCGGTGGCGCCGACCATGCCCGACTGCGAGATTGAGCTGCGCATCGAGTTTCTTGACGACCTGTCGCCGCAGACCGTCGGAGCGCGCCTGCTGGCGCTCGGCGCCGAATGCGACGCCGTCGGCGTCGTCGCCGCCGTCCATCCGCTTGTCACCCAGGCGGTCGATGCGCTGCAGGCCCGCAACGTGCCGGTGTTTGCGCTGATCTCGCAGATATCGGCGACGGGTCAGGTTCATTACATCGGGCTGGACGGCTGGAAGGTCGGCCGCACCGCGGCCTGGGTGTTCGAGCATGTCTGCAAGGCGCCCGGCAAGCTCGGCATCCTTGTCGGCAATCACCGCTATCGCTGCCAGGAAATGAACGAGAGCGGCTTCCGCTCCTATTTCCGCGAGCACGCCCCTGATTTCACGCTGCTGGAGCCGCTGCTGACCTTCGAATCCAGCGCCATCGCGCAGGAGATGACCGAGAAGCTGCTGAACGAAAATCCGGATCTGTCCGGCCTCTATGTCGCCGGTGGTGGCATCACCGGCACTATCGCGGCCCTGCGCTCCACCGGCCGCGCCGGCAGCATCGTCGTCGTCGGCTATGAGTTGATGGAGTCGACCCGCCCGGCGCTGCTCGACGGCACGCTGACCTTCATCATCTCGCACCCGCTCGCCCGAATCGCGCTCGAAGCGCTGACCGGTATGGTCCACGCCGTTTCCGCCCCGAACGATGGTGGCAATTTGACCGCCATCTTGCCGTTCGAGGTATACACGCGGGAGAATATTTAGAGCAGAGATTACAGCACAGCGTTAGGCGCTTCATATCACGGGGCGAGATGGGGCACGACATTTCTGGCATCGACGCATAGCTTTCCACGGACGTCCGCTCTTGGACAAAGTCCAACACGCCAGAAAACGGCCGAGATGCTGAAGGGTTTCGGGTGCCGTGAGGCGTACGAAAGCCTCTCATGCAGGAACCCGCGGTCAGCAGGCGGTGAGCTATGGAGATTTGTGTTTCGGCGTGTGCCAGCGTCTGTCGCGGACGTCTGCATAGAGCGCTGGTGGCTGGTCGAGCATGCGGCT
>NZ_JBSKBP010000031.1:0-70564 GCF_053714275.1 Mesorhizobium sp. Arg314 | reverse complement strand
CGGGACTGCCGGCTGTGATGGGCCGCAGTCCCGGCCGCCAAACTACCCGATCCTTCTCAAACAATCCCAGGGCGAAGCAAGGAGCGTAGCGACGCAGCGCAGACCCTGGGATCCATGCCGTGACCTTCGAGCGGCTCGACCATGCAGAATTCTGCGCCGTTGCACTCTTCGGCCCAAGGTCACGGAATGGATCCTCGGGCATGCGCGTCCGCTTCGCTCCCGCTCCGCCCGTGGATGACGAAGGCACAGGGCGGCTTCGGCTGGCCGCACCCGTTTCATCCGGGCAGACTATCCCCTCAGCGAGGCCCGGACCAACGCCGTGATTTTGCGCAGCTCCGCCTCGTCCAGCTTCGCGATGCTTTCGGCCAAAAGATTGGCCAATTCGGTCGCCGCCGGCGACAGGCCCGACGTGTCGATCCTGATCCTTGGGTGCGAGTTCTCGGCGAGGCGGGCGAGGTCCTCGGCATCGTCCCAGATGATGTTGAAATAACCGATGATCTTCTGGATCAGCGTCCAGGTCGGCGCGCCGCGGCGGCCGTGCTCGAGCGCCGACAGGTAGGCGGCGCTGACGCCGATGGCCTCAGCCATCGCCTTCTGGCTGACGCCGCGCTCGGCGCGCAGCGCCCGCAACTTCTCGCCGAACGGGGTCACTGGTGCCTCCTCACGGCTGGCCCGCTCAAGACCGTATCCGCCTCAACCGCACATAGAGCGCGCCCGAGCCGCCGTGGTTGCGGGCGGCGTGATCGTGGCTCGACACCAGATGCCGGAAGGCCGGCGTCGCCAGCCAGGCCGGAACGGCGCGGCGCAGGATGCCGTCGCCGCCGGAGGACGAACCCTTGCCGGTGATGATCAGCACATAGCGGATGCCGCCGGCATGCGCGCGGTGCAGGAAGGTGAGCAGGAGCGAATAGGCCTCGTCCTGAGTCATGCCGTGCAGGTCGACGCGGCCTTCGATCGGCAGCCGGCCTTTTTTCAGCTTGTGCAGCGTCTGATCGTCCAGCGCATGCGCGACATGCTGTGTCTTCGGCTTCGCCACGACGGCCGGAGCGCCATTGACAGGGCCCGGCGATGGCTCGGGCTTCGGCTCGATGACGTCGGGGATCTCGACGGTTTTCTTGCCTTTCAGGGGCCGGGCCGAACGCGCCACCAGGTTCCACAGAATGCGGTCGTCGTCGCTGAGATGGTCGTCGCGGCGGCTCACCGGCGCTCTCCATCGATCAACAGGCGCGGCACCAGCGCGTAGAAGTCGGCGGCGTTGCGGACCACGCCGGCGATCTCGCCGGCGGCATCGCCGGAGCCGGCGAAGAGATCGCCCCGGGCCGGGCCGGTGATGGCCGAGCCGGTGTCCTGCGCAATCATCAGCCGCCGGAACGGTTTTTCGTCGAAGGCGGCGAGTGTGGGCGCATCGATATAGAAAGGCGTGCCGAAGGTGTGCAGCAGGCGGTCGATCGCGACCGAGCGGCCAGGCGTCAGCGGCACCTTGGCGGCGGCGATCGGGCCGAGCAAGGCGTCGTCCACCGCCGCTTCGCGGAAGAAGATGTAAGAGCGGTTTTGCCACAGGATCGCGTCGACCCGGTCGGGATGCGCCTTGAACCAGGCACGGATCGACTGCATCGTCACCTTTTCCAGCGGGATTTCGCCGAGATCGCTCAAGATCTTGCCGGGGCCAGTGAAGCGTTGGCCCGACTTCGCCGCATAGGTGACGCGGCTGAGCCTGCCGTCGGTCATCTTCAGTCTGGCTGCGCCCTGCACATGGACGAAGAAGGCATCGACCTTTTCGACGAGCCAGGCGATTTCGAGATTTTTGCCGGCGAGCGCGCCGCGCTCGATGGCGCCGCGGTCGAAATATTCGACGGGAGCATCATCCGTCCGGCGGGCGAAGGCCAGATAGGGGTCCATTCCGGTGGGACGGTTGCCGTCGTCGATGTCGATCAGGTCGGCGGGGCGGGACAGAAGCGGCACGGTGAACCGCCCGGTCCTGACCGGCGAGGCCTCGACCTCCGGCTCGTAAAAGCCGGTGACGAGACCCGAGCCATTGCCAGCCTTCACCAGCATCGGAACGAAATGCCGTTCGAAGAAGGATCGCGCTTCCGACCGATTCGGCGCCGAAACGGCTCGCGCCTCGGCATAGGCTTCGGCAAAAGCATCGAAATCGACGCCGAGCGATCCGGTGCGATAAGCCTTTACCGGCGCATGGAAGGCGGAGCGGCGAAACGCGGCGAAGGCCGCGGCGTGGTCATCCCCGCTCCAGCCGGGCAGGTCATCAAAAGATTTTTCGCTGAATATGGGAGAGAGCGGCACGACCGAGCCCGCCGCCTAGAGCCGGATGATTTCAGGTCTGTTCGACTTGAAATCTGAATCCGCCTCTAATTCAAAGAGATGGAGCATGATGTCATCCGAAAACCGCTCCACACTTTTCGGCATCATGCTCTAGGTCAATCTTCTTCTTCAGTGGCAACGAGCTTCCAGTTCGGGTCGCGCGAACGCGTGTCGCGGGCGAAGGTCCAGACATCCTTGACCTCGGCCACCGTCTCCGGGTCGCCGTCGATGACGGCGCCGGCCTTGTCGCGGGTCGCCGAGATCAGCTCGGAGACGACGCGCAGCGTGATATGCGCTTCCGAGCCCTTCATTTCGGCGGCGACGATGTCGGCCTTGTCGATGCCGACGAAGGACGACTGGATCTTTTCCGATTTCGCCTCGCGTTCGCCGATCGCGGCGACGAAACCGTCATAGACTTCGCGCGACAGGAGATTCTTCAGCGCCTTACGGTCGCCATCGGCATAGGCCATGACGATCATCTCGTAGGCCATCTTGGCGCCGTCGACGAAGCCCTTCGGTTCGAAGGACGCGTCATTGTCCTTGATCGTGCGCAGGCCTTTGTTGAGATCGGTGTCGGGCTTGGCGAAGGCGTCGATATCGGCATAAGTCTCGGCCGCGGTTTCTCCCGGCATGCGCTTGCGCGGCAGCGACACCACATTCTCGGATTTCTGCGCCGCATCAGCCTCGCGCGTGCGGCTGGCCGAATAGGGATCGAAGGGCGGACGCTCGCTTCCGGTGCGACGTCCAAGCACGTTGCGCAGCTGGAAAAAGATCACAACCGCCGCAATCAAGAAGAAAATCGTGCCGAAGTCGAAGAAACCCATATTTTCCGCCAACTCGATCCCTGTCTTGCCGGACCGGCATAGCCTTACCGAGGCCGCGGTCGCATAGCGTTCAATACTCAAAGCATATAGAACGGCAGGCGCAATCATTCAAATCAAAGGCAGCCATACCTATCTAAAGGCGCCAAGGCCAGCGGCGATTGTCCGCGAGCGCCGCAAAAGAAGAAAGCGATCGGTCAAGACTTGCGCATTTCGTTCATCCCGCTGTTCCTGCTCCTGCTGCCGCTTCTGGAGATCGCCGGCTTCGTGGTTGTCGGCCGCGAAATCGGCGCTTTGGCGACGGTCGGGCTGGTCATCCTTTCCAGCGTCGCCGGCAGCCTGCTTCTGCGGCATCAGGGTTTTGGCGTCATGACGCGGGTGCGCACGGAAATGGATGCCGGGCGCGACCCCAGCCGCCAGCTCGCGCATGGCGCGATGATCGTTCTGGCGGCGATCCTGCTGATCATCCCGGGCTTCATCACCGACATCTTCGCCATTCTTCTCTTGTTGCCGCCGGTGCGCGACTTCGCCTGGCGGCTGCTCAAGAGCCGCATCGTCATGGCGACCAGCTTCCGCAGCGGCTTTTCGGCGCGACGGCGCGACGATGTCATCGATCTCGACGACAGCGACTATTCGCGCGACGACTATCCGAACCGGCCGGATCACAATTCGCCGTGGCGGCGGCTGAAAAACGATTAGTTCCCCGGCACAGGATTTTGACCGGTCGTTTGCAGGTGGAATGCCTTGGAGATTGGCCGAAACAGCCATCGCGACGAGGTTGGGAGGCTTTAGCCAATCCCGGCGTTTGCGCTGATTTCACGGAAAATGAGCGGTGAAAATCCGCCCCGCAGACACATGGCAGTCTTTCGAAATCCCTGTGTCGAGCAACTCGTCCTGCGCCTACTGCCCGATAAAGGCGCAAAACTTGTTTTGTCCGGCCGACCATGGTAGCGAACCCGCGATTTCAATCCGGTCAGCAATGCTGCCCAGGCAAAAGGACTAAAGGCTCATGGCCAGCAACGATGACGCCGCGACGGGCGCCGCCAACGGCAACGGCACGCAGAACCAGCCCTCGCTCAATGTGCTTGCCCAGTATGTGAAGGACCTGTCCTTCGAAAGCCCCGGCGCGCCGAATTCGCTGCGCGGCCGCGACAAGGCTCCCGGCATCGCCATCAATGTCAACGTCAACGCCAACCCGCTTTCGGACAAGCAGTTCGATGTCAATCTGACGTTGAACGCCAAGGCTTCGTTCGACCAGGAAGTGCTGTTCAACGTCGAGCTGGTCTATGGCGGGGTCTTCGCCATCAGCGGCTTCCCGCAGGAGCACATGCTGCCGATCCTGTTCATCGAATGCCCGCGGCTTCTGTTCCCGTTCGCGCGCCAGATCGTCGCCGACGCCACCCGCAATGGCGGCTTCCCGCCGCTGATGCTCGACCCGATCGATTTCGCGCAGATGTTCCAGCAGCGCATCGCCGAGGACCAGGCCGCGGCGAGCAAGGTCCAGGTGAGCTGAGAGGCCTTCCGCTTCGCATTCAAAGCCCGGCGCGAAGCCGGGCTTTTTATTGGACGTCTGAGATTCGCGAAAGACCTCCGCGCGGTCGTCGCGAGAGTTTCGGCTAATCTCGACAGGCTACGTTCGGGCGCTCTGGCTCAACCCACCGCCACCTTCAGCCACAGCGCCTTTTCGCCGAGCGTCGAGACCAGCCCGGCATGGGCCGCGCGGTCCGCTTCGCTCAACCGCGGCGGCAGGGCAATCGGCCTGGCGCCGACCGAAATGTCGATATCGGCCACCTCGCCGGCGCCGTTCATCCGCACCGACACGGCCTCGAGGACCAGCGCCGCCTGCTTGCCGCCGATGAGCTCGATATAGACCTCGGCCAGCAATTCGGAATCGAGCAACGCGCCATGCTTGGTGCGGCGGGTGTTGTCGATACCGTAGCGCCGGCAGAGCGCGTCCAGCGAGTTCGGGCCCATCGGATGCTTGCGGCGCGCGAGCGCCAGCGTGTCGATTATCCGGCCTGGATCGATGGCCGCCTGATCAAGGCGGCTGAATTCGAGGTTGAGGAAGCCGATGTCGAAGGCGGCATTGTGGGCGATCAGCCTGGCGCCGTCGGTGAAGGCCAGCCATTCCCCGGCGATCTCGGCAAAGGTCGGCTTGCCGACGAGGTCGGCGGCGCTGATGCCGTGCACGGCCTGCGCCTCGGCGTGGATCGCGCGGCCTTGCGGATTGATGAATTTGTGAAAGGTGCGGCCGGTCGGGAAGCGGTTGACCAGCTCGACGCCGCCGAGCTCGATGATGCGGTCGTCGCGCAAATCGAGGCCGGTGGTTTCGGTATCGAAGATGATCTCACGCATTCGAATCAGTTCGCCCTTGCATTGGCAGCATCGTGCCGCTTCGGCGAAAAATGGCAATGGCGGCTGCTGACAGCAAGGGTCAGGAGGAAGGCGTGCCCGGCTTATCCCCCAGTTCTGCAATGATCGCCTCGACCGCCTTTCGCGCGGCTTCAAAGCCCTGCCCGGTGTCGATGATGAAATCGGCCTGGCGGCGCTTTTCGGCGTCGGGCACCTGCTTGGCGAGGATCGCCGAAAACTTCTCCTCGCTCATGCCGGGTCTGGCGAGCACGCGGGCGCGCTGGATTTCGGGCGATGCGGTGACGACGACGACCTTGTCGACGCGGTGGCGGGCGCCGGTTTCGTACAGGAGCGGGATGTCGAGCACGGCAATCGGCGCGCCGGCAGCGCGATGCTTCGCCAGAAACGCATCGGCGTCGGCGCGCACCAGCGGATGCACGATCGCTTCCAGTTTCTTCAGCGCGGCGGGATCGGCGAGCACTTTTCCGGCGAGCTTCACGCGATCGACCACACCCGCCTGCGTCGTGCCCGGGAAAGCAGCCTCGACCAACGGCGCGGCCTTGCCGGAATAAAGGCGATGCACGGTCTCATCGGAATCATGCACCGGCACGCCCGCCGCGGCGAACATTCTGGCCGTGGCCGACTTGCCCATGCCGATCGATCCGGTGAGGCCGAGCACGATCATGCCGTCAATGACCCTCGATGTCGGCGACGATCATGCGCCGCAGTTCGGGCGTGACCTCCGGCTTCCTGCCGAACCAGCGCTCGAAGCCTGGCACCGCCTGATGCAGCAGCATGCCGAGCCCATCGACCGTCTTCAGGCCGCGCGTCTTGGCGGCGGCAAGCAAAGGCGTCTGCAACGGCACATAGACGATGTCGGTGACGATGGCATGGTCCGGCAATCCGGCCGGATCGGCGGAGAGCGTTGCATCGCCATGCATGCCGAGCGAGGTGGTGTTGATGAGCAGGCCGGCATCGGCAAGCAGCTCGCCGACGGCATCCGCGCCATGCGCGGAAACCCCGGCGCCGAAACGCCCGGCGAGTTCGAGCGCTCTCGGCAGCGTGCGGTTGACGATGCGGATATCCTTGACGCCGCGCTGCTTCAGCGCGTGGATGACGGCGCGGGAGGCGCCGCCGGCGCCCAGCACCACGGCCGGACCGTTCGCCGCCCAGCCCGGTGCATATTGCTCGAGATTGCCGGCGAAGCCGAGGCCGTCGGTGTTGCCGCCCCAAAGCACGCCATCGTCCAGCCAGAGCGTGTTGACCGCGCCGATCGCCTCTGCCGCCTCGTCGCGGCGGTCGACCAACGCGAAGGCCGCTTCCTTGTGCGGGATGGTGACATTGCCGCCCCGCAGACCGCTTTGCCCGAGCGACCCCAGGAACGCAGCAAGATCTTCCGGCCGAACGTCGATCGCCTGGTAGCTGCCGTCGATGCCGTATTTCGCCAGCCAGTGGCCGTGGATCTTCGGCGAGCGCGAATGCGCGATCGGATGCCCGGTGACAAAGGCCTTTTTCTCAGCCATCGATCGCTCCCAAAGCGCGCAGCTCCTGCAGCACCGGCAGAAGCGGCAGGCCGACGATGGTGAAATAGTCGCCCTCGATCTTCTCGAAGAGCTGGATGCCTTCGCCCTCGATCTGATAGCCGCCGACGCTGGACAGCGCCTTGGCGCCGACGCGCGCCAGGTGCCGGCCGATGAAGGCGGGATCGAGCTTGCGCATGGTCAGGCTGGCGACGCCGACATGGCGCCACAGCACCTCGCCGTTGCGGCAAAGCACGGCGGCGCTGTTGAGCTGATGAGTCTTACCCGACAACGTCAGGAGATGACGCCGCGCGCCTTCCATGTCGGCGGGCTTGTGAAAAATCTCGTCGCCCAGCGACAGCGTCTGATCGCAGCCGAGCACCAACGCGCCGGGCTTGCGCTCGCTGACCTCGGTCGCCTTGGCCTCGGCCAGGATCGACGCGACATCCTCCGGCGAAACGCCGCTATCCTTCAGCGGAGCCTCAAGCGCCCGCTCGTCTGCTTCGGCCGGCACCGCCTCGATGTCGAGGCCGGCATTGACGAGCATCGCCTTGCGGTACGGACTGCCCGAAGCGAGGATGATTTTTTCCGGCATGCTGGTTCACCCAACGGTTGCAATCCGTCCAGCACCCCTCATCCGTCTCGGCGCTATCGCGCCGATCCACCTTCTCCCACAAGGGGAGAAGGAAAGTCCTGCGCTGACGCCCGCTGCAAATTGCCACCTGGTGGTATTTGCGGGACGCCGGCGCCACGTTCTTCCTTCTCCCATTGTGGGAGAAGGTGGCCGAGCGAAGCTCGGTCGGATGAGGGGTGTTGGACGGAGCGTCCACTTATATCGCTTGCCCTAGCGCGTCTTTCCTCGCAGGGCAACGATCGCGGCCGCCGTTTCCTCGATGGACCGACGGCTGACATCGATCATCGGCCAGCCATGCCTTGTGCAGAGCTGGCGCGCATAGGCGAGCTCCTCGTTGATCGCGGCGCGATCGACATAGTCGGTCGACACGAAGGCGGCGCTGTTGCCGAGGATGCGGTTTTGCCGGACATGCGAGATGCGCTCGGCCGTGGCGATGAGGCCAACGACCAGCGGCGTCTTGGCCTCGAGCAGGCTTTCGGGCAGCGGCACGCCGAGCACGATCGGGATGTTGGCGGTCTTGATGCCGCGATTGGCGAGATAGATGCTGGTCGGCGTCTTGGAGGTGCGCGAGATGCCGATCAGCACGATGTCGGCATCGTCCATATTGGCCGGCAGCTGGCCGTCATCATGCTCCATGGTGAAGTTCAACGCATCGATGCGGCGGAAATATTCGGCATCGAGTACATGCTGGGCACCGACGCGGCGGCCGGCGGGCGTGCCGAGATAGGATTGGAAGACGGTCAGCACAGGCTCCAGCACCGAGACGCAAGGCAGGCCCATGGTGGCGCAGCGCTCGTCGATCGAGCGCGCGAGCTTCTGGTCGACCACGGTATAGAGAATGATGCCGGGCTCCTCCTCGATGTCCTCGAAGACCTTGGCGACCTGCTTTTCGGTGCGGATCAGCGGATAGATGTGCTCGATGGCGCGCGCATCCTTGTATTGGGCCGACGCGGCGCGGCCAGCCGCCAGCAGCGTTTCGCCGGTGGCGTCGGAGATCAAGTGCAGATGGAAGAAGCTCTGAGGTTTGTTCACAGGGGATGGGTCCAGGCTGTGGGCAATTGTGGACAAGGCCGGATGGGAAGGCCTTGGGTAAAAAAGCGACTGTATCAGATGGCTGCTTGTCCACAATTCGCCTCGCTGTAGGCTTTGTCGCGGCGTTGGGGACAAAACCGGGGATCAACTTTTCTTGGCCGATTTCATCCACAGCACGACGCTCGGAACGGAAGGCCCAAGCTTTTGACTCGAAAGCCTGAATCCGCTTCGTCCCCAAACCCCTCCAAATTGCGAAAGCGACCGCGCGACAATATGCTGACTGGCCTTTTCAAGCCGCAGGGTGGACAGGTCGCAACCATCACAACCAACAGACTCTTAGAATCAGAAGACTCTTTTAAAATAGATATTTGATTTAAAGGACTGGAGAGGGCGAGGGCTGGATGGCTGGGAAACGGATCGTGCTGGACGTCCTCAAGGGCGAGACGGTCTCACCGCCGCCGCTCTGGATGATGCGACAGGCAGGTCGCTATCTTCCCGAGTATCGCGAGACAAGGAAGCGGGCGGGATCCTTCCTGGATCTCTGCTACGATCCGGATCTTGCCGCCGAAGTGACGCTGCAGCCGATCGAACGCTTCGGCTTCGATGCCTCTATCTTGTTCTCCGACATTCTGGTCGTGCCCAATGCCTTGGGGCGGGATGTTCGTTTCGAAGAGGGCCGCGGACCGATCCTGAAGCCGATCACGGCGGCCGAGATTGCGGCGCTGAACGGCGATTTGTTTCACGTGAATCTCGAACCGGTCTACGAGACCGTTCGCCGGTTGCGCGCCAAATTGCCGGGTGAAACGACGCTGATAGGCTTTTGCGGCGCGCCCTGGACGGTGGCGACCTATATGATTGCGGGCCACGGCACGCCGGACCAAGGGCCGGCGCGACTTTTCGCCTATCGCGCGCCCGAGGCGCTCGCAAAGCTTTTGAAGGTACTGGCCGTTCATTCGGCGGCCTATCTCATCCGCCAGATCGAAGCCGGCGCCGACGTGGTGCAGATCTTCGATTCATGGTCGGGCGTGTTGGACGAACCCTCCTTCGAGGCTTTCTGCGTCGAGCCGGTGGCCGAGATCGTCCGGCAGGTTAAGGCGGTTTATCCCGATGTGCCGGTGATCGGTTTTCCGAAGGGCGCCGGCGAGCGTTATCGCGACTATAGGGCAAAGACCGGCATCACCGGTCTCGGGCTCGACTGGACCGTGCCGCTGTCGATGGCAAGGGAGTTGCAACGCGAAGGGGCAGTGCAAGGCAATCTCGATCCGCTGCGCCTGGTTGCCGGCGGCAAGGCGCTGGCCGATGGCGTCGATTCTATTCTGAGGACTTTGGGTGGCGGGCCGCTGATCTTCAATCTCGGCCACGGCATCACGCCGGAAACACCGGTGGCGCATGTCGAGGCGATGGTGAAGATGGTGAGGAGCCACCGATGAGCAATGCAGGCAATGACAACAGCACCGGCCAGGCGATGAAGCGCATGGTGATCGGCATTGTCGTTCTCGTCGTGCTCACCGCGCTGCTTTATTTGGCGGTGCCCGGCAGTTTGTATACGTGGGCCAAGGCGATCCATGTCATTGCCGTGATCGCCTGGATGGCCGGCATGCTCTATCTGCCGCGGCTTTTCGTCTATCACGTCGACGCCGAGAAGGGCTCGGTGCAGTCCGAGACCTTCAAGGTGATGGAGCGCCGGCTGCTGCGGGGCATCATCAATCCGGCGATGATCGTGACCTGGGTGTTCGGGCTTTGGCTGGCCTGGAAAGGCTTTGGATTCCAGGGCGGCTGGCTGCACACCAAGATCGCGCTGGTGCTCGTCTTGTCGGGGCTGCACGGCTACCTCGCCGGCGCGGTCAGGAAATTCGCCGAGGACAAGAACGAAAAACCGGCGAAGCACTGGCGGATCGTCAATGAGATCCCCACATTGCTGATGATCGTCATCGTCATCCTGGTCATCGTGAAGCCGTTCTGAGGCTTCCCCGGATCCAGTCCCGATCCCAGCAAAAGGCGGCTTGCTCTTTCGGTCGAGCGACGATACAAGACGGGTCTTCCTTCCCGTCATGCGCCGCCCTTTTCACTCGCTTTCGGCCGCGCCCGGCATTTGTCGCATCCAGCCGATTTTCCTCTCCAAAGCCTACCCAGAGTCTATCTAATGCAAGAAATGAAACTCGCAGAGTTCAAGAACAAGAAGCCGCCAGAGCTGATCGCTTATGCCGAATCGCTCGAGGTGGAGAACGCCAGCGTCATGCGCAAGCAGGAGCTGATGTTCGCGATCCTGAAGAAGCTCGCCGCTCAGGATGTCGAGATCATCGGCGAAGGCGTGGTCGAGGTGCTGCAGGACGGTTTCGGCTTCCTGCGCTCGGCCAATGCCAACTACCTGCCAGGTCCCGACGACATCTATATTTCGCCGTCGCAGATCAGGCGCTTTTCGCTGAAGACCGGCGATACGGTCGAAGGCCCGATCCGCAGCCCGAAAGAGGGCGAGCGCTATTTCGCACTGCTCAAGGTCAACACCATCAATTTCGACGATCCGGAAAAGATCCGGCACAAGATCCATTTCGACAATCTGACGCCGCTTTATCCGACCAAGCGGCTGAAGATGGAGGTCGACAATCCGACCAGCAAGGACATCTCACCGCGCGTGATCGACCTGGTGGCGCCGATCGGCAAGGGGCAGCGCGCGTTGATCAACGCGCAGCCGCGTACCGGCAAGACGGTTCTCATGCAGAACATCGCTCACTCGATCACCGCCAACCATCCCGAATGCTATCTGATCGTACTTCTGATCGACGAACGGCCGGAGGAAGTGACCGACATGCAGCGCTCGGTGAAGGGTGAGGTGATCTCCTCGACCTTCGACGAGCCGGCAGCCCGTCACGTACAGGTCGCTGAAATGGTGATCGAGAAGGCCAAGCGCCTGGTCGAGCATGGCCGCGACGTGGTCATCCTTCTGGATTCGATCACCCGCCTCGGCCGCGCCTACAACACCGTCGTGCCGTCATCGGGCAAGGTGCTGACCGGCGGTGTCGACGCCAATGCGCTGCAGCGCCCGAAGCGCTTCTTCGGCGCCGCCCGCAACATCGAGGAAGGCGGTTCGCTCACCATCATCGCCACCGCGCTGATCGATACCGGCAGCCGCATGGACGAAGTCATCTTCGAAGAGTTCAAGGGCACCGGCAACTGCGAAATCCAGCTGGACCGCAAGGTGGCCGACAAGCGCATCTATCCTGCCATGGACATCCTCAAGTCCGGCACCCGCAAGGAAGACCTGCTGGTGCCGCGCGCCGACCTGCAGAAGATCTTCGTGCTGCGCCGTATCCTGGCGCCGATGGGCACTACCGATGCGATCGAGTTCCTCATCGACAAGCTCAAGCAGACCAAGACCAACGCGGACTTCTTCGATTCGATGAATACGTGATTGGCTAAGAAGGGCGGAAACTTCCCGCCCTTCTTGCTTTTCAACGCTGTCGTGCGACCGCTGGACGATAATGGCAAAGGTTGGCGCCGCCCCCCATTGCCCTGCCGGGCATTTCTCCCCGTAAACGGGGAGAAAGAGGCTGGCCGCATCGCCGACGCCCTCCCTGCAATGCTGGCGATTGGCGAAGCCGGCGGTGACGGATCCCTTCTCCCCGTTTACGGGGAGAAGATGGCGGCAGCCAGATGAGGAGCAGCGCCGACGCTGGGGAATCAGGAACCCAGTGCGGCTTGCTGGTGGCTACCCTCGCCGCAATAACTTCTCCAACTCACCGGCATCTCCAACCACCGGCAGGCACACCTGCCCGCTGCAGAACCAGGCGCCCGGCTTGTCCGTCGGCGGCAGCACGCCGCCCGGCAACGATGGTCGATTCGCCTCCGTGCCGATTGGCACGACGATATCGACCCGACGCGGATCGGGATTTCGATTCGCGACCGGAACAAGGCTTGAAGAACCAGGCTCATCTACAATGACGAGCTTCAGTGGCTCGAGCGCCAGGGCACAGGCGTTGACGATGCCGGCCTGGCCATAGGCCTGCCGCGCGGCGCGGCCCATGGCGTGCTCGGCGGTCGTCCAGGCTTTTTCCCAGAGACCGAGATCGCCAGTGAGCGAGGAAAGCCGCACCAGCGCTTCGACGATCTGGCCGGTGGGCGACGGGATTGCTTCGTCGACGTCGCCGCGGATGCGGATCGGCACGTCGCCGCTGTCCGACGCCGTCAGCCAGTAGCCGGTCGTCTCGGTGTCCTGATGCCAGCGATCGAGCTCGCCGATGAAGTGCCTGGCGCGGTTGGAATAGGCCGGATCGCCGGTCGCCTCGAACAGCGCGATCGCGGCGTTGGTCATGGCGGCATAGTCGCTCGAGAGCGCCGGGAAGAGTTTCTTCGCGCCAAGCATGGAATGCGGCAGGCGGCCGTCCTGGCTGGCCCCGACAATATGGGCGAAGGCTTTTGCCGCGGCATCGACCCAGTCGCGCCGCCCAAGGGAACGACCCGCTTCCGCCAGGGCCGCGATCATCAGTCCGTTCCAGTCGGTAAGCGCCTTGCCGTCACGGCCGGGCCTGACACGCTGTTCGCGGACGGCCAGAAGTTTTGCTTTCAAAGATGTGAGCCGGGCATAGTCGGCGTGACCTTGCTGCGCCTCGCTCTGGCGAATGATCGGCTTACCCTCCCAGCCATGCGGCGCCGCAAGCTCGAAATAGCGGAAGAACACCGCGGCATCGTCGCCAAGCGCGGCTTCGACCTCGTCGCGGCTCCATGTATAGAAAAGCCCCTCCTCGCCGTCGCTGTCGGCGTCGAGGCTGGCGGCGAAGGCGCCGCCCTCGACCCGTATCTCGCGCAGCAGCCAGGCGACCGTTTCTTCGATTCGTATCCGGAACAAGCTGTTTCCGGTCTCAGCCTGGGCCCAATTGCACAGACGGATCAGCTGGGCGTTGTCGTAAAGCATCTTCTCGAAATGCGGCACCAGCCATTCGGCGTCGGTCGAGTAGCGACTGAGACCGCCGCCGACATGATCGTAGATACCGCCGGCGAGCATTCTTTCGAGGCTGGTCAGCACGGCGTCGCGATGCGCGGTCTGGCCGTCGCGCAGCCAAGAGAGCCATAAGGCGTGCATGAAGGGCGCATTGGGGAATTTCGGCGCGCCGCTTAAGCCCCCGAGATCGCGGTCGATCATGCCGTCGACGCGTGCGGCCAGATCGGCCAACGTGTCGCGGTCGAGCACCGCCTTGCCCGTTGTGCCGGCGAGCCGCTGCTCGACATGAGCGGTCAGCCCGTCGGCGCTTTCGGCGAGGCTCTGCCGCTTTTCGCGCCAGGCTTTATCGACCGCTTCCAGCACCTGGATGAAACCAGGTCTTCCGTAACGCGCCTCGCGCGGGAAATAGGTGCCACCCCAAAAGGGCTTGCCGTCGGGCGTCAGGAACATGGTCAATGGCCAGCCGCCTTGCTCGCCCATGGCATGGAGCGCGGCCATATAGATCTGGTCGATGTCCGGCCGCTCCTCGCGGTCGACCTTGATATTCACGTAGAGCCGGTTCATGACGGCCGCCACGGCGTCGTTCTCGAAGCTTTCATGCGCCATGACGTGGCACCAGTGGCAGGCGGCGTAGCCGATGGAGAGCAGAATCGGCCGCTTCAGTTCCTTCGCTTCGGCAAGGGCGGCTGGCGACCAGCCCCGCCAATGGACAGGATTGTCGCTGTGCTGCTGCAGATAGGGGCTGGCCTCTTCGGCAAGCAGGTTTTGTGCGGGCAAGGTCACGATGGGCGGCTCGGCATGTTGGGTTTGATGAGGTAAAGGCTAGAGCATGATGCCGAAAAGTGTGAAGCGGTTTTCGGGCGATATCATGCTCTGTTCTTTGAATTAGGCGGTTCGGCAGGTCCGGCAAATGGATTCCCCAATGGCGTCGAAGGATTCGATCGTTGCGCTATCGAGCGGCCGCCTACCCGCCGGCATTGCCGTCATCCGCATCTCCGGCCCCAGGACTCGATTCGTGGTCGAAACGATTACGGGCGCCGTTAAGGATCGGTTCACCAATTTGCGGAAGTTCAAGGCGGCCGACGGCTCGGTCATCGACCACGGCCTCGTCCTGTTCTTTCCGGGTCCTGGCAGCTTCACCGGCGAAGATGTTGCCGAATTCCAGGTCCATGGCAGCCGCGCGGTCGCGGCGAAAATGCTGGAAACCATCACTGGCTTCGAAGGCGTGAGGCATGCCGAGCCCGGCGAATTCACCCGGCGCGCCTTTCTCAACGGCAAGCTCGACCTTGTCGAGACCGAGGCGCTGGCGGATCTGGTCAATGCCGAGACGGAAGCGCAACGCCGCTTCGCCTTGCGCAATGCGGAAGGCGCGCAGAGCGCGCTTTATTCGAACTGGCGCCGCCGGCTGATCCATGCGCGGGCCATGATCGAAGCGGAGATCGACTTCGCCGACGAAGAAGATGTGCCGGGCTCCGTTTCGGAAGCGGTCTGGTCTGACGTGACGGCGATGATCAGGGAGATCGAGCTACATATCGAAGGGTTCAAGGCGGCGGAGATCATTCGCGATGGTTTTGAGGTCGTTATCCTCGGCGCTCCGAATGCCGGCAAGTCCAGCCTGTTCAACGCGTTGGCGCAGCGCGAGGCGGCGATCGTCACCGATGAACCGGGCACCACGCGCGATCTGCTCGAGGTTGTCATGGATATCAACGGACTGAGGGTGCGGATTGTCGACACCGCCGGCCTGCGTGAGGCTGCTGGCAAGGTCGAGGCGATCGGGATCGAGCGGGCGCGGGCCAAGGCGGGCGCGGCGGACCTGGTCTTGTTGCTGGAGGATATGGCCGACCCGGCCTCTGTCGGCGACGTCCCGAACGGGGCTCCGCTGCTCAAGATCGGGACGAAGGCGGATATCGCCAGCGCCGGTGTCGGTGATGGCTACGACCTCGTGATCTCTTCGAAGGCAGGCACCGGGCTGGAGCGCCTCATCAACGAGATCGGGGCCTGCGCGGCCGCGACAGTCGGTAACGCGGGCGACATCCTGCCGTCAAGGCTGCGCCACGTTGCGCTCCTCCGCGAGGCGGCGGATTTCCTGCGGGCTTCGCTGTCGGGGCGAAGCCAGGAACTACGTGCGGAAGAATTGCGGCTGGCGGCCGATCGCCTTGGCCGGATCATCGGGGCCGTCGATGTCGAGGATCTGCTCGACGTCATCTTTTCGCAGTTCTGCATTGGTAAGTGATTCACGTGAAACACGAGGCGGGGTGCCGCGCTGGCGATGACTCACGTGAAACACCGTGGGATGTGCCGCATCCATGTTTCACGTGAAACGTTGCTTCGTCCTTGACAGCACGAGGGCAGCGGGGACATGTGTCGGTCAATCTCTGAAACCGGATTCTTGGAAAATGACCAATCACTATGATGTGGTGGTGGTGGGCGGCGGCCATGCCGGCTGCGAGGCGGCGAGCGCTGCCGCGCGCGCCGGCGCCAGGACGGCACTGGTGACGCTGCGCTTCGACACGATCGGCGTCATGTCCTGCAATCCGGCGATCGGCGGTCTCGGCAAGGGGCATCTCGTGCGCGAGATCGACGCCATGGACGGGCTGATGGGCCGCATTGCGGATGCCGCCGGCATCCAGTTCCGGCTGCTGAATCGCCGCAAAGGTCCGGCTGTGCGCGGTCCGCGCACCCAGGCCGACCGCAAGCTCTATCGTCTCGCCATGCAGGCCGCGATCAGCGGGCAAGCCAATCTCGACGTGGTCGAGGGCGAGGTTCTCGATCTCGAAATCCAAGACGGCCGCGTGGCGGCGGTGCTGGTTTCGGGCGACCGGCGGCTGGCTTGCGGCGCGGTGGTGTTGACCACCGGCACCTTCCTGCGCGGCCTGATCCATATCGGCGAAAGGAAGATCGTTGCCGGGCGAATGAACGAGCAGGCAAGCCTGGGGCTGTCGGCGACCATGGGCCGCGCGGGCTTCAGGCTGGGGCGCTTGAAGACGGGTACGCCCCCTCGCCTCGACGGCCGCACCATCGACTGGGCGTCGCTGGAGAGCCAGGCGGCGGACGAGGATCCGGTGCCGTTCTCGCTGATGACGGACCGCATCGCAAACCCGCAAATCCATTGCGGCATCACCCGCACCTCGACGGCGACGCATGAGTTGATTCGCCTCAATTTGGATCGTTCGGCCATGTATTCCGGCTCGATCGAAGGTGTTGGTCCGCGCTACTGCCCTTCGATCGAAGATAAGATCGTCAAGTTCGGTGACCGCGAAGGCCACCAGATTTTCCTTGAGCCGGAAGGCCTCGACGACGACACCGTCTATCCGAACGGTATCTCGACCTCGCTGCCGGAGGATGTGCAGCTCGAGATCCTCAAGACGATTCCTGGACTGGAAAGGGCGAGAATGCTGCAGCCGGGCTATGCGATCGAGTACGATCATGTCGATCCGCGCGAGCTCAGGACAACGCTGGAGACCAAGCGCGTCGATGGGCTGTTCCTTGCCGGGCAGATCAATGGCACCACAGGCTATGAGGAGGCAGGCGCCCAAGGCCTGCTCGCAGGCATCAACGCGGCGCGCAAGGCTTCCGCCGGCGAGCCGGTCGTGCTCAGCCGCACCGAAGCCTATATCGGCGTGATGGTCGATGATCTGACCAGTCGAGGCATCGCCGAGCCCTATCGCATGTTTACGTCCCGCGCGGAGTTCCGGCTTTCGCTCCGGGCCGACAATGCCGATGAACGCCTGACGCCGCTGGCCCACAAGCTCGGCATCGTAACTTCGGAACGGATGCGGCGTTTCGGCGAGATGAGCGACAAGCTCGATCAGGCCCGCACCCTGGCAAAGTCGGTGACTTTGACGCCGAATGAGGCGGCGCGGCATGGGCTGGAGATCAACAAGGACGGCGTGCGCCGCTCGGCCTATGAGCTGTTGGCGCATCCTGCTGTCGACATGGCTTGGCTGAGCCGCGTCGAGCAACGCTTTGCCGAGCTCGACGCCAAGACTGCCGAGCGGCTTGAAACAGAAGCGAAATATTCCGTCTATCTCGACCGTCAGCAGGCTGACGTCGCGCAGATCAGGCATGAGGAATCGCGGCTCATACCCGAGACCGCCGACTTTTCGGATGTCCCCGGACTTTCGAACGAGTTGAAGCAGAAGATGAAAGCGCGTCAGCCGCGTTCGATCGCCGACGCGCAGCGCATGGAAGGTATGACGCCAGCGGCGCTTGCCATCATTGTCGCGCATGTCCGCAACGCCGAACTCGCCGCGCGAAGGGACGTGGCGTGAGCGCCTGGGAAGGTCTGCAGAAGGCGGCGGGTCCAGTTTCACGTGAAACATTCGAGCGGCTGCAAGCCTTCGAACAGCTGTTCCTGAAATGGAATCGCAGCATCAATCTGGCGGCGCCGTCGACGCTGGATGACGTCTGGCGCCGCCACATCCTGGACAGCGCCCAGCTCGCGCGAATCGCGCCCGCCGCAACACGCTGGGTCGACCTCGGTTCAGGCGGCGGTTTTCCCGGATTGGTGCTTGGCTTCCTGCTGACCGAGCGTCCCGGCGCGTCGATCGATCTGGTCGAAAGCAACCGCAAGAAAGCCTCGTTCCTGCAATCAGTCATCGGTCGGTTCAGCCTGCCGGCGCGAGTCGTGGCCAAGCGCATCGACGACAGCTATGCACTTGTTTCTGCACCGGAAATCGTCACCGCCAGGGCGCTTGCGGCGCTCCCGGATTTGCTCGCTCTATCGGCGCCCTGGCTGGCCAAAGGCGCGCGCGCGCTTTTCCACAAAGGCAGGGATTACCGCGCCGAACTGGAAGAAAGCACTCACCGCTGGACCTTCGATCTGGTAGAACATCCGAGCATGACCGACGCCTACGGCGTCATCCTGGAAATCAGCGACTTGCGCCCGGCGAAACCGCAATGAATCACTGGCATAAACCCATGAAAACTGGACCGCGTATCATCACAGTTGCCAACCAGAAGGGTGGCGTCGGCAAGACGACGACGGCCATCAACCTGGCCACGGCGCTGGCCGCCATCGGCGAGCGCGTGCTGATCGTCGATCTCGATCCGCAGGGCAATGCCAGCACCGGCCTCGGCATCGATCGCAAGGACCGCACCACCTCGTCATACGATGTTTTGACGGGCGAATTGGAGTTGGAGGCGGCTGCGGTGCCGACCGCGGTGCCGGGCCTATCGATCATTCCCTCGACGCTCGACCTGCTCGGCATCGAGATGGAGATCGCCTCCGCGCCCGACCGGGTGCTCAAGCTGCGCAATGCGCTGCGCGCCGCCGCCGAGCGATCGGCGCCGTTCGGCTATGTGCTGATCGACTGCCCGCCCTCGCTCAACCTTTTGACTTTGAATTCCATGGCGGCGGCCGATTCCGTTCTCGTGCCGCTGCAATGCGAATTCTTCGCGCTCGAAGGCCTCAGCCAGTTGCTCGAAACGGTCGAGCAGGTGCGCCGCACGATCAACCCGGACCTCACCATCCAGGGTATCGTGCTCACCATGTATGACGGCCGCAACAATCTCGCCAACCAGGTGGTGCAGGACGTGCGCACCCATATGGGCGACAAGGTCTATGAGACGATCATCCCGCGCAATGTGCGCGTCTCCGAAGCGCCGTCCTACGGCAAGCCGGCGATCCTTTACGATCTCAAATGCTCGGGCAGCCAGGCCTATCTGCAGCTCGCCTCCGAGGTGATCCGCCGCGAGCGCAAGCTGCGCGCCGCCTGAGCAGCAGGCGCTCCGACAGCTTGGTTAATTAGCCGATTCGATTCCGAAACGATCTGGACAAACCAATGAGCGAAGACCAATCAAGAAAAAGACTGGGCCGTGGCCTCGCGGCGCTGATCGGCGAAATCGACCGTCCGGCGGCGCCGGAAAAGCCGAGCGCCGTGGTGGCGGCCGACGGCAAGGTGCCGATCGAGTTCGTCAGCCCGAACCCGAAGAATCCGCGCCGGCATTTCGGCGAAGCCGAGCTCACCGACCTTGCCCAGTCGATCCGCGAGCATGGCGTGGTGCAGCCGGTGGTGGCGCGACCCTCGCCGGCGCAGCCCGGCCGCTACGAGATCATCGCCGGCGAGCGGCGCTGGCGGGCGGCGCAGCGCGCCGGCCTGACCGAGATCCCGCTGATCGTGCGCGACGTCAACGACCGCACGGCGCTCGAACTGGCGATCATCGAGAACGTGCAGCGCGCCGACCTCAATCCGGTCGAGGAGGCGCAAGGCTATCAGCAGCTGATCGACGAGCACGGTTACACGCAGGCCGATCTCGGCCAGGTCATCGGCAAGAGCCGCAGCCATGTCGCCAACACGCTCAGGCTGTTGAAGCTGCCCAATGTCATTCACGACATGCTGGTCGACGGCGACTTGTCGGCCGGCCACGCCCGCACGCTGGTCACCGCCGAAGATCCGGCCGGGCTCGCCAAGCGCATCGTCAAGGAAGGGCTTTCGGTGCGGCAGGCCGAAGCGCTGGCGCAGATGCCTGCCGGCCCGACACCGGCCAAGACGAAGTCGGCGGCGAGCGCGCCGGACAAGGACCCCGACACGCTGGCGCTGGAAAAGCTGATGACCGACACGATCGGCATGATTGTCAGCATCGAGCACAAGAGCAAGGGCGGCACGCTGCGGGTAAACTACAGCTCGCTGGAGCAGCTCGACGAGTTGTGCCGGCGGCTTAAGGATGAGCGGTAGGCGGTTGGGGCCTAGTGGTATTTGGCGGCATCTGAGGTTTTGGCTTAAGGTTGGATATGCCTGATATATCGGTGATAGACACAGCCCGTTACCCAGGTCGGTAACAGAAATATGCAGACATGGCACCGCTGTCAGCGGTGCGAACCATCAGGTTCTTAAGAGGGATCGTGCGCTTCTTTCCGCTTCGCCATGCGCCGGCGAATGGCGGGAACGACGAAGGTGCTATTTATAAGCAAGCCGAAAGCACCACCCCAAAAAATGCCCCACCAGTGCACTTTCGGATTTGGCGACGAGGTGTAGTAGACGACGGCCGTTGCGACGGCAGAGAAAAACAAACAACCCGCGCAAAATCCTACGCAGGTCGCTAGATTTCGAAGGGTAAGATACCCCATGGCAAGAGACTATCATCACCAAGGGTCGGCCACTATGCCAGCCTTTCTGTTGACGATTGACGAAAAGCAGCGAGGCAGGGGCGCGAAGAAGTGCCGGCCCGCGCAGCCGGTGCCGGGCGCTCGGCTTGACAGTGCCCGGCATCGGCGTAATTTGCATTAGACACAACTAAACTATATGCCCTGGCGTGCCGAGCAGTCGCGATGTCGGGCTATATGCCGTTTCTACGATCCAAGCGGCGCTACCTCGCCAAGCGATCCATGCCGACCCGCCTGACAGAGCCGGGAGGTTAAAATGGCAACGAGTTGGCAATTGTCTGGAAGCTATTTCGAAAATTGTAGCTGCGATGTCGTATGCCCTTGCCTGCTGTCCACCAACGCGCAGCTGACATCGAAACCGACGAGAGGCGCATGCGACGTCGCCTTCGTCTTTCATATCGACAAGGGCAGTTTCGGCGACGTTCGACTGGATGACCTCAGCGTCGCGATGGTTGCCCACACGCCAGGTCCGATGGCGGACGGCAATTGGACGGCTGCCGCCTATATCGACGAACGCGCCGATGACAGGCAAACAGGGGCGCTAGGCTCGATCTTCACCGGCGCGGCAGGTGGCCCGATGGCATTGCTGGCACCCATGATCGGCACGAACCTCGGAGCCAAGAAGGTTCCGATAAGCTATCGGATAGACGGCAAGAAACGGTCGGCGGAGATTGCGGGCATCATGAAGATGGCGGTCGAACCGCTGCCGACAATGCGCGAGGACGGGCAGATGTGGGCGGCCACCGGTCATCCCATCAATCCCGACTGGCTGGCTCTGGCGATGGGGGCGGAAGGCAGTACGTTCAGCGACCATGGCATGAGTTGGGACAATTCCCGCCGGAACGGACATTACGCTCCGATCAATTGGTCCGGCCAGCAATAGCACCTGGTCGCATGATCGGACCTCACTCGCCCATGGCGCCGACGTTGCAGCGAAACGTCATTCTCGCGCTGCTGATCGTTATCGCGGCGGCTGCGTGGGCCTTGCTCGTCTGGCAGCGGATCGGCAACGACGCGGACATGCGCATGGAAATGTACTCCCCCACCATGGGCATGAAGGCGCCGCTGTTTCTTGCCGTCTGGATGATCATGATGGTTGCGATGATGTTTCCGACGGCCGCGCCGATGATCCTGACGTTTCACCAAGTCCAGGCCGGCAAACAGGGCCGCGGCGAAACCTTTGTCTCGACCTGGGTGTTCGTCGCAGGGTACCTGCTGGTTTGGGGCGTGATGGGCATCCTCGCCTTTGCCGGCGCGGCCGGCTCGGAGATGCTTGCCGCGCAGCTGGGATTGGCCACGGCGACGGCCGCGCGCATCGGCGGCGCGCTGCTGATGATTGCGGGTGCCTACCAGCTCTCCCCGCTGAAAGATCTGTGCCTGGCCAAATGCCGTACGCCGGTCGGCTTCATCCTTACCTCATGGCGCGATGGGCAGTGGGGCGCGGTGCGCATGGGCCTGGAACATGGGCTGTTTTGCCTGGGCTGCTGCTGGCTTCTGTTTCTCGCTCTTTTTCCGCTGGGGATCATGAACGTCGCCGCAATGGCCGTGGTCACCTTGCTGGTCTTTGTGGAAAAGACGCGTCCCTCGGGAGCGAGGATAGCGAAAGTGTCGGGTGTCGCACTGCTCCTTTACGGCGCGGCGGTGCTGGTCTTTCCACCGGCGCTGCCAACCTTCCAGCCAACAGACGCCATGATAATGAACTGACCAACGGCAGGCAGCGTCTGGACGAAAGGATCGCCTTCCTACCGCTGCCCAAGCCTTGAAGGATGCGCGGGAGATAGGGAGTAACGGTATTTGGCCGGTATCTGAGGTTCTGGCTTAAGTTTGGATACGCCTGATATATCGGTGATGGACATAAGAAGGCCGGCGCCACACCGGCTCTTTTCGTTGGCGGTGGTGATTAGCGAACGGTTTGAAGCAGCTAATCTCCCTCATCGAGGGGGAGATTAGCTGCGCTGCCCCAATCTCGCGCTCTCGATGGCAATGCCGAGCAGCGCCTGTCTTGCCAGCGCCTCGGACAAGTCAGGCCGTTTGCGCGTCTGCAGCACCGCCGTCTGCAACCGGCCCAGCGCGCGGCCGAGCGCCTCGACATTCCAGCGTTCGAGCGTCTTTTCCACCAGCTTGCGGCGCGAGAAGAAGACCGGCGGCCGGGCGCCGGCGACGACCGAGGCAGCGTTGCGGCCTCCGGTTTCCATCTGGCCGCGCATCACCTGCATCGCCTGCAATTGGCGCATCGCCGAGGACAGCACCAGGAACGGGTGACCGCCGGACTGGCAATGCCGGTTGAAGGCTAAGTCGAAATCGCCGACCTTGCCATCCAGCACGGCGTCGACCGCGTCATCGAAGGAGGCGCCGGAGACATCGCCAGACAGCGCATTGACGTCGTCCACGTCGATTTCCTTGCGGCCGTGGGCGTAGAGCACCAGCTTCTCGATCTCGCCGCGCGAGGCGAGCCGGTCGCCGCCGAGATTGCGCCGCAGCGCCTGCCTGGCGTCCAGGGTCATCGACATACCGGCCTTGCGCAGTTCGTCGTCGATCACCGTGTCCAGGTCGCGGGCCTCGTCGGCATAGCAGGGCAAGGCGATGGCGTTGCCGGCGGCCTCGACGATGGCCCGCAAGCCGGTGCCTTTCTTCAGGTCGCCCGCCTCGATCAGAATGATGGCGTCCCGCGCCGGCTCGGCGGTGAGCGCCTTGATGTCGTCGGCCAGCGCCTTCTGGCCGCTGGCATTGCGCACCCAAAGCAGCCGGCGGTCGGAGAACATCGGCACGGTTCGCGCCTCGTCGAGCAGCCGGCCTTGGTCGCGGTCGACTTCGGCGCCGTCCAGCTTGACCACCGAGAACGGGTCGTCGAGCGGCAAGCCGGTCTTGATGGCGAAGGTTTTCGCCCGCTCGGCGACAAGGCCGCGGTCGGGGCCGTAAAGCAGGACGATCGCCATGGCCGGATCCGGCCTCGCGAGCCACGAATCGACCTCGTATCCCTTCTTCTGTGCCATGCGGGGTGAGTTAGCATGAGGCGGAGGTTGGGTGAACCGGAGATCGCGCGGCGGCGTCTTCTCCTTCTCCCCTTGTGGGAGAAGGTGTCGCCGAAGGCGACGGATGAGGGGTGTTCCAGGAAACACCGCCGCCTCACTCCGCTGGAACACCCCTCATCCGTCTCGGCGCTATCGCGCCGATCCACCTTCTCCCACAAGGGGAGAAGGAAGAACCGCGCCACGCCCTCGTGACCCCGCAATTGTCTTATCTGGCGACAACCGTCGCACAAACGTCCACCAAATTGCGCGGCGCCCAAGAACATCGACAAGAAATTTCGTCGCCATATCTGCATCTTGTCGGCAATGTGCCGCATCGACGCCACGAGGCCGATGACCGGGAGGACCGCCGCCATCTCGACCGATGAAATGGCGGCGCGGATGTGCAAATATCGCACCGGCAACATTGGAGGACGTGAGCTCATGGCCGATGCTGGAATCTTGCGCTTTCACGTGCCCGAGCCCGAGGTGCGCCCCGGCGGCACGCCCGACTTCTCGAATGTGACCATTCCCAAGGCGGGGTCGGTGCCGTGTCCGGAGATCGACGTCGATCCGCGCACGATCCGCGACATGGCCTTCTCCATCATCCGCGTGCTCAACCGCGCCGGCGAAGCCGTCGGGCCATGGGCTGGGCTGCTCACCGACGAGGAACTGCTCGAAGGCCTGCGCCACATGATGACGCTCAGGACCTTCGACGCGCGCATGCAGATGGCGCAGCGCCAGGGCAAGACCTCCTTCTACATGCAGCATCTCGGCGAAGAAGCGGTGAGCTGCGCCTTCCGCAAGGCGCTCACGCCCGGCGACATGAATTTTCCGACCTATCGGCAAGCCGGGCTGTTGATCGCCGACGGCTATCCGATGGTCACGATGATGAACCAGATCTATTCCAACGAGGCCGATCCACTAAAAGGCCGCCAACTGCCGATCATGTACTCCTCCAAGGAGCACGGCTTCTTCTCGATCTCCGGCAATCTGGCGACGCAGTACATCCAGGCGGTCGGCTGGGCGATGGCCTCGGCGATCTCCAACGACACGCGCATTGCCGCAGCCTGGATCGGCGACGGCTCGACGGCGGAGTCGGACTTTCACTCCGCACTGGTGTTTGCCTCGACCTACAAGGCTCCGGTCATCCTCAACGTCGTCAACAACCAATGGGCGATCTCGACCTTCCAGGGCATTGCGCGCGGCGGCTCCGGCACGTTTGCCGCGCGTGGGCTGGGCTTCGGCATTCCGGCGCTGCGTGTCGACGGCAATGACTATCTCGCCGTGCATGCCGTGGCGAAATGGGCTGCCGAGCGGGCGCGCGCCAATCTCGGGCCGACGCTGGTCGAATATGTCACCTACCGCGCCGGGGCGCATTCGAGCTCGGACGATCCATCGGCCTACAGGCCGAAGGCGGAATCGGACGCCTGGCCGCTCGGCGATCCGGTCATCCGCCTGAAGAACCATCTCATCCACAGGGGTGTCTGGTCGGAAGAGCGGCACACGCAGGCGGAAGCCGAGGTCCTGGAAACGGTGATCGCGGCGCAGAAGGAGGCCGAAAGCCACGGCACGCTGCATGCCGGCGGCAAGCCGTCGACCCGCGACATGTTCGAAGGGCTCTATGCCGAGATGCCGCCGCATCTGAGGCGTCAGCGCCAGCAGGCGGGAGTCTGACCATGCCCAGGAAGACCATGATCGAGGCGATCCGCGACGCGCTCGACGTCTCGATGGGGCGCGACGATCGCGTCATCGTCTATGGCGAGGATGTCGGTTTCTTCGGCGGCGTCTTTCGCGCCACGCAAGGCCTGCAGGCCAAGTATGGCAGGAGCCGCTGCTTCGACGCGCCGATCAACGAATCCGGCATCGTCGGCTCGGCCATCGGCATGGCCGCATACGGTTTGAAGCCCTGCGTCGAGATCCAGTTTGCCGACTACATGTACCCGGCCTACGACCAGCTGACGCAGGAAGCGGCGCGCCTGCGCTACCGTTCGAACGGCGACTTCACTTGCCCGATCGTGGTGCGCATGCCGACCGGTGGCGGCATCTTCGGCGGCCAGACGCACAGCCAGAGCCCGGAAGCCCTGTTCACCCACGTCTCCGGCCTGAAGACGGTGGTGCCGTCCAACCCGCATGATGCCAAGGGGCTGCTGATCGCGGCGATCGAGGATCCGGATCCGGTGATCTTCCTCGAGCCGAAGCGGCTCTACAACGGTCCCTTCGACGGCCACCACGACCGGCCGGTGACGCCATGGTCGAAGCACGAACTCGGCGAGGTCGCCGACGGCCATTACACGATCCCGCTCGGCAAGGCGGCGATCCGAAGGTCCGGCTCGGCGGTCACCGTGCTCGCCTATGGCACCATGGTCTATGTCGCGCAGGCCGCGGCCAAGGAGACCGGCATCGATGCCGAAATCATCGATCTGAGGACGCTTTTGCCGCTCGACCTCGACGCAATCGTCGCCTCGGTGAAGAAGACCGGGCGCTGCGTCGTCGTGCATGAGGCGACGCTCACCTCCGGCTTCGGCGCCGAGCTGGTCTCGCTGGTGCAGGAGAACTGCTTCTACCACCTGGAGGCGCCGGTGGCGCGGGTCGCCGGCTGGGACACGCCCTATCCGCATGCGCAGGAATGGGACTATTTCCCCGGACCGGCGCGGGTCGGCCGCGCGCTCGTCGAAACATTGGAAGCTTAGAGTGGGGGAGGCCTAGTTGGGCGAACACATCATCAAGCTGCCCGACGTCGGCGAAGGCGTCGCCGAGGCCGAGCTTGTCGAGTGGCATGTCAAGGTCGGCGACCTCGTGCGCGAGGACACCGTTCTCGCCGCCGTCATGACCGACAAGGCAACCGTCGAGATCCCGTCGCCGGTCGACGGCGAGATTCTTTGGCTCGGCGCCGAGATCGGCGACACGGTGGCGATCGGCTCGCCGATCGTGCGGCTGAAGGTGGCCGGCGAAGGCAATGTGAAGGCCGCCGAAGCCGCGCCAAAAGCTGAGACGCCGGCTAAGTCCGCCGAGGCCAAGCCCGAACCGGCGCCGAGTGCTCCGAGAGCCGTGCCCAAGCCGCCCGAAGCGCCGAAAGTCGCCGCCGCGTCGAAAGCTTCACGCCCGGCATCCGTTTCCGGCGCGCCACGGGCGGAGGGCGAAAAGCCGCTGGCGTCGCCCGCCGTTCGGCTGCGCGCCAGGGAGGCCGGCATCGATCTGCGCCAGGTTGCGGGCAGCGGTCCGGCCGGGCGCATCGGCCATGAGGATATCGACGCGTTTGTCGCGCGCGGTCCGCAGCTGGCCCGCGCCACCGGGCTTGCCCGAAAGGACGGCGTCGAGGACATCAAGGTGGTCGGTCTGCGGCGCAAGATCGCCGAAAAGATGTCGCTGGCCAAATCGCGCATCCCGCACATCACCTATGTCGAGGAGATCGACGTCACGGCGCTGGAGGAATTGCGCGCAACGCTGAACAAGGAGAAGCGCGGAGCCAAGGGGACGGAAAGGCCGAAGTTGACACTGCTGCCCTTCCTGATGCGCGCGATGGTCAAGGCGATCGCCGAGCAGCCCAACCTCAACGCCTTGTTCGACGACGATGCCGGCATCATCCACCAGCATGAAGGCATCCATATCGGCATCGCCGCCCAGACACCGAACGGGCTGGTGGTGCCGGTGGTCAAGCATGCCGAGGCACGCGACCTGTGGGATTGCGCGGCGGAAGTCAACCGGCTGGCCGACGCGGCGAAGACCGGCACGGCGACGCGCGAGGAGCTCTCCAGCTCGACCATCACCATCACTTCGCTGGGCGCCATGGGCGGTGTGGCGACGACGCCGGTCATCAACTATCCGGAAGTGGCGATCGTCGGCGTCAACAAGATGATGGTGCGGCCGGTCTGGGACGGCACGCAGTTCATCCCGCGCAAGATGATGAACCTGTCGTCCAGCTTCGACCACCGCGTCATCGACGGCTGGGATGCCGCGGTGTTCGTACAGCGGATCAAGGCGCTGCTGGAGACGCCGGCGCTGATTTTCGTGGATTGAGCGGGATGAGGGCGGTCTCGAGGCATGAGAAGGTTCGCCGGAAGTTGCCGGCGCTGGGATCTGGGCTCCCCCTTCTCCCCTTGTGGGAGAAGGTGTCGCCGCAGGCGACGGATGAGGGGTGCTCCAGGGAACGCCGACGTCTCACTTCGCTGGAACACCCCTCATCCGTCTCGGCGCTATCGCGCCGATCCACCTTCTCCCACAAGGGGAGAAGGGAAAGGCGCGCCGCGGCCTTCGCCAAAGGGAAGCAGTCGACATGAAAGAAATCTCCTGCAAGCTGCTTGTCATCGGCGCCGGTCCGGGCGGCTATGTCTGCGCCATCCGCGCCGGTCAGCTCGGCGTCGACACGGTGATCGTCGAGGCGGGGAAGCCGGGCGGCACCTGCCTCAATGTCGGCTGCATCCCCTCCAAGGCGCTGATCCATGCTGCGGAGGAGTTCGAGAGAATAGCGCATATGGCCGGCGGCAAGAGCCCGCTCGGCATCAAGGTCGCCGCGCCGACGCTCGATCTGGCGAGGACCGTCGGCTGGAAGGACGGGATCGTTAGCCGGCTTAACAGTGGCGTCGCCGGCCTGCTGAAGAAGGCCAAGGTCAAGACCGTGCAGGGCTGGGCGACGTTCCGCGACGGCAAGACGGTCGAGGTCGAGACCGAGACCGGCACGCAGGTGATCCGCGCCGAGACGGTCGTGATCGCCACCGGCTCGGCGCCGGTCGAGCTGCCGTTCCTGCCCTTTGGCGGTCCGGTCATCTCATCGACCGAGGCGCTGGCGCTGAGCGAGGTGCCGAAGAAACTCGCCGTCGTCGGCGGCGGCTATATCGGGCTCGAGCTCGGCATGGCCTTCGCCAAGATGGGTGCCAAGGTGACCGTGGTCGAAGCCTTGCCGCGCGTGCTGGCGCAATATGATGCCGAACTTACCCGACCTGTGCTCAAGCGGCTCGGCGAGCTTGGCGTCGAAGTGATGCTCGGTGCCAAAGCCAAGGGCCTGTCGACCCAGGGACAGGCGGGCAAGGGCGATGCGCTGCTGGTGGAGACGGCCGATGGCAAAAACGCCAAGCTCGCCGCCGACAGGATCCTGGTCACGGTCGGCCGCAAGCCGCTCACCGAAGGCTGGGGGCTGGAACAGATCGACCTCGACAGGGTGGGAAAGTTCATCCGCATCGACGACCAGTGCCGCACCTCGATGCGCGGCATCCATGCCATCGGCGACGTCACCGGCGAGCCGATGCTGGCGCATCGCGCGATGGCGCAGGGCGAGATGGTGGCCGAGATCGTCGCCGGTCACAAAAGAAGCTGGGACAAGCGCGCCATTCCCGCGATCTGCTTCACCGATCCGGAATTGGTCACCGCCGGCCTGTCACCGGAAGAGGCGAAGGCGCTCGCCGGCGAGATCAAGATCGGGCAGTTCCCGTTCGCCGCCAACGGCCGCGCGATGACGAAACAGGGCGAGGACGGCTTTGTGCGTGTCGTCGCCCGTGCCGACAACCATCTGGTGCTGGGCATCCAGGCGGTCGGGCAAGGCGTGTCGGAATTGTCGGCGGCGTTCGGTCTGGCGCTGGAAATGGGCGCCCGGCTGGAAGACGTTGCCGGGACGATCCATGCGCATCCGACGCAAGGCGAAGGCTTCCAGGAAGCGGCGCTGAAGGCGCTGGGCCACGCGCTGCATATTTGAGGCGATGGCTCCCTCTTCTCCCCTTGTGGGAGAAGGTGGATCGGCGCGATAGCGCCGAGACGGATGAGGGGTGTTCCAGCGAAGTGAGACGTCAGTGTTCCCTGGAACACCCCTCATCCGTCGCCTTCGGCCACACCTTCTCCCACAAGGGGAGAAGGGGAAGAGCTCACCCCGCCAGCCGGCTCACCATCTCGTGCTGCGCATAGGCGCGGCCGAAGCGGTTGGCTAGGAAGGCGTCGAGCGCGATGTCTTCCTGGCGCACGAAACCCTTCGCGGGCAGGCTGCCGTCGGCCAGCATGTCAAGCACGGCGCAGATGCCGGAAGCCGTCGTGATCTGGATGGCGCTGCGCACCAGGTTGCCGACGCGCTTGGAATAGATCTTGTTGGCGTAGGTCTCCTGCAGCAGGCGGCCGTTCTTGCGGCCCGACACGGTGACGAAGACGATGACCACATCCTGCAGCGTCGCCGGCAGCGCGCTTTCGAAGATGTCCTTCAGCACGTCGCGGCGGTGGCGCAGACCGAGATCGTTGAGCAGCGCCTTCATGATCGCGGCGTGGCCGGGATAGCGGATGGTGCGGTAGTTCAGCGTGCGCACCTTGCCCTTCAGCGTCTCGGCCAAAGTGCCGAGGCCGCCGGAGGTGTTGAAAGCCTCATAGGTGACGCCGTCGAGCGAGAACTCCTCGCGCTCCTCGAGCGGCGGCACTTCGATCAGCTCGCCCTCGACGATCGCCTCGCAGGGCTCGCAATATTCGTTGATGACGCCGTCGGTGCTCCAGGTGAGGTTGTAGTTCAGCGCGTTGGACGGATATTGCGGCAGCGCGCCGACGCGCATGCGCACGCTTTCCAGCGTGTCGAAGCGGCTGGCGAGATCGTTGGCGACGATCGAGATGAAGCCCGGCGCCAGGCCGCATTGCGGAATGAAGGCGCTCTTGGCGTCGCGCGCCAGCTCCTTCACCCGACGGGTCGAGACGACATCTTCGGTGAGGTCGAGATAGTGCACGCCGCTGGTGGCGGCGGCCTCGGCGATGCGCGTGGTGAGGTGGAAAGGGGCGGCGCTCAGCACGGCGAACTTGCCGGCAAGGACTTTCTCAAGCTCGCCCGCGGCGGCGATGTCGAGCTCCTGCGTCTCGACACCGGCCGGCAGTTCGGCGGCGGCAAGCTGGGCGGCCGAGCGGTCGACGAGGGTGACGCGGTAGTCGCCCGTGGCGCTCAGCATTTCAGCAATGGTCGAGCCGATCTTGCCAGCGCCGACGACAACGATGTTCTTCATGATCAATACCCCTGCCAATTTCCGAGTTGCTTTCGCAATTCCGGGTGGAAGGCTGCTGCGAAGCCGCCGGGCCCGACCGCTTCACATCTTTGCTGGAATTGCGAGTTGGTAGGAATCATCGCAGCTTGCCTGTCGAAAAGAAGCGTGAAATCTGGCAATATGGAGCTCAACTTTAAGCGATTTGCCGAAAGGTTTCGTCGAAATGATCACTGAAGCCGAACAAGCCCTGCTTTCCCTGCTGCGCGCCAACGCCCGCGCCTCGACGGCCGAGCTGGCGCGACAGCTCGGCGTGTCGCGCACCACGGTGCAGAGCCGCATCGAGCGGCTGGAGCAGCGCGGCATCATCGCCGGCTATGGGGCGCGGCTGTCGCCCGACTATGAGCAGGGGCTGGTCAAGGCACATGTGCTGCTCACCGTGACGCCGAAACTCGCCGACAAGGTGGTGCGCAGCCTGGAGGCGATGCCGCCGGTCCGCACGGTGCATTCGGTGAGCGGCAATTTCGACATGATCGTCATCGTCGACGCGCCGTCGATCCGGGACCTCGACGCGCTGCTCGACCGGATCGGCGCGATGGACGGGGTCGAACGGACGTCGTCGTCGATTATCTTGTCGACAAGGGTGGATCGGTGATTAGCCGATCTCCCCCCTTGCGGGGGAGATGGCCGGCAGGCCAGAGGGGGGTGTGAAGGAACGCCGACTTGGCCGATTTTCCTCAGGCCGCCGCAGATGTGATGGTTGCGAGAGGTCGGCGCGAGGCACCCCCCTCTGCCTTGCCAGGCATCTCCCCCGCAAGGGGGGAGATTGGACGTCGCGGCGGCCTTCGCAAATCTCCAGCGTCGACCCTACGCCCTCCTTCTTTCCGGTCCCTCGTCCAGCCACGCCACATCCTCCGGCGTCAGCTTGATATCCACCGCCTTCAGACTGTCCTCCAGCTCGTCCAGCGTGCGCGGGCCGATCAGCGGCACGGACGGGAAGGGCTGCGCCAGCACATAGGCGAGCGCAACGTGGATCGGGCTCTTGCCGAGCTTCCTAGCCAGTTCGATGGCGCGGTCGCGGCGGCCGAAGTTTTTTTCGGAATACCAGACCCGCACCAGCTCCTCGTTGTCGTGCCTGTCGCGGCCGGCGCGATCGGTGAAGAAGCCGCGGCCCTGGCTCGACCAGGCGAAGTTCGGCATCTGCCTTGCCGCCAGCCAGGCCTTCCAGGCATCGGTGGAGGAGGTGACGCAGCCGGCCCAGATCGGTTCCAGCATCTCGGCCAGCGAGAAATTGTTGGAGAGCGCGCCGGGCTTCTGCTTGCCGTTCTTCTCGGCATAGCGAATAGCCGCGTCCATGCGCTCCATCGTCCAGTTGGAGCCGCCGAACAGGCCGCGGATGCGGCCGGCTTTGGCCTCGCGGTCCATGGCGTCGACGAATTCGCCGACCGGCACGTCCGGATTGTCGCGATGCATGAAATAGATGTCGACATGGTCGGTCTGCAGCCGGTCGAGCGACTGTGCCAGCTGCTTGGCGATCACATCGGGATAGCAGAGCGGCGAATGCGCGCCCTTGGCGATGATGACCGACTGCTCGCGCACGCCGCGGTTGGCGAGCCACTGGCCGAGCAGCGTCTCGGTGTAGCCGGCGCCGTAGACATAGCCGGTGTCGAACAGGTTGCCGCCGGCCTCGAAATACGCGTCGAGCAGGATCGAGCCGGAGGAGAAGGTGCGGAAGTCCTCGAAGCCGAGCGCCAGAAGCGACATTGAGCGCGGCAGGCCCGGAATTTCGCGCTTGCCGATGGCGGTGCCGTTCGCGCGCAGCGGCCGGCCGGAGAGCGTGTTGACGCGCTTAGCCGGCTTCTCGATCTCATATTCGAGGCCGACCGCGGCGCGCCATTTGTCGAGCACGCGCAGCGTGCCGAGGCTGTCGGCCCAGCCCATGCCCGGCCAGGCGAGTTCCTGCCGTCCGGCGAGGATCGCCTCGCCGGCGGCATCGACCTCGAAGGAATAGAGGTGGCGGGTCTCGTTGAGGCTGATCACCTCGCGGGCGGCCCCGGACCGGATCACCTCGATCCGGCCCGGTCCGACATCGCGGTCGCCACCGGCGAACCAGAAATCAGGCACCTCGATCTGACCCTTGGTGCCGAGGATGCGCAGCACATTGTCCTGATTGAGCGAGATGCTGCAGGACACCTCGGCGACGATACCGCCAGGGAAATGGAGCAGCGCGGAAGCCCACTCGTCGACCCCGGACTGGCCGAGATGGGCCGCACCAACCACCTTGTCCGGCTCCTGGAAAGGCTGGCCTGCCGCCGCACCCGCGATCAGTCGCGCCATCGACACGGGATAGCCGCCGACATCGAGGATGCCGCCGCCGGCGAGCTCGTTGGCATAGAGCCGATGCTCAGGCATGAAACCCGGCATGGCGAAGCCGAAGCTCGACTTGATCATGCGGACCTCGCCGATCGCGCCCGACTTGATCAGCTCGACCAGCTGCCGGGTCTGCGGGTGCAGCCGGTACATGAAGGCCTCGCCCAGAAAAATACCGGCCTTGCGCGCCGCATGCATCATGGCGTCGGCTTCGAAGGCGGTCAGCGCCAGCGGCTTCTCGCACAGCACATGCTTGCCGGCCTCGGCGGCCTTGATCGCCCATTCGGCATGGCCGGGATGCGGGATAGAGATGTAGACGGCGTCGACGTCTTTATCGGCAAGCAGCGCGTCATAGCCGTCGAGGATGCGCGCGCCCGGGAACGCTTGCGCCAGGCCCGGCTTGGCCGGATTGCGGGCGCCGAGCGCCACCAGCTCGCCGGTACGCGATTGTGCCACGCCGCCGGCAAAGGATTTCGCGATGCTGCCGGGTCCGAGGATGCCCCAGCGGATTTTCCTGGATGAGGATGTCATGTCGAATTCTCCATGGGTCGCCGCCACGCTTTCGCGTTCGGGCGGGAAGGAAAGTCAGCGGATCCTCGCGCCCGTCTTGTCGAAGAGCAGCGAGCGGTCCGCCTTGATCGAGACCGTGAAATGGTCGCCGCTGGCGCGCTGCCGAGAGGCCTCGCGCTCGACGATCAGCTCCTCGGGTCCGGCGTTGGCGTAGACGTAGCTCACCGAGCCGAGATGCTCGGCGACGTCGGCTTTGACGGGAATGTCGCAATCGCCCTCGCCGGCCTCGAGGAAATGTTCCGGCCTGACGCCGAGCACGACCTCGGCGCCGACGGCCGGCAAAGCTTCGCACAGTGGCTTGCGCAACCGAGCGCCGCCATGATTGACGAGCGCGATGATCGCGGCGCTGTCGGATGTCTCGACGACCCTCGCGCCAAGGAAATTCATCTTTGGCGAACCGATGAAGCCGGCTACGAAACGGTTGGCCGGGTCGTCATAGAGGTCGAGCGGCGCGCCGATCTGCTCGACATTGCCGGCTTTCAGCACGACGATGCGGTCAGCCAGCGTCATCGCCTCGGTCTGGTCGTGCGTCACATAGATCATGGTGACGCCGAGCTCCTTGTGCAGGCGCGAAATCTCGACCCGCATCTGGACGCGGAGCTCGGCGTCGAGGTTCGACAGCGGCTCGTCGAACAGGAACACCTGCGGCTCGCGCACGATGGCGCGGCCGATGGCGACGCGCTGGCGCTGGCCGCCGGACAATTGCTTCGGGCGCCGCTGCATCAATTCGTCGATGCGCAGGATCTCGGCAGCTCGGCTAACCCGGCGATCGGTGTCGGCCTTCGGGTTGCCGTTCATGCGCAGCCCGAAGGAAAGGTTCTGCTCCACCGTCATATGCGGGTAGAGCGCGTAGGACTGGAACACCATGGCGATGCCGCGGTCGGCCGGCTCGACATCGTTCATCACCTTGCCGCCGATGGCGATGTGGCCGCCGCTTATGTCCTCCAGCCCGGCGATCATCCTGAGCAGAGTGGACTTGCCGCAGCCGGAGGGGCCGACGAAGACGACGAACTCGCCGTCGGCGATGTCGATGTTGGCGCCGTGGACGACCTCGAAGATGCCGAAGCGCTTGACGACATTGGTGAGCGTGACGGCGGCCATCGCGTCCTTTCTATTTGACGGCGCCGGCGGCGATGCCGGCGATGAAGTGGCGCTGCAAGAGCACGAAGACGATGAGCATCGGCACCGTCAGCATCACGGCGCCGGCCATGATGCCGCCCCACGACACCTTGGTGAGGCCGATCAGCGTGCCGAGCGCCACCGGCGCCGTCATGGCGCCGGGCTGGCTGTTGATGAGAAGCGGCCAGAGATAGTTGTTCCACGAGGCGAGGAAGAGGATGATCGCCAGGGCCGCCAGCATCGGGCGGGCCAGCGGCAGCGCCACGAACAGGAAGATGCGCCATTCCTTGACGCCCTCGACGCGCGCCGCGTCGAACAGCTCGGCCGGCATCATCGAGAAAGCCTGGCGCATGAACAGCACGCCCAGCGAATTGAACAGCGGCGGCACGATCAGCGCGATCCAGGTGTTGGCCAAGGCGAAGTCGCGCGCCACCATGATGAATTGCGGGATCAGCACCACCGCGTAGGGTAGCGTGATGGTGCCGAAGATGATCGCCACCACCGCGCCCTTGCCGTGGAATTCGTAGCGCGCCAGGGCCCAGCCGGCCATCGAGGTGAGCAGCACCGAAAGCACGGTGTAGGTCACCGCCACCGAGACCGAGATGCCGATGGCGCCGACGAAGTTGGTGTCGCGCTGCAGATTGTTGACATTGTCGAGGAAATTATCGCGCGGCAGAAGCTCGATGGTGGGGCTGAAGATGCCGTTGTCGGGCATGGTCGAGAACACCACCATCATCCACAGCGGGAACAGCCAGATCAGCGCCAGCGGCGTCAGGAAAAGATGCAGCGCAATGCTGCGGCCGAGCCTACCTTGAGAGCGCGAGGTCATTTCGGCTCCCCCGTCTTTCGGTTCCCCCTCATTTCGGCTCCCTCGTCAGCCACAGCTGTACCAGCGTGATGGCGATCGCCAGGCCCGCCATAGTGTAGGCGATGGCCGAGGCGTAGCCGAAATTGAGCGAGCGGAAGCCCTGGCGGTAGAGCAGCAGCCCAAGCGTCTCGGTGCCGCCGCCCGGGCCGCCGCGTTCGGTGATCAGGAACGGCTCGGTGAAGAGCTGCATGGTGCCGATGATCGACAGCACGGCGCAAAAGACGATCACCGGCTTCAAGAGCGGCAAGGTGATGTAGAAGAACTGCTTGACCCGGGAGACGCGGTCGAGCGTCGCCGCCTCGTAGACGTCTTCGGGAATCGACTGCAGGCCGGCGAGGATGATGATGGCGTTGTAGCCGGCCCAGCGCCAGGTCACCGCGATCATGATCAGCGCCATGGCCGGCGTGACGTTGGAGAACCAGTCGACCTTGGGCAGGCCGATGCTGTTCAAAAGCTTGTTGATGATGCCGAAATCGAGGCTGAACATCAGGCGGAAGACGGCCGAATAGGCGACCTCGCCGACCACGACCGGAGCGAAGAAGGCGAAGCGGTAGAGGCCACGCGCCTTCAACAGCGGCGAATTCAGAAGCACCGCCATGACGATCGCCAGCGAGATCATCACCGGCACCTGGATGACGAGGATCAGCAGCGTGTTCTTCAGCGCATTGTAGAAGGCCGGGTCGCCGATCAGGCGGCCCCAGTTGAAGGCCGGCGCGAAGCGCCACGGCACGGTGCGCGTCGCCTGGAAGGAAATCAGGAACGAAGAGATGATCGGCCAGATCCAGAAAACGGCGAAGATCAGGAGGTAAGGCGTGAGGAAGCGGTACGCCGTGGCGTTCTGGGTGCGCATTGGCTTCCTCCTTTTCTCTGTCTTCCCCTTCTCCCCCTGCGGGAGAAGGTGGCCGCGAAGCGGCCGGATGAGGGGTGAGGGGTGTTCCAGGGAAAGCCGACGTCTCACTCCGCTGGAGCACCCCTCATCCGTCTTGGCGCTATCGCGCCGATCCACCTTCTCCCACAAGGGGAGAAGGGGAAAGCGGCGCCTACTTCACCGGCAGGCCGGTCGCGGCGGCGATCTGCTTGGCGGCATCGTCGAGCGCGGCCTTGGCGCCGGGATAGCCATTGGCCAGATATTTGGTCTGCACGGCGCGCAGGATGATCTCTGCGTCGCTCTGGAACTGCGTGCCGCGGCTAGGCACCACCTTGGGCAGGGTGGTGAGGATGTCCTTCCACACCGCCTGGTCGCCCCAATAGGGCTGCCCCTGGGCGACATAAGGATCGTCGAGCGCCGAGATCAGCGACGGCACCAGGCCGAAATCCTTCAGCATGGTGATCTGACCCTCATTCGTCCCCAGCGTGTATTTCAGATAGGCGTAGGCGGCCTCCTTGTTCTTCGAGGCCGAGGTGATGGCTAAAGACGAGCCGCCGAGATTGGCGGCGCGCGGGCCGTCGGCGGTGAGGCTCGGCATCAGATAGACGCCCCATTTGCCGCTCTCCTTCGGCGATTCGGTGCGGATCGTGCCTTCATACCAGCCGCCATAGACCTGGCTGGCGACGGTGCCGGCGGTGTTGTTGGTGATCTTGGTCGACCAGTCGGCCGACGACACGATGCCGGCGTCCTTCATCTCCTTGACCTTGGTCAGGGCGTCGACGCATTTCGGTTCGGCCACGGTGATCGACTGGCCGTCCTCGGCGAAATAGCCGCAGCCCTGCTCGTTGGAGATCATACGGAAGAATTCGGTGTCGCCGTTGAAGTCGGCATTGGTCATGGTGACGCCGGGATTGGTCTCCTGGATCTTCTTGCCCGCGGCGATGAAATCGTCCCAGGTCTTGATCGAGGCCGGGTCGACGCCGGCCTTCTCATAGAAGTCGCGGCGGTAGAAGACGGCCACGGGGCCGGAATCCCAGGGCATCGCATAGGCCTTGTCGCCGACTTCCAGCTCGGTGCGCTTGAAATCGGGGAATTTCTTCTGGTCTTCCGCCGTGTAGCCCAGCGTGTGCAGGTCGACGAAGCAGTCCGGGAACTGGCTCCAGTAGTTTTCCGCCTCGCCGTTCTCGATCGAGACGATGTCGGGCAGGCCGACGCCGCCGGCGGCGCAGCCGGCGATCGATTTGTCATAGGTCGGCTGGTTGCCGAGGTCCTGAACCGTGACCTTGATGTCGGGATATTTCTTGTTGAACCCCTCGACGGTCGACTTCAGCGACGAAGCCGCGATGTTCCAGCTCCAGATGGTGATCTCGCCGGACTGCGCCAGCGCCGGGCCTGAACCCAGGGCAAGCAAAAGCGCGGCGCAGGTCAGTGTAGTGCGCATTGAAATCCTCCCATTTCATTTGCTCTCTCGCTGTGAGCGTGGCTAGACTATGCGGCGCGGAAGGCTTGTCCCCGTCAGAGGGAATAAGAAGTTGGCGGAAAGTAAGATGTCCGAGCGTCCGTTCTACCAGCCCGGAGCGAGCAGCGTCGAAGGCCTGCCGCTGGCTTTGCAGATGTTCCACAACCACCCGCTGGTGATGCTGAAGCCGCACTGGCACGCCCAGGTCGAGGTGAACTTCATCGTGCAGGGCCGCGTGCATTACCGCATGGCCGAGCACGAGATTTCGCTGTCGGCCGGCGAGATGTGCCTGTTCTGGGGCGGCCTGCCGCACCAGATGGACGACCTTTCCGACGACGCCGTCTATGCCGGCGCGCATCTGCCGCTGGTGCATTTCTTCCGCCTGCATCTGCCGGCCGCCATACGCCATCGGCTGATGACCGGCGCGACCCTGGTGACCAACGCGACCGACCAGTCGGACAACGACAATTTCAAGCGCTGGAACGAATATGCGTGCTCGGGCGATCCAGCCAGGGCCGAGCACGCCGTGAGCGAGCTGCTGCTTCGGCTCGAGCGGGTGCGCTTCGAGCCCTACCGCCTTGTGCCGGGAGCCGCGGCCGGGCAAGGGGCCGGCAATCCCTTCGACCAGCAATCCTCGCGCAATGTCGGGCGCATGTGCGATTTCATCGCCGAGAATTTCCTCTACGACATCGACTGCGTGAGCATTGCCTCGGCCGCCGACATCCATCCCAAATACGCCATGAGCCTGTTCAAGAAATCGACCGGCATGACGCTGAACGAATATGTCAACCTCCTGCGCCTGAGCTACGCGCAGGCGCTGTTGATGCATGAGAATGCCAATGTGCTGAGGGTCGCCATGGAATCGGGCTTCGGCTCGCTCAGCGCCTTCAACAAGTCGTTCCGCAAGCTCGCCGGCATGTCGCCTTCCGATTTCCGCCGGTCGGGTTTCAGATAGGCAAAATTTCGCCGGCGCATGGACCCCGGCATTGCGTCGCGTGTGATGCGATGCCCCTTGGGAGATCGGGTTCCGTAGTGTGGTTTGTCGGCGGGGTCGATGATGACCGACCCCGCCTCGGGTCCCTGGGCCGGAGGGCTTACTTGGCCGGCTGGATGCTCGAGGCCGCCAGTTTGCCGGCCTTCGTCGAGTAGGTGACCACCACCTTCTCGCCGACTTTCAGCGTCTCGGCTTCAATGCCTTCCGGCAGGGAGAATGTCTTGCCGTCGGAGAGCGTGATCGAATCGCCTTTCTTGTCGATGCTGGCGATCGTGCCGGTCGTCGCCTTCGCGTAGGCGGCGTTGGCGGATGCGATTGCGATTACCATTGCGGCCGTGATGACAGACTTTTTCATCGTTGGTTTCCTTTCTCTCATCTGCCGAGGGCGGTTGCCCAGGGCGGCTTCAATCCGGAACGGCCCAGCCCTGCCGGATCACGAACCCCGGAGCCAGGATGAAGCGAAGCGAAACTTAGGGCCGGAAGTTGTCAACGGCTTGGCCGCAGCCTTACAAAAGCGTAAGCGCGGCGCGATCGTCACAGGGCACGCAATTGCTCGGCGACCAGCCCGGAGGACTGCCTGGCGGACCGGACGGCGGCGGCAACGGATGCGACAACGAGGCCGAGCACGATCGCGAGATAGAGCCATGGCACCGAAAGCGCTTCCGGCGGCGGATCGAAGACGCCGGTCAGCAGCTTCACCAGCATCCATGCTGTCAGTGTTCCCGAGATGAGGCCGAAAACCAGGCCACCGACAATGATGACGAGGCCTTCGCCCCACAGAAACGCGGCCAGTTGCGACGGCCTGGCACCTATCGCGCCGAGGATCGCGAAAGGGCGGCGCCGCTCGGCGAATCCCAAGGCAAGCATCAGCCCGGCAGCGGCCGCCGCCATCAGCACGGAGAATCCGAGTTCGATCCTTGTCAGCCCGTCAAGGTCGATGGCGGTCAGGCTCGACCCGATGAGATGCGCGGCCTGGCCGATATCGGTGATCTTCAGCGCGGGGTCGACGGCAAGCACCGAAGAGACCTGCCGGGCAAGTGCGGCAGGATCGCCCCGCGCCCGCATCAGAACATATTCGGACGCGTCCGACCCGGTCATGCGAGCGACATAGGCGGCATTGGCGACAAGAAAGGAATCCTTCGGCGCGGTCGGAAATTCGCGCGCGACGCCGATGAATTTGAAGGCCACCGGATGATACTGATGATCCCTTGCATCAAGGAGCCGCAGATTGATCGTATCGCCCTGCTGCAGCTGAAAGTCCTGCACTGTTTCCTGCGAAACCAGGACACCGTCGGGCGTGGTGGCCAACTGGCCGAGCGTGCCGGCCGCGCCGCCGGCGCTGAAATAGGCGTCGGAAAGGGTCGTGGCGCGCCCGATGCGTCCGGGATCGATCCCGTAGAGGTCCTGCAGATCCGCGCCCACATAGGCAAAACGATGCTGCATCGGCTCGACCGCGACCGCATCCGTCAGCGCGGTCAATGCCGCCAGATGCGCGCCGGCCGGCTTGTCCGGCGTTCCGAAGATCGTGACGTCGGACCCGTTGGTGAGCTCGGCGTCGACGCGCGCCTGGGCGTTGTAGGTGGTGTTGAAAATGGCTGTCGAAGCGGCGAAGGAAACGGCCAGGGCGGTCATGGCGATGGCGGCCGTCAGGCGCTCCGACTGCCGCGACAGCGCGGCCGATACGATCGGCGTCAAGGGGCCCGCGACCGGGACCAGGACCGCCCGCAACAATGTACCATTGCGTGCGATGATCGTGTCCGACAGCCGCATGATCAGCAGCACCGTGCCGATCCAGAGCAAGGCGGGAGCTATGAAAGCCTTGTAATCGACCGAGGTCGCCGCGACGCCCTCCGGCGCCAGCACGATCTGGTATCCGGTGCTGGCCGACAACCAGAAGAAGAGACCGGCGCCGGCAAGCAACAGCAAATCCAGCCAAAGGCGCCGCCAGAGTGGCGCCGCCGCGCGGGTGACCGTATGACGTGCGATGTCGACCGTGGTCCAGCGCGCGTCGCGCCACGCTGGAAGCAGGAAGGCGGCGAACCCCAGCAGCAGGCCGAACAGCGCAACAACAAAGAGAATCGGCTCGATCGAGGTCGAGTACCAGTCCAGGACGGGAACGCGGCCGAAAAGCAAGGCTGCGCCGATGCCGAGTAACGTTCCCGCAATGGCGGCGACCGCTGCCTCGGCGACCGAAAGCGACAGGATCGTGCGCGTCGTGGCGCCACGGATGCGGAGCAGCGCATGCTCCATGCGTCGGCGTTGTCCGCCGGACGAGGTCACCGCATAGGTGAGCGCCGTGGCCAGCGCCGCGCCAGGCAGCCCTAGGAACAGGAACAGCACGGAAGCGTAGAGCGCGCCCTCGCGAACGGCCGCGAGGCGGGAGCCGAGGTTGTCCGCAACCAGAGCCTGGCCGGCGGTACTCGCCTCGAAATTGCGCTCGGCGCCGGTGACGAAGATATCGGCCTGGACAGGATCGGATGGCAGGGCTCCATGGGCCAGCCGCGCGTGCCATTGCAGCCGGACCGTGTCCGGGCGCAGTTTCGCCTGCGGACCGAAAAGCCGCTGCCAATCCTGCCAGGAGAGCACGACCACGTTGTCCGGCGGCGCCTGCGGCGCGGCCTGGGCAGGCAAGCCAACGGCCTGAAACAGCGAATCCGCATCGGGAAGATCGACCACCCCTGCGATCCTGACCTCAGCTACGGGCAGGCCGATCCGTCGGATCGATACGGTGTCGCCGGGGCCGACATGGAGGTTGGCCGCCGTCTGCTGAGCGACGAGAACGCCGCCGATGCTGCCGGAAAGCAAGCGGACTTCCGCCGGAAAATCCCTGGAATAGCCGTCGTCCAGGGCAATAACCTGCCCGGGGCCGGTGGTCTGGGTGGTGCCGCCTGCCAGGGCTTCGAAACCCGCGACATCGGCGTAGCGGACACCGCGGACGGCCTTGACCGGCGCTGCCTCGGCGACCGCCTTGCCGACCGCCTCGGGATCGGCTCCGGAAATCACCTGTACTTGCCAGTCGATCGGCACCCCGCTTATGGCGTGGGCCGTCATCGAAGCGCCGGCATGGGCGAGGAAAAGCGCCATGCTTGCCAGGAGCGCGACTGTGAGCGCAATGCCCGCCGCGGCGCCGGCTACCCGCGGGAGCCGTCGGGCGAGGATACCGCGCATCCACAGCAGAAGCATCATGCAGCGTCCTGCCTTGGCCATTCAGAGACCAGCCGGCCGTGGTCCATCGTCCATCTAGTAGCCATCCGGGCGGCCACTGCCTCGTCATGTGTCGCTACGACCAAGGCGATGCCGGTGCCCTCCAGCTGTTCCATGACGGTGTCGAAAAAGAACTGCGCCGTTATGCTGTCGAGTTGTCCGGTCGGCTCGTCGGCCAGGACCAGCTTCGGCCTCATGACCAGGGCTCGGGCCATCGCAATCCGTTGCGATTGTCCGCCGGACAATTCCTCCGGAAGCTTGTCGCGAAGCTCGCCGAGGCCAAACAAATCCAGCAAAGCCGCGGCGGCCGCCCCGGCGGAGGCGGGGTCGCCGGCCAATACCAGCGGCAGCCCAACATTCTGAGCGACGGTGAGCGCCGGGAACAGGCTGGGTGTCTGGAACACGAGGCCGACATGGCGCGGCCTCAACTCCTCGAATGGGCCGAGCCCGGGCCATTCGACGGTGCCGGACGTCGGCTTGTCCAGCCCGCCGAGTATATGCAGCAAAGTCGTCTTGCCGCTGCCGGACGGCCCGACCACAGCGATCCGCGCGTCGGAAGCGATCCTGCAATTGACATCGCGAAGCGCGGCAACTCCGCGCTGGAAGTTGCGGCCGAGACGCTTGCCGACGACAAGCGTGTCACTCATCGTCTATCCTCCCGTCCTTCAGGCCGATGATGCGGTCCGCCTTGTGCGCAAGCGCCCGGCTGTGGGTGGCGAGCAACGTCGCCAGACCGGCCCGGCGTCGCGCCTCGAAATGCTCGATCAGACGGAGTTCGGTGTCGCGGTCGACTTCGGCGGTCGGCTCATCGGCAACCAGGATCGGCGGATCCGCCGCAAGCGCCACGGCAAGGCCGGCTCTCGCCGCTTCGCCGCCGGAAAGTTCCATTGGCAATGCCCGCGCGCGATGCAGAAGATCGACGCTTTCCAGGAGCGCGCCAATTCGCCCTTCATCCGGCTTTCCCGCCAATAGCATCTGCATCTGCAGGTTCTGTACCACGCTGAGGTGGCCAAACAGGTTTCCCGATTGCGGGAGAATGCCGAAATTGGCGGCGCGGATGCGGGTCCGCTCGGCTTCCGGTCTGCGAGTCAAGCGAATGCCGCCTACCTCGACATGGCCACCATCCGGCTCGTCCAGCCCGGTCACGCAGGACAAAAGCGTGGATTTGCCGCTGCCGGACGGTCCCACCAGGGCAACGATCTCGCCGGCCGACAGATGAAGGCTGACGCCACGCAGCGCGGCTGTCTCGTCGTCGCCTGTGTGGAAGAACCGGTAGAGCTCGTGCGCTTCCAGCGCGTACATTTCATTTCCACTGGAACGAGTTGGACATCAGCTGCCATTGATCGACATTGTCGGCACCCTTGGGCGCGTAAAGCTCCAATGTCACCAGCTTGCCGTCCTTGAAATAGAGATAGCGCTCGTCTTCCAGCCGCACCTGCTTGTTGGTCACGGGGTTTGGTTCGGAATTGGAGGTGTAGACAATGCGGATCGCCGGGCCGGCGGGCAGCTTGACCTGCTTGACGGCAGTTACCCGCGCTGCGCGACTGCCGGCTTCGAGTTTAGGAACATAGTCCGTCTTGGCAACGTCGACACTCGGCAAGGCGTCAGCCTTGGCCACCGATACAATGACGCCATCGAGCTTGTCGACGAAGCTTGCCCCGTCGGCGCGGTCGGACCTTGCCCACCCTTCCGGCACCTTCAGTGTAAAACCTTGCGGCGAGACATAGTCGATGAAGACCTGGCTGTCGGGAATATCGCCGGGCGGGTTCTTTTCGGCCGGAACCGCCTTTTCGCCAGCGCGTGCCGCTTCGATGCCAAGTTCTGGTATGTGAACACCGACGTAGCCGAGGCATATTGCAAGCGTCAAACCCGGCAGTCGCCTGATGATCCTCCGATCAAATACGGTCATTTTGCGCGACCTTTCGAATGAGTGATCCCCGATTATACCACTCTAAGCTTACGGACAGGTCGCCTCGGTCATACGAATTGGTAAGCATTGAAAATGCCGCCTCATCCCCCTGGCGACCTTACCCCCGGAAGGCTGACGGTCACGCCCAGACCGGGATTGCGATCCTCGAGCGTTATGGCGGCGCCGTGCAGGTCGGCCACCGCCTTGACGAGGCTCAAGCCCAGGCCGCTGCCCGGCGTGGTACGGCTCGCGTCCAGCCGGTAGAGCCGGCGGAACACGCTTTCTCGCTCCTCGGCCGGTATGCCCGGGCCGTTGTCGCGGACATGAATGAGGACGTGGCTGCCTCCTCGGGTTACCGCGAGCTCGATCGCGGTGCCCGGCGGGCAATGCCTGAGCGCGTTCTCGACCAGATTGGCGAGCATCTGCATAAGCAGGTCCCGGTCACCGTGAATATACCATTTCGTATCCGGAACAATCTTGGTGGACAGTGCCTTTCCATCGTCTTCGGCGACGTCGGCATAGACCTCGCCTATGGTTCCCACTACAGCACCGACGTCGAGGTCAACGAAGCGCGCCTTGCGGGCGCCGGCCTCGATCTGGGCAATGCGCAGCAAAGCGTCGAACGTGCTGTTGATCTGCTGGCTTTCGGCGCGGGCGTCGGTCAGCTCGACGGAGATATCCTCGCCGGACGCCGTCTTGTCGGCGGCCGATTCCAGGATCATCTGCAGCCGGTTGAGCGGCGTCTTGAGATCATGGGCGATGTTCGCGCTCACTTCGCGCATACCGTCGACCAGGGCCGACAGGCGGTCGAGCGCGGCATTCACCTGGCCTGAGACGGCGTCGATGTCGTCGCCATTGCCGATCAGAGGAATGCGCGCATCGAGCCGCCCATGCGAGACGTCGACCATGGTGCTGGCAATGCCGTCGAAGCGCCGCTGGACGCGTGAGGCAAGCACAGCGCCGCCGGCGACGGCAAGGCCGGTGATGAAGAGCGTCGCCCATCCGAAGCTCATCAACACGATGGTTTCGAGATCCTCGGTTTCCGAGAGCGAGAAGGCGACCGTCAGGTGGTTGCCGCCGACCATGCCTGAATAGGCGCGATACTCGGTATCGGGCGGCACACCCGGCAAGTTGGCGGCGAACATGGAAAAGCCGTCCGGCAGGCTAGAGGCGGCAAAATCCCCGGCCAAACGGTTGCCGTCCCGATCGGTGAGGGAAAAGATCTGGTCCTTATCCTGACTAAACTGGGCATGGTCCCTGACGGTAGCGATGAGATCCTCCTCGTCGCTCTCGGCATAGGTCGCGGAGATCAGGGAGTAGGTCTCCTTGATCGATTGATCGAGCTGCCTGGCGAGCGAGGCGCTCATCAATTGATAGACGATCGCGCCAGACAGGATGAAAGCCAGCAGGAACAGGAAGGCGAAGGTCAGCGCCAACCTGAACGGTGTGCTGCGCAGCAGGCGGGAGCGTGTCTCGCTCATCCCGAACCCATGACCGGCGACGCGCCGGTCCCGGGACGGGCGCCGCGCATGCGTTCAAACCCCCTAGAGCAATTCCAGGAAAAGTGCATAGCGGTTTTCCGTCCGGAATTGCGTAAAAAAAGAGAGTTAGAGCAGGTCGGCGATTCCATCAAACGCTGAATTGCTCTAGGCCGGAACATGCAGGCTGTAGCCGGTGTTGCGCACGGTGTGGATCAGCGGCACGTCGAACGGCCTGTCGACCTTGGCCCTCAGCCGGCTGATATGCGTCTCGACGACGCTGGTCTTGGGGTCGAAATGAAAATCCCAGACGCGCTCCAGGAGCATGGTGCGGGTGATGACGCGGCCTTCGCCGCGCATCAGCACTTCAAGCAGACTGAATTCGCGCGGCTGCAGGTCGATCGGTTGGCCCTGCCTGGTCACGCGGCGCTGGATCAGGTCCATTTCGAGGTCGGCGACGCGCAAGGCAGTCTTCTGCTCCTGCGCCGCCGGCCGACGGCCGAGCGCATGGATGCGGGCAAGCAGCTCGGAAAAGACGAAGGGCTTGACAAGATAGTCGTCGCCGCCTGCTTCCAGGCCCTCGACGCGGTCGTCGACGCCGCCGATCGAGGTCAGGAAAATGGCCGGCGTGTGGATGCCGGCGGCGCGCACCGCCTTGATCATCGACAGGCCGTCAAGGCCGGGAACCATGCGGTCGGCGACGATCACGTCATAGGCGTTGCGGGTCGCGGCGAACAGACCGTCATGACCGTCGCGCAGCAGATCGCAGACATGGCCGGCCTCGGTCAGTCCCCTGACGATATAGTCGGCGGTTCTTGGATCGTCTTCAACAAGCAGAAGTCGCATCGCCCCGGGCTGTCCTTACCGCCTCAACCTCGCCGGCACGGTAGCACCGGCTGCGGCTATTTTCCTGGCTGGTTGCATTTCTTCGTTTTGACGCAATTCGGACCGACATCGCTCTAACCATCTGTTTTACGCGCCTCCCGACCGAAAACCGCTTCACATTTTTGCGAGAGCCGCTTTGCGATAGAACATGGTGTCGTCCGAAAGCCGCTTCACGCTCTTTCGGCATCATGCCCTAAAGCGCGTCGCGCTGAACCGGATTCAGGCGACGCGCTTTAAGTCTTTGTTTTGATGCGTGTCGTTGTCCCAGAAGCGCTGCACACTTCTGGGCGACATGCATTAGTCGAGCAGGGCCTGTTCGTCTTCGTCGATCAGGTTCCTCAGCGACATATAGAGAACGATGACCACGATGCAGCCGAGGAAGGTCAGGCTGGTGACGGTGGTGCCGAAGCCCATGCCGCCATATTCGATCGGCTGCGACAGCAGGTCGCCAAAGGAGGCGCCGAGCGGCCGGGTCAGGATATAGGCAAGCCAGAAGGCGAGGATGCCGTTCAGGCCGAGGAAGAAATAGGCAAGCGTGATCGCGGCGATCACGCCGCCAAAGATGAGGCCGGTGGTGAGATAGCCCATGTCGAAGCGCTCGGCGACCAGATCGCCGGCGGCCGTGCCGAGCGAGAAGGTGAAGAGGATCGCCAGCCAGTAGAAGATCTCGCGCCTGGTGGTGAAGATGGTGTGGATCGACAGCGTCTTTTCGCTGGCGTACCAGAGCATGAACGTCAGTGCCAGCGAGACCGAGAAGACGATCGTCGTCGTCTCCAGCCGCACGCCGAAATTGTCGACCAGGTTGTCGGTGACCAAAGTGCCGACAATGCTGATCAGGACGACGGCGAGCCAGTAGGCCCAGGGCACGTAGCGCTTTTGCGCGAATTGCAGGACAAGCGCGACAATGAGGATGCCGCTCATGATCAAGGATGTGACGGTGAGGCCGAGGCCGAGATTGACGGCCAGATAGTCGGCCGCCGTCTCGCCCATGGTCACCGCCATGATCTTGATCAGCCAGAAATCGATGGTGACTTCCGGAACCCGGTTCAACATGGGCTCAGCTCGTCCGATGGCTAGCGAGGTCATGGCGGTATCCTGTCTTTTGGATTTTTTAGGGGATGATTTACTTGCCGAGGACCTTCATGGCCTGGGCGAAGAAGTCGTCGGCGCGCTTGTCGTCGTCGGCGTTGCAGCGCTCGATGCCCTTCGTCTCCAGTTCGGAAACCTTGTTCTTGTCGGCATCGTTGGGCGTCGCTTTGGTTTCGGCCGCGCGCAGATCCTTCAGCGCGGTCTCGCAAGGCGTCGGGGCGGCAACGGCCGAGGCAAGCGGAGTGGCGATCGCGACAGCGGCAAAGGCGAAAGCAAGGGCAAATTTGTTCATAATTCGATCCTGACGTTTTGGGGGCCGGCATTCGGCGCCTGTTCAAGCCGCCTCAAAAACGGTGCGGCGATCGTCAGGCTAGGCAGGCGAATTCACCGCAGCCTGTCCGCGCGCTTACAAATTCGTAAGGTCGGCCGAAAATATCCGCCGGCCCTCGTCATCTTCCGGCAGAAGGGTTAGAGAAGCCTGGGCGTGCCCCGTCGGCGCCGGAGCGATAAGAAGAATGGCCTACACGTCCCTCAAATCGGCGCCGAAAGCGTTCGACCAGCACAAGCGCCTGATCGTCGTGCAGGTGGCCGCCGTGCTCGCCGTCATCCTGCTTCTGTTCAGCAAGCCGGCACTGGCCGAAGGCTCGAACGGGCACGAAGTCGTCGAGACGATCGGCTTTGTGATGGCGCTGATCTGCTTCCTTGGCCGGCTGTGGAGCATCCTCTTCGTCGGCGGCAGGAAGAACGACGAGCTGGTCGTGTCCGGCCCGTTCTCGATGACCCAGAATCCGCTCTATTTCTTCTCGACCGTCGGCGCGGTCGGTATCGGGCTGATGTTCGGCTCGGCGGTTGCGGCCGCGATGCTCGGCCTTGCCAGCTTCCTCGTCTTCCGGTTCACCGCGCGCAAGGAGGCAGAATTCCTGTCCGGTAAGTTCGGCGCCGTCCATACGGCCTATGCCGAACGCACGCCGCGTTTCTGGCCGAATCCGCTGCTTTACCGCGACGAGGACCAGTGGCTGTTTTCGACGCGCGCGCTGCGGAGAACGTTCCGCGACGGGCTCTATTTCCTGGCGCTGTTTCCGGTCATCGAGACGGTCGAGTATTTCCGCCTCAGCGGGCACCTGCCGACGCTTTTCACGGTTTATTAGTTTCTCGGCTCAGAATGACCGACGGCTATGTTTGCCCGGCAGGCGGCATACGTTGGAGATTGGCCGAAACGCCCATCGCGATCGTCATCCTCGGGTCTGCGCTCCGCTTCGCGTCGCTCCGCCCGTGGATGACGAGGTTGGGAGGCTTCCGCCAGTCTCCAGCGTTCGCGCTGATTCACCGGGATGAACGCTGATCAGCGCACTCTCCCGCGCGCGGCACGGCGCGCGCTCTCCAGAAGAATTGCCAGGCAGCCGGCGAGAAGCAGGAAGCCGCCGATGAGCGGCGGCAGCCCCAAGAACTTCACCGCAGCGGTGATCAGCGCAATCAGGATCAGCGCCAGCAGCGCAAGATTGCCATCGTCGACGAACATGCCGACGAGCTCCTTGAAGACAAGACGGATCATGGTCATCGGGCAACTCCCTCGGCGGCTGCTGGGTAAGCGCTGCGCAGCCAGCGCACGATGGCGAAGGATGCCGCGGCAATGATGGCGAAGATGGCGAGCAAGGCGAGATCGGCGCCCGGCCACTCGGCGCCGAGGCCTTCGCCGGTCCAGAACACGCCGAAGCTGGTCAGCATCAGCCCGACGACGAATTTCAGCGAATTCTCGGGCACGCGCGCCAAAGGCCGATGCACGGCGAGCCCGATCAGCATCACCAGCACGAAGGCGGCCAGCGCGCCGAGGCTGGCATAGAGCGTCTGTCCGTGCGCGGCGCCGACGGCAATGACGATGAACACCACCTCGACACCCTCGAGCAGCACCGCCTTGAACGACGCGACGGCCGCCAGATAGTCGGCGCGGCGGTCGTTGGCCTGCCGCTGCAAGGCCGCGGTCTCCTTGGAAAAGGCCTGCTCTTCGTCATGCAGCGCGATCACGCCGACGCTGCGCAGGATCGCTTTCCTCAGCCAGCGCATGCCGAACAGAATCAAGAGCACGCCGACCACGAATTGCAGGACGGTGATGGGAACGAGCGCCAGCAGCGGTCCGAAAATCAGCACCAGCGCCGCCAGCAAGATAAGCGCCAGGGCAGCACCCGTCAGCGCCGGGCGCCAGCTGCGCGTCACGCCGACGGCAAGCACGATGGTGAAGGCCTCGACGACTTCGACGAAGGACGCCAGGAAAGAGGCCGTCACGGTGGAAAGTATGGGTGTCAGGCCATGCATGAAGGCATCCTGTGTTCGGGAATCATCAGTTGGTCAGAACGATACAGCGCTCTGGCGGTGGCGAGAATGCGGAGATGAGCTTATCTGGTTTCGCATGGCGCGGGGACGGCGCCGGAGCCGGGGCATCTCGAAGAACTCATTGACGGTCTGTATCCGTTCTGTGTCCGTTGAATCGCGGCACTGCTCTGGCTATTTGCTGGAGCAACACAGAATTTGAGTGGTTCAATGGACCGCGCCGAGCTGGAACGGAGCACATGAAGAAGATCGGGTTTCTATCCTTCGGGCATTGGTCGCCCGCGCCGCAGTCGGGCACGCGCTCGGGCGCGGACGCGCTTCTGCAGTCGATCGATCTCGCTGTCGCGGCGGAGGAGCTCGGCGCTGACGGCGCCTATTACCGGGTCCACCATTTCGCCCGGCAGCTCGGCTCGCCCTTCCCGCTGCTGGCGGCGGCCGGCGCCAAGACCAAGCATATCGAGCTCGGCACCGCCGTCATCGACATGCGTTACGAGAACCCACTCTACATGGCCGAGGATGCCGGCGCCGCCGACCTGATTGCCGGCGGACGTTTGCAATTGGGGATCAGCCGCGGCTCGCCCGAGCAGGTGATCGATGGCTGGCGCCATTTCGGCTACGTGCCGGAAGAGGGCAAGAGCGACGCCGACATGGCGCGCCGCCACGCCGAGATCTTCCTCGACCTGTTGCGTGGCGAAGGCTTTGCCCAGCCCAATCCCCGGCCGATGTTTCCCAATCCGCCCGGCCTGCTCAGGCTCGAGCCGTTCTCGGCCGGCTTGCGCGAGCGCATCTGGTGGGGCGCGGCCACCAACGCCACCGCCGTATGGGCGGCCAAGCTCGGCATGAACCTGCAGAGCTCGACGCTGAAATTCGACGAAGGCGGCCAGCCGCTGCATATACAGCAGGCCGAGCAAATCCGCGCCTACCGCGCCGCCTGGAAGGAGGCCGGCCACGCCAGGGAGCCGCGCGTGTCGGTGAGCCGCAGCATTTTTGCCATCGTCAACGACATGGACCGCGCCTATTTCGGCGGCAGCGAGGGCGAGGATCATTTCGGCTATATCGAGCCGGAAAAGCGCGCCGTGTTCGGCCGCACCTACGCCGCGGAGCCTGACGTGCTCATCGAGCAGCTCAAGGAAGATCAGGCGATCGCCGAGGCCGACACGCTGCTGCTCACCGTGCCCAACCAGCTCGGCGTCGACTACAACGCCCATGTCATCGAAGCGATCCTGAAGCACGTCGCGCCGGCGCTGGGGTGGCGATGACGGCGTGTTTGAGCGGCGATGATCCGCCGCCGGGGGATCGCTTAACTCCATGACCGCTCTTGGCTTGTAGGCCACTTGCCGACGCCGTCGCCGCCCCTCATCTGCCTGCCGGCATCTTCTCCCCGTTGAACGGGGAGAAGGGGCTGGTCGCAACGCTGGCGCTCGTCCTCGCAACTTGGACAACTGGCGAAATCGTTGATGAATGCGACTTTCTCCCCGTTCTACGGGGAGAAGATGCCGGCAGGGCAATGAGGGCGGCGCCGGCCTCTCAAGCAGTGCCGCAGGCAGCAACCTCAAATGATCCGCACGGTCGCTCGCGCGCGATATTGACATCTGATAAAATAGCAACCTAGTTTGTTGCGTAATCGGTTACGTAACCGATTACGGCTCAATCAAGTGGAGGAGACTAATGAGCAAGATTTCGAATACGCACGGCCTCGATCTGGGTTCGTTCTCACGTCGCCAATTCCTGAAGACCAGCGCGCTGGCCGCCGGGGCGCTGGCGCTGCCGCTCGGCCCGGTTCTCGCCGCCGACAAGCCGAAGGTCGGCCTGGTGATGAAGTCGCTGGCCAACGAGTTCTTCAAGCAGATGCAGGCGGGTGCCGAGGACTATGCGGCCAAGAACAAGGACAAGTTCGACTTCGCCGCCGTCGGCATGAAGGACGAGCGCGACTTCGCCGCCCAGGTCGACGCGATCGAGAACTTCATCACCCAGAACTACAACATCATCGTCGTGGCGCCGGCCGACTCGAAGGCCATGGTCACGCCGATCGCCAAGGCGCTGAAGGCCGGCATCAAGGTCATCAACATCGACGTCGCGCTCGATGAGAAAGCCAAGAAGAAGGCCGGCGTCGACCTCGCCTTCTTCGGTCCGGACAACCGTGCGGGCGCCAAGCTCGCCGGCGACGCGCTCGGCAAGGCGCTGGGCAAGGGCGGCAAGGTCGTCATCCTCGAGGGCAATCCCGAGGCCGACAATGCCAAGCAGCGCAAGCTCGGCTTCGACGATTCGGTGAAGGAGTATAAGCTGAAGCTGCTCGACTCCAAGACCGCGCATTGGGAGACCGAGGAAGCCAACACGCTGATGACCAACTTCCTCACCCAGCATCCCGACATCCAGGGCGTGATGGCAGCCAACGACTCGATGGCGCTTGGCGTCGTCAAGGCCATCGACGCGGCCGGCAAGTCCGGCCAGATCAAGGTCGTCGGTTTCGACAACATCCCGGCGGTCGGTCAGTTGCTCAAGGAAGGCAAGATGCTCGCCACCGTCGAGCAGTATGGCGCGAAGATGGCGGCGATGGGCATCGACTACGGCCTGCGCGAGCTTGCCGGCGAGAAATTCTCCGGCTGGGTCAAGACCGACGTCAAGCTGATCACCGCCTGAGGCGGGCCAGCGCGCCGGCACTCCCTTTCGGCGTTGGCTTGTCTCATCATATCGCCGCCGGCAAGTGCCGGCGGCGATGACGGCGCGCTCATACCGCCCGCGGGGCAGAAGAGCGCAATTCGGGATTCCGCTCAAATGGACGATGCTATCCTTTCCCTTGAAGAGGTCGGAAAGATCTTTCCCGGCGCCGTCGCGCTGAGCGACGTGTCGCTGTCGATCGCGCGCGGCGAGACGCACATCATCCTGGGCGAGAACGGCGCCGGCAAGTCGACGCTGATCAAGCTGCTCGCCGGCATCTACCAGCCGGACTCAGGCACGATCGCCTTCAACGGCCAGCCCTACCGGCCGAAAACGCCGCATGACGCGCAGCAGAGCGGCATCCGCATCGTGCATCAGGAACTCAACCTTCTGCCCTATCTCAGCATCGCCGAGAATCTGATGCTGGAAAGCCTGCCGCGGCGCGCCTTCGGCATCGTCGACCGCAAGGCGCTCAACAGCCGCGCCGTGGCGTTGCTGGACGAAGTCGGGCTCGACATCGATCCGCGCACGCGGGCCGAGGCGCTCGGCGTCGCGCAGATGCAGCTGGTCGAGATCGCCAAGGCGCTGAGTTACGACAGCAAGCTCTTGGTGCTCGACGAGCCGACGGCAACGCTGACGCCGCCGGAGATCGAACGCCTCTTCGCCATCATTAAACGGCTGAAGGCCAGGGGCGTCACCATCATCTACATCTCGCACAGGCTGCATGAAGTGTTCGGGATCGGCGACCGGGTGACCGTCTTGCGCAACGGCCGGCTGGTCGCGACCCGCGATCTCAAGGGCCTCACCGTGCCCGACCTGGTGCGCATGATGATCGGCCGCGACATCGCCGACGAATATGGCTTCGACGCCTCGATCGTGCCCGGCAAGGTCGCGCTCAGCGTAGCCAACCTGAAGCGCGACGCTTCCACCCCGGAAATTTCCTTCGCCGTGCGCCATGGCGAGATCCTCGGCGTCGCCGGCCTGGTCGGCAGCGGGCGGACCGAGGCCATGCGGGCCCTGTTCGGCGCCGATCCCAAGCTCGACGGCGTCGTCGAGATCGACGGCAAGCCGGTGGCGATCGCCGCGCCAAAGGACGCGGTGCGGCATGGGCTGAGCCTCCTCACCGAGGACCGCAAGGGCCAGGGCCTGCTGCTCGACCTGGCCGTCGACAAGAACATCACCATCACGGACCTCGGCAAGGTTTCGCGCAACGGGCTGCTCAACCGCCGCGCCGAGAGTGCGGCAGCGAACGATCTCGTCGGCCAGCTGCGCGTCAAGGCGAGCTCGATCGAGCAGGCGGTGCGCAACCTCTCCGGCGGCAACCAGCAGAAGGTGGTGTTGGCCAAGTGGCTGTTCCGCGGCACCTCGACGCTGATCCTCGACGAGCCGACGCGCGGTGTCGATATCGGCGCGCGGCGCGAGATCTACCAATTGCTCTGGATGCTGGCGGCGCAGCAGAAGGGCATCATCATGGTATCGTCCGACCTGCCCGAGCTGATGGGCATGTGCCATCGCATCATCGTCTTTTCCAGGAACAAAATCGTCGGCGAGGTGCCGCGCGCCGAATTCGACCAGGAGCGCATCCTGTCGCTCGCCTATCAGGAGTATGTACGACCATGAGCGAGACGTCCGGAGCGATCGTTTCCGCGCCTGTTTCCCCGGGCAGGGCGAAGTTCCTGCGTTTCCTCGTGCGCGATGCGGGCGTGCTGCTGGCGCTGGTGCTGATCACGCTGTTCTTCTCGGTCAGCGCGCCTTACTTCGCGACGTCCGGCAATGCGCTGAAGATCTTCGTGCAGATCGCCATCAACACGGTGCTCGCGGCAGGCATGACCTTCGTCATCCTCACCGGCGGCATCGACCTTTCCGTCGGTTCGGTGCTGGCGCTGTGCACCGTGGTCGGCGCCACCGTCATGATCAATGAGAGCCTGTCGCCCGCCGCGGCAATCACGCTCGCGCTGCTCGCCTGCATGGCGACCGGTGCCGTCTGCGGCTTCCTCAACGGCTGGATCTCGACGCGCTGGAAGATCCCTTCCTTCATCGTCACGCTCGGCATGCTCAACATGGCCGCGGGTGCCGCCCGCGTCGTCAGCGACAATTCGACCATAACCGGCCTGCCGCAAAGCTTCGTCGATTTCGGCAACCTCATCATCGGCGGCTTTCTGCCCTCGATCTTCCTGGTGGCGGTGGTGGTGATCGCGGCCGGCTGGTTCGTGCTGCGCTTCACCGTTTTCGGCCGCATGATCTTCGCCGTCGGCACCAATGACGAGGCGGTGCGGCTGTCGGGCCACAATCCGGATTTCTACAAGGTCGCCGCCTTCACCATCAGCGGGCTGACCGCCGGCATCGCGGCCATGGTCTATCTCTTGCGCCTCAACATCGGCAGCCCGATCGCCGGCGTCGGCTACGAGCTCAACGCCATCGCCGCCGTCATCATCGGCGGCACCAGCCTCAGCGGCGGCAAGGGCTCGATCATCGGCACGCTGGTCGGCGCCTGCATCCTGCAGGTGTTGAGCACCGGATTGCAGCTGCTCGGCGTCGGCGACAATTTCAAACCCATCGTAATCGGCCTTGTCATCGTGCTCGCGGTCATCCTAGACGCGTACCGGGAGAGGCTGTTGCGGAAGATTCGCTGAGCCATTGCGGGAAAACGCCCGGCGTTGCGAGGAAAATGTAGGAGCAGTCGGGGACCAGGACCATGACGACGATTGCCGATGTCGCGCGCTATGCCGGGGTGTCCGTCGCTACCGTCTCGCATGTGATGAACCATACGCGCCATGTCGAGCCGGAAACGGCCGAGCGCGTGCGCGTCGCAATCACCGCGCTGCGCTACAGCCCGAACTCGGTGGCGCGGAGTCTCAGGCGCGGCGAGACCAAGACCATCGGCCTGCTGCTGCCCGACAACTCCAACCCGTTCTTCGCCAGCGTCGCGCGGCAGATCGAGGATGCCGGCTTCGTCTCCGGTTACACGGTGATCCTGTGCAACTCCGACGGCAGCGCCGAGAAGGAGGAGCGCTATCTCTCGGTGCTGATGGCCAAGCAGATCGACGGGCTGATCTTCGCCGGCTCGTCCGACCATGCGCGGGTTTTCGCCCGCCTTTTGCCCAGCGTGCCGGCGGTGCTGCTCGACCGCGAGATCCAGTCGGTCAATGTCGATTCGGTGCTGGTCGACCACGACCATGGCGGCTATCTCGCCGGCAAATACCTGGTCGGGCTCGGGCATCGAAAGATAGGCGTCATCGGCGGCCCGCGCGATTCGAGCTCCAGCCCGGCGCGCCTGCGCGGCTTCGCGCGCGCGCTCGCGGAAGCGGGCATTGAGCTGCCGGCTTCATCGATCGTCGATTCCGACTATCATTTCGCCGGTGGCCGCCTGGCGATGGAGCAGCTGATGGCCCAGGCGCCGGGCATCACCGCGCTGTTTGCCTGCAACGATTTGATGGCGATGGGCGCGCTGACGTTGCTGCGCTCGCGGGGCATGCACGTTCCCGACGACATGTCGATGATCGGCTTCGACGACATCCCCTATGCCGTCACCACCTGGCCGCCCCTGACGACGATCGCGCAGCCGGTGGAAAAGATCGGGACCCGGGCGGTGAGCCTGCTGCTTGAGCGCCTCGGCGAGCCGGACGCACCGTCAAGGCGCGAGGTGCTGGCGCCGGTTCTGGTCGAGAGAGAAAGCTGCGCGGCTTTACGTTAGCCGTGTTTGTCGACGCTGGCGCTGCCCCTCATCTGCCTGCCGGCATCTTCTCCCCGTGAACGGGGAGAAGGGAAGGCTCTACGCCGCCGGCTGCATGGCGGCCCTGAGCAGCATGCCAAACAGGTCGCGCGGCTCGTCGGGGTCGGCGAGCAGGTCGAGCTCCTCGTAGAGGCCGGTGGCCTGGAGCTGGTCGCGGACGTAGCGCAGCGCCGAAAAATCTTCCGTTGCGAAGCCGACGGAATCGAACAGCGTGATCTGTTCCGGGGTTTTGCGGCCCTCGGCCTCACCGGTCATCACCTGCCACAGCTCGGTCACGGGATGGTCGGCGTCGAGCTGCTGGATCTCGCCCTCGATGCGCGTCTGCGGCGGGAACTCGACGAAGATGTCGGAGCGCAACAGGATGTCGCGATGCAGTTCGGTCTTGCCGGGGCAATCGCCGCCGACGGCGTTGATGTGGACACCGGAGCCGACCATGTTGTCGGTCAGGATGGTCGCGTACTGCTTGTCGGCCGTCACCGTGGTGACGATGTCGACGCCTTCCACCGCATCCTGCCCGGTCGCGCAGATGGTGATGTCGAAACCCTTGGCCGCCAGGTTGCGGGCGCATTTTTCCGAAGCCGAACGGTCGATGTCGTAAAGCCGCAGCCGGTCGATGCCGAGCAGCGCCTTGAAGGCGATGGCCTGGAATTCGGACTGGGCGCCGTTGCCGATGATGGCCATGGCGCGCGAGCCCTTGGGCGCCAGGTATTTTGCCGCGACGGCGGAGGTGGCGGCGGTGCGCAGCGCCGTCAGGATGGTCATTTCGGTCAACAGCATCGGATAGCCCGAGCCGACATCGGCCAGCACGCCGAAGGCGGTGACCGTCTGGCGGCCCTCGCGCATGTTCTTCGGATGGCCGTTGACATATTTGAAGCCGTACATTTTGCCGTCGCTGGTCGGCATCAGCTCGATGACGCCGTCATGGCTGTGCGAGGCGATGCGCGGTGTCTTGTCGAACAGCTCCCAGCGGCGGAAATCCTCCTCGACATAGGCGGCGAGCTCGGTGAGGAAGCGCTCGATGCCGATGGTCAGCACCAGCTTCATCATGCGGTCGACGCTGACGAAGGGGACGATGGCAAGGCGCGAAGGCTGGGTCATGGTCAGATGCTCCCGGAATGGCTGCGGGTCGGGCGGTCCATGATGCGGCGGCCCATCAGGCTGGCGGTGAGGTCGACCATCAAGGTTGCGGTGCGGCCGCGCTCGTCGAGGAACGGGTTCAGCTCGACAAGGTCGAGGCTGGAAACCAGGCCGCTGTCGGACAGCATCTCCATCACCAGATGCGCTTCACGGAAAGTGGCGCCCCCGGGCACGGTGGTGCCGACGGCAGGCGCGATCGAAGGGTCGAGGAAATCGACATCGAGGCTGACATGGAGCAGCCCGTTCTCCTTCTCGACGCGGGCCAGGAAGGCGCGCAGCAAGGGCGCGATGCCGTGCTCGTCGATGGCGCGCATGTCGTGGACGGTAACGCCCGCTTCTGTGAGCGCGCGGCGCTCGGCCGGGTCGACGCTGCGCAGGCCGATGGCGCAGACGCGGGCCGGGTCGACGGCTTCAGGCAGATCCGGGAAATAGCCACTGAAGCCCGCCTGACCGCTGGCATAGGCGAGCGGCACGCCATGCAGGTTGCCGCTGGTGGTGGTGTCGAGCGTGTGGAAATCGGGATGCGCGTCGAGCCACAGCACGAAGAGCGGCCGGCGGCGCTCGGCGGCGCGACGCGCCACGCCGGAGACGGTTCCGGCGGAGATCGAATGGTCGCCGCCGAGGAAGATCGGCATGGCGTCCCGCGAAGCCGAATAGGCGGTCTCCGCGATCGCCGCCGTCCAGGCGGCAATCTCGGGCAGCGCCTTCAGCGCGAGGTTGCCATGCACCACCGGGCGCGCCACGGCCTTTTCGACCGCGCCCCAGTCCTCGACCTCATGGCCGAGCTCGGCCAGCACCGAGACCAGCCCCGCCGTGCGCAGCGCGCTCGGCCCCATTTCACATCCCATCCTGCCCGCGCCGTCCTGTACCGGCGCGCCGACGATCCTGCAGCGCATGATTCTTTTGGCCCTAATGAATATTGCGGGATTGGATCATCGGCGGCTGGCGGTTTGAACAGCGAAAATTGGCATTTCGAGAAGGCTGATCTATCATATTGAACAGATGATTTGATCGAAATGGTCAGAGATGGACGCTCTTGACGAGAAGCTGGTGACGCTGTTGAGGCATGATGCGCGGCGCAGCGTATCCGATCTCGCCATCGATCTGGGCGTGTCACGCGCCACGGTAAGGTCGCGCATGGAGCGGCTGGAGAAATCCGGCGAGATCATCGGCTACACGGTGGTGCTGCGCGCCGACGCGGTCGATCAGAAGATACGCGGCGTCATGACGATCGAGATCGAAGGCCATGCCGCCGACCGCGTCGTCAAAGCGCTTGGCGGCCTCGCCGAGGTCTCGACCATCCACACCACCAACGGCCGCTGGGACCTGGTGGTGGAGCTCGGCACCGCCACGCTCACCGATTTCGACGCAGTGCTGCGGCGCATAAGGCTGATCCCGGGTATAACGGGGAGCGAAACCAGCCTTTTGCTGGCGACGCCGCGGACGACGAGAGCACGACTGGCGTAGTTGCACGACCAGCCTGCGCTGGCCGGCCAGCCCGGTGTGGCATCACAGCTTCGTGAGGCTCGGGACGATCGGCGGACCGAAAAGCGTTTGTAGCTGCATGATGTCCGACTTGCCGGGTGCTCCAAAGACCCGAGCGCCCTCCTGAAACCCAGTGCTTTTAGGAGAACACGATGAAACATCTCCTCACGCCGATAATGGCCGGCTTGTTCATAGCCTCCACCGGCATGGCCTTGGCCGCCAACGTCCACTCCGTGACCGGCATGAAAGGTCAGCCGAGCCAAACCATCGGTACCCCCGAGACGGGGTCTGCCACGCCGGGCCACGCCGCCTCCGCTCCGGGTTCGGCCTTCAACCCGGATGGAAACGCGGGAACCCATTACGCAGGCACGCAGCCGCAGAACTCGAAGAATCCGAAGAGCGTATCGCAGTACGACGTTGCCGGCTTCCAGCAGTCCCACAATCACTAATGCATGTCGCCCAGAAGTGTGCGCGGTTCTGGGACAACGACATGCATAAAAACAAGGGCTTAAAGCGCGTCGCCTGAATCCGTTTCAGAGCGACGCGCTTTAGGTGGCGGGGTTGCGCAGGGCGAAGAAAGCGAAGACCCGCAAAGAGCGCAGCTCGCATGACGGATGCCAGCGTTCGCCGCCGCGGCAGCGGGAATGGGCGCCGGTGTGAGGCCAAGAAGGCTTGATCACACCGGCAGCCGCTTTATGAAGAGCGCGTATCCGTCAGCCTCCGTCGCAGCCGTCGCCCATGTAGGTTCCCTGGCCGGCGGCACGCTGAAGCCGCTGATCCAGTTCATTGATCTGTCCCAGGATCGAACGGCCTGAAGTCGACGCGGTGTGCTGGATGGTATCCGCCGGCTGCATCGCAGCGGGTGAGGCGATCCGGCCCGCCGGATTGGCGTCTTCAGGCGACGGCGGCGAACGGGACCGACGAATTGATGGCCTGCCCGACAATTCCTGCATTGGCCTGGTCGGCAAGTTGCTCGGCTTCCCGTCGCGTGAGCCCAATCAGCAGCCGGCCTTCTATTTCCGCCGGAAGGTCGGAAACCAAATCACAGACAAGCCAGCTATCGCCTGGATCCTGTAAGGCTGCGTACCCCATGACCGATGTTCTTTGATCTGGTTATGCCCCAACGTAACGACTTGCGGGAAACGCTCCCGGCTAAACTGCCCGGCTGGATTTTCTCCAGCACTTTCACCGAACAGTACAGTTGTCGGACGCCAGGCAAAAGAGGCTCTACAGTCCCTTTGGCATGCGACCCAAGTCTGATGAGCCGCCGACACTTTCCAGACGATGGCCGCTACCTGCCAGGAGAAGGTAGCGCGCGGCTTGCGCCGTCGATCTCTTCTGCACGAAATCCGTTGCGGAAATACGCGATCGACGGCCCCCTCTCCGACAGTCCGAGCGCAATCCTGGGATTGGCAGCCGGGCTCTTCGCAAGTACCCAAACGCGAAAAAGCCGCGGAGAACCGCGGCTTTTCGTTTGCTTGATCCCCTGGGGGAAACTGGAGCGGGTGAAGCGATTCGAACGCTCGACCCCAACCTTGGCAAGGTTGTGCTCTACCCCTGAGCTACACCCGCTCGCGCGGCCTTGGGCCGCAAGCCGCGCCTATATGGCCGAAGAGCGCGGCGATTGCAACAGGGAAATGACGGTCTTTTTGGAGCGAGCTCCTTCCGCGACGAGGTTCGCTTCGAAAGCGTGGAAGCGGGGCGGCCCGAAACCGGGCCGATCGCAATTCCGCACGGAAAACCGCGATGCACTTCCTGGAACTGCGCTCCTGCTTGCCGCAATTCTTGCACGGAAAGCTGCTGCGCATTTTCCTGGAATTGCTCAGGCAGCCTTGCCCCGAAGGCACCATTGGCCGTAAACGGCATGACCCTGCCGGACGATGCGAGGACCGATGCCGAAAACCGAAGCCGAGCTCAACGCCTTTCTTGCCGATCTCGGCATTGCCGTCTCGACCGTGCGGCATCCACCCTTGTTCACGGTCGCCGATTCGCAGGCGCTGCGCGGCGAAATCCATGGCGGCCACACCAAGAACCTGTTCCTCAAGGACAAGAAGGACAGTTATTTCCTCGTCACCGTCGGCGAGGAGGCCGTGGTCGATCTGAAGCAGATCCATCACCTGATCGGCGCCGCCGGCCGGGTGTCGTTCGGCAAGCCCGAGATGCTGATGGAGCTGCTCGGCGTCATCCCCGGAGCGGTCACCGTCTTCGGCCTGATCAACGACACCGAAGGGAAGGTCAAGGTGGTGCTCGACCAGGAGTTGATGAGCCACGACGTCATCAACGGCCATCCGCTGACCAATGAGGCGACGACCTCGATCGCCGCCGCCGATCTGATCAGATTCGTCGAGGCAACCGGCCACGATCCTGTTATCTTGAAAGTCCCATTATCTTGAAAAGCAGGGGCTGATCGCCACATGGAGGGCGATTCCGAAATCCGACAATGACGCGCCGGGCGCCGACGCCGGGAGCGCGACCGAAAGGGCGAGACGATGAGTGACAACAATCCGTACAGCAGCTCGTTTGGCGGCAATGGCGGCCAATACGCCCAGACGGTGCAGTATGGCGGCGGCGACCGCGCCAAGGTTTCGCTGGGCGACGCGCCGGCCGCGGCCGACCTGATCAAGGACACCACGACCGCCAGCTTCGCCGCCGACGTCATCCAGGAATCGCGCCGGCAGCCGGTGCTGGTCGACTTCTGGGCGCCATGGTGCGGACCCTGCAAGCAGCTGACGCCGCAGCTCGAAAAGGCGGTGAACGCCGCCGGCGGCAAGGTCAAGCTGGTCAAGATGAACATCGACGACCATCCCTCGATCGCCGGCCAGCTCGGCATCCAGTCCATCCCCGCGGTCATCGCCTTCAAGGACGGCCAGCCGGTCGACGGTTTCATGGGCGCGGTCCCGGAAAGCCAGATCGCCCAGTTCATCCAGAAGGTCGGCGGCAAGGGCGGCGGCGCGCCGCAGATCGCGGAGGCGCTTGCCGCGGCGACCGAGGCGCGTACCGCCGGCGACGTGCAGACCGCGGCCGACATCTATGACGCGATCCTGGAGCAGGCGCCGGAGACGATCGAGGCGGTCGCGGGCCTGGGCGAGATCCTGTTCGATGCCGGGGACGCGGAAGGCGCCGAAGCCGTTCTGGCCCGGGCGCCCGAGGACAAGAAGGACGCGCCGGCGCTGGCCGCGCTGCGCACCAAGATGACGCTTGCGGCGGAAGCCGCGGCGCTCGGCAATCCGGCCGAGTTCGAGCGCCGGCTCGCCGCCAATCCGGCCGACCATCAGGCGCGCTTCGACCTGGCGATGATCCAGAACGCGCGCGGCGAGCGCAATGAGGCGGCCGACAATCTGCTGGCGATCGTCAAGGCCGACCGGACCTGGAACGACGACGGCGCGCGGGCGCAGCTGTTGAAGCTCTTCGAGGCCTGGGGAATGACCGACGAGGCGACGCTTGGCGCGCGGCGCAAGCTGTCGTCGCTGCTGTTCTCGTAGAGCGGTTCAGCGTTTCACAGAATCGCCGAACCGCTCTAAGTTTTGCTTCTGCGCAATTCCGGAGGGAAGGCTACGCCGAAGGCGCCGAGCCCAACCGCTACGTGGCTTTCCTGGAATTGCTCTGAAGTTTTTTGCCGGCTGTCGTGGCCGGCGGGCTTGAGCAGCGGGGCTTCAGCGCCAGATAAGGGCAGGTCCGGCGGTCAAGACGAGTTTGCCGGTGCGAGAGGAGATTGCAGGTTGATGCGCTTGCCGGCGTTGCTTTGGGAGGGTTGCGGTGCGCGTCGGTAACGCACTCTACCGGCTTGCCAAGGATCTGCCGCCGGCGATCCCGGTGTTCCCGCTTGCCGGAGCGCTGCTTCTGCCGGGCGGCCGCATGCCGCTCAACGTCTTCGAGCCGCGCTACCTGCAGATGATAGACCAGGCGATGGCGGGCTCGCGGCTGATCGGCATGATCCAGCCGAGCCTTGACGGCGCCTTGCGCGATGACGGCGAGCCGGAGCTGTGCAGCGTCGGCTGCGCCGGACGCATCATTTCGCTCGCCGAGACGGGCGACGGCCGTTACCTGATCTCGCTGCAGGGCGTGTGCCGGTTTCGCATCACGCAGGAGCTCGCGGCAAAGGCGCCTTTCCGGCAATGCCGGATCGCGCCGTTTCTCGCCGATCTCGTGGAAGACCAGGCCGGCGCCGAGGTCGACCGGCCAGCGCTGCTCAAGGCTTTTCGCGCCTATCTGCAGGCCAACGATCTCGAGGCCGACTGGGAGAGCGTCAGCCGCGCCGAAAACGGCATGCTGGTCAACGCGCTGTCGATGATGGCGCCTTACGGGCCGGCCGAGAAGCAGGCGCTGCTGGAAGCGGCGGACCTGAAGACGCGCGCCGACACGTTGATCGCCATCACCGAAATGGCGCTGGCGCGCGAGGATGACGATTTTGGCTCCAGCATCCAGTAAGTGTATTGATATTCAGGTGAGGTCGGCCTGATCTGAATCTCATTACACTTAAGCCTGTGCAGCGGATGGAAAATTGCCATGGCAGCGGATGGACGCGAGGGGCGCAGGGCCGAGGTCGACCCGAGGCTTCTGGAATTGCTGGCCTGCCCGCTGACCAAGGGGCCGCTGACCTGGGACGCCGAGCGCGGCGAGCTGGTTTCGCGCGCGGCGAAGCTTGCCTATCCGGTGCGCGACGGCATCCCGATCATGCTGCCTTCGGAGGCGCGCACGATTTCGGCCGAGGACATGCTGGCGCCGCCGCCGCCGCGGCTCAGCGGGCCTTCGTAATCGGGTTTGCGCTGTCATGCGGCCTTCGAGATTGGCGGGACGTCCCTTACGTCGTCATCCCAGGGCGGAGCAGCCGCGAAGCGGCGTCGCCGAGACCCTGGGATCCATGCCGTTACCTTGATCATAGAGTACAGCGGAGCAGAATTCGGCACCGAGGTGGCGTTCCGAGGTCACGGCATGGATCCTCGGGTCGACGCCGCGTCGCTACGCTCCTTGCTCCGCCCGTGGATGACGAAGGCCCTTGTACCTACTGAAAATTCCGCCCCTTGGGCATGACCTGCTGTGCCGTACCTGACAGCGTTGCGACGTCGTGGCGCACCGGCAGGCCGCGATTTGCTGGCTCTGGCCGATCCGGAGACTCAGCGGGCTGATGCTCGATGACGGGTGCTTCGTGCAGCAGCACGCTCAGCCAGGAGGTCAGGTCCTCGATCCTGTCGGCGACGATGTGGATGACGTCCGATTCATGCTGCAGCTTGCCGGTGACGCGGATGAAGCGTGCGCCCATGACCACCGAGCGGAAGCGGTCGAAGACCCGCGGCCAGATGATGACGTTGGCGATCGAATTTTCGTCCTCCAGCGTGAGGAAGATCGCATTGCCCTTGCCCGGACGCTGGCGCACCAGCACCAGCCCGGCGACGGAGACGCGGCGGCCGTCGCGCACCGACGGCAGGCGGGCATTGGGGGTGACGCCGGCTCGAGTTAGCCGCTCACGCAGGAAGGCTACGGGATGCTCCTTCAGCGACAGGCCGAGCGAGCGGTAATCATGGACGACATGCTCGCCGAGCGGCATCTTCGGCAGCTTCGTTTCCGGCTCCAGCTCGCGCAGGCTGAGCGACGGCTGGTCGAACAGCGGCAGTTTCTCGGCGGCGCTCTTGCCGTCAAGGGCGCGGACTTCCCAGAGCGCGGCGCGACGGTCGAGACCGATCGAGCGGAAAGCGTCGGCCTGCGCCAGCTTTTCGATCTCGCCGACATCGAGGCCGGAGCGCAGCCAGACATCCCTGACCGACCGATAGCCCTCGCCGCGCCGGGCGACGACGGCATCCATGCGCTCCTCGGACAGACCCTTGATCTGTCGGAAGCCAAGCCTCACGGCGTGCGCGGTCTCGATGACGCCGCGCATCGAGGCATGGCGTTCGAGAATGCGGGACGGATCGAAGGCGGTGGTCTCCAGCGTGCAGTCCCAGACGGAGTGATTGATGTCGACCTCGCGCACCTCGATGCCATGGTCGCGCGCGTCGCGCACGAGCTGGGCCGGCTGGTAGAAACCCATCGGCTGCGCGTTCAGGATCGCGGCGCAGAAGACGTCGGGATAGAAGGTCTTGAACCAGCAGGAGGCATAGACCAGCAACGCGAAGGACGCGGCATGGCTTTCGGGAAAGCCATATTCGCCAAAGCCCTCGATCTGCTTGAAGCAGCGCTCGGCGAACTCTCTAGGGTAGCCCTTCTTGACCATTCCTTCGACCATTCGCGTTTCATAATTTCCGATCGTGCCGGTGCGCTTGAAGGTCGCCATGGCGCGGCGCAACTCATCGGCCTCGCCCGGCTTGAAGCCGCCAGCGACGATGGCGATCTTCATTGCCTGTTCCTGAAACAAAGGCACGCCTAGCGTCTTGCCGAGAATCTCTTCCAGCTCGGGCTTGGGGTATTCGGCCTTCTCCTTGCCCTGCCGTCGGCGCAGATAGGGGTGCACCATGTCGCCCTGGATCGGGCCCGGACGCACGATCGCCACCTCGATGACGAGGTCGTAGAAATTTTGCGGTCTGAGGCGCGGCAGCATCGACATCTGCGCGCGCGATTCGATCTGGAAGACGCCGAGCGTGTCGGCCCTATCGATCATGGCGTAGACGCGCCTGTCCTCTTCCGGGAGGGTGGCGAGCACATAGGGCTGTCCAAACGGATCCCGTGCCCCTGGATAATGATGCGTGAGCAAGGTGAAGGCGCGCTTCAGGCAGGTCAGCATGCCGAGCGCCAGCACGTCCACCTTGAGGATCTTGACCGCGTCGAGATCGTCCTTGTCCCACTCGACCATCTTGCGCTCTTCCATCGCCGTCTTGACGATGGGCACGACCTCGTCGAGCCGGTCTCGGGTGATGACGAAGCCGCCGACATGCTGGGAAAGATGGCGGGGAAAGCCCATGATCTCATTGGCGCGCTCCAGCACCTGCCGCGACAGCGGATCGGTGCTGTCGAGCCCGCCGGCATTGGTTTCCCTTTCGCCGAGCTCGGAGGTCGACCAGCCCCAGATGGTGCTGGACAGCGCGCTGCGCACATCCTCCGACAGGCCCATGGCCTTGGCCACCTCGCGCAGGGCCGAGCGGCCGCGATAGCTGATGACGGCAGCCGCGAGCGCGGTGCGCTTGGCGCTGTACTTCTCGTAGATATAGGCGATGACCTCGTCGCGCCGCTCATGCTCGAAGTCGACATCGATGTCGGGCGGCTCGTTGCGTTCCTCCGAGATGAAACGCTCGAACAAGGTGTCGATGCGTTCGGGCCCGACCTCGGTGATGCCGATGCAGAAGCAGATGATCGAATTGGCGGCCGAACCTCGGCCCTGGCAAAGAATGTCCTTGCTGCGGGCGAATTTGACGATGTCATGGACGGTCAGGAAATAGCGCGCATAGTTCAGGCGCTCGATCAGGGCGAGCTCGCTGTCGATGCGTTTCAGCACACCCTCGGGAACACCGGCCGGATAGCGAACGACCGCGCCTTCGCGCGCCAGGCGTTCGAGCTCGGCCTGCGGGCCGAGGCCGGATTCGGTCGGCTCGTCCGGATAATTGTATTCGAGATCGCTGAGCGAAAAGGCGAGTTCATCGGCAAAGCGCAGCGTTTCGGCCAGCGCCTCGGGGTGGCGGCGGAAAAGCCGCGCCATCTCCAGCGGCGGCTTCAAATGGCGCTCGGCATTGGCGGTCAGCTCAAGCCCGACCTCGGAGACAGGCGTGTTGAGGCGGATCGCGGTGAGCACGTCCTGCAGCGGCCGGCGGTCGGCGGCATGGTAGAGCACGTCGTTGGTCGCCATCAGCGGGACGCGCGCGTGCTCGGCCATAGCCGCCGCCTGCTCGATGCGGAAACGGTCGTTGCCGGCATAATCCGGCGCCACGGCGAGCCGGAGCGCCGAGCCGAAGCGATCTTTAAGCCGGCTAATGAGCCGCAGACTGTCTTCCGCGCTGCCGGACAGATCGGGCAGCACCGCCAGCGACATCAGATCGCCCCATTCGAGCAGGTCGTCGAGCCCGAGCAGCGTCGCGCCCTTCTCGTTCTCGTCGCGCAGATTGGCCTGGGTCAGCAGGCGGCAGAGATGTCCCCAGCCCTGGCGGTCGCGGGGATAGGCGAGGATGTCCGGCGTGCCGTCGCCAAAAACCAGGCGGCAGCCGGGATGATAGGCAAGCTTCTCGACCCTGGCCTGCTGCCAGGCGCGCACGACGCCGGCCACGGTGTTGCGGTCGGCGAGCCCGATCGAGGCAAAGCCATAGAACTTCGCCGTGACCACCAGTTCCTCGGGCTTGGAGGCGCCGCGCAGGAAGGAGAAGTTCGACCGGATGCCGAACTCGGCAAAGGGGATGACGGTCAGCGCGTTCATGCGAACACCCCATGCATGAACCAGCGAGGCGGCGCGGCTTGCGAGGCGGTGCTGTAGAGGCCCTGGCGGTAGAGCCAGTAGCGGCGCCCTTCGCTGTCCTCGATGCGGTAATAGTCGCGGGTCGGCGCCTCGTCCTCGCCGGGAAGCCGCCGCCACCATTCGGCGGCGATGCGTTCCGGCCCCTCGGCGCGGGCGACGCGGTAAAGCGCGCGCCGCCAGCGGAAATTCATCGGCGGACCTTCCGGGATCTCGGTCGCCGGCACCTCGATCGGCTCGGGCGAGCGGAACAGCCGCACCGGCCGCTCCGGCGGGTAGATGGTCATCGGCGGCGCTGTTCGGGGCGGCGCGGCCCGGTCGGTCGCCGGCGCCCGTCTTTGCGGAGCTTCCGCGAAAGGCACGATTGCGACGGCGCGCTCCGGCAGATGGCTCTCGACGACGACCGGCTTCAGCACGGCGGCCTCGCCGAGGCGGGCGCGGACGCGGTCGGCAAAGAGCGCGATGTCGGCGTCGTCATCGTCCGCCTCGCCGGTGAGGTCGCCCTGGGCCAAGTCGAAAGCGGCGACCGACAGCACGGATAGCCGCACAAGGTCGAAACCGAAGCCGGCGTCGATGTTCTGCTCCAACGCGGTGAGCCGCTCATGGAACAGTTTTTGGATCAGCCGAGGCTCGCGCATCGGGCGCGAGGTGCCGACCGCGATGCGGCTGACGGCGCCGTCGACGCGGAAGAGAAGCAGCGCCAGCGTCCTTGCGCCTTCGCCGCGCCGTTCGAGGTCGGTCTTCAAGGCGATCGCCAGCCGGCTCACCAGCCGCTCGATATCGTTGGTGAGCATGACCGGCTCGGCAAGGTGGCGCTCGACCGAGAGCGGCGCGACGGGAAGGCGCGGCGACACGGCCTCGTCGAGGCGGCCGAGCGCCTGGTCGAGGCGCAAAAGCAAAGTGACGCCGAAGCGGCGCGCGAGCGGCGCGCGCGGTGCGGCCATCACCGCGCCGGCGGTGCGCAGGCCGACGCTCTCCAGGCCGGCGCGGGTTTCCGGGGCGATGCGCAGCGCCGACAGCGGAAGCGGCGCCAGAAGCGCCTCCTCCTCGCCGCCGGCAACGATACGGTCGCCATGGAAGCGCGCCGCCGCCCAGGCGGTGCCCGGCGTCGAGGCGAGGCCGGCGCGGACATCGAAACCCTGCTGGAAGAAGCGGGTGAGGATCTCGTCCTGCATGGCGCGCTCGCCGCCGAACAGATGCGTGCAGCCGGTGACGTCGAGGAACAACCCGTCCTCGGCGTCGATCGCCACCAGCGGCGTGTAACGGTCGCACCAGTCGGCGAGGCCTTCGAGCAGGCGGCGGTCGGCTTCCGCGTCGGCCTCCACCACATCGATCGAGGGGTGCATGGCGCGGGCATCGGCAATGCCCATGCCGCGCTTCAATTTGAGCGCCTCAGCCCGCTCGTCGAGGGCTGCGATGCGTTGGGTGTTGTTGTCGCGATGACTGATCACCAGTGGCAGGTGATGCGAGGGCCGGGAACGCCAGGACCGCCCCAGACGCTGGCGCAGGATCCGCTCCGCGGCCAGATGCGGGAACCACAGCGACAGAATTCTCTGTTCTTTCTGCAAAAGCGTGCTCATTTGGGTTCCACTCCAGTGTGAATTGTCCGGGCAGGGCCGTGCGGCTCTTGCCGATATCGACTTTGAAGGCGGGACGGCCGATCGAGCCGGCGAGCGGACCGGCGACCGTTTCGCGGCTCGCCGCCGGTGCGGCCGAAACGATGAGGCGCACGGGCGCGGCGGTGGGGTCGGCCTCGCCGGCCTGGCGCAACAACAGCACCGGCCGGCCGGCGCTCTGGGCGCGGGCGTGCAGGCGGCGCGTGGCAGTGAGGTCGAGCCGTTGCGGACTGCCGCGGATCTCGAGAATGACGGCGGCGAAGGCCGTCATGCGGGCGGCTTCCTCGGCGATCCATAGCGCGTCCAGCAGCTTCGGCGCTTCGGAAAACAGCAATTGCTCCGGCTCGATGCCGAACAGGGCGTGAAGCCCCCTGGCATAGGGAAGGCCAGCCTCATGAAAGATTTCCGCCGTGCCGACCCAAAGGATCGGCAGGCCCTGCTTCTGCTTGAGGATCAGGCTTACGAGCGAGAGCGCGAAGCCGGCGACCGCGCCGGCATCGCGGGTCTCCAGGCCATGGATTTCGCTGAGCGCCGCCTTGGGCAGACCGCCGCCAAGGGCGGTGTCGAGGCGTTCGATGCCGGTGTGCAGGAAGGCGTCCGCCGAGGCCACGGCAAGGCCGCGCCGGACAAGCGTCATATCCGGCGTCATATCCGATCCGCCCGCATCGTCAGAGCGGTTCAGCTTTTCGGCAATTCCGGACGGAAAACCGCCTCGCACTTTTCCTGGAATTGCTCCAGACACGCCAGGCGCCGGGGCTTGCAGGCGCTCGGGCAGCGTTCCTTCGATCTTCGCGATCTGGCGGCGCAGGGCAAAAACAGTGTCCCGCGCCACGGCGTTCATCGCCATGACGTTCACTTCCGGCAGAAATTGTTCCTGTTATGTTCCTATAGATTCCAGAGGCGCCCGGAAGAGTCAAGCAGAGTCACAAGGAATTTATTCCTTCGCCTTTTACCCTGAAAGCGAACGGCCAGCCGGCTCATTTGCCTCGACCGGCGCGAAAGCCTATATGCCGGGGTCAAAGGACATTTCATGGCCCGTATCTACAAGACACGCACCTGGCACGACCAGCTCTCGCCGTCGATCGACGAGCTGGAGCTTCTGGCGCTGGAGACCTATGCCCATCTGCCGGAAGAGTTCCGCAAGCTCACCGGCGAGATCATCATCCAGATCGCCGATTTCCCGACCGACGAGATCATGGACGACCTGTCGCTGGAGACGCCCTTCGACCTGCTCGGCCTGTTCGAGGGGCGCGGCATCGCCGAGCGCTGGAACCCGCAGACCGGCGAGGGCCCGAACCGCATCACGCTCTACCGTCGCGCCATACTCGACTATTGGGCCGAGAACGAAGAGACGATGGGCGACATCGTCACCCATGTGCTGATCCACGAGATCGGCCACCATTTCGGCCTGTCGGACGACGACATGGAGCGGATCGAGGAAGCCGCCGAGCAGGTGGCGCCGGGGTGAGCGCACCTCGTCATCCTAGGGCGTAGCAAGGAGCGAAGCGACGCGCGCAGACCCTAGGATCCATGCCGTTCCATCAACACCAAACCAGCGGTGCAGAACGGAACGCTTGCCGCCTGACACACACTGCAAATCGTCCACGATATTCTGATCCGCCGCGCCCTCCGGCAGAGGTCACGGCATGGATCCTAGGGTCTGCGCTCCGCTCCGCGTCGCTACGCCCTAGGATTGTTTGAGAAGGATCGGGTAGTTTGGCGGCCGGGACTGCGGCCCATCACAGCCGGCAGTCCCGGCGGCAGGCG
>NZ_JBSKBP010000030.1:69868-76078 GCF_053714275.1 Mesorhizobium sp. Arg314 | reverse complement strand
AGCGAACAAAACAGAATCAAAGCCACGAGTCGGCCGGACCAAAAACGTTTTTCAGCATCCTGTTAAAGCGCGTCGCGCTGAAACGGATTCAGGCGACGCGCTTTAAGCCCTTGTTTTTATGCATGTCGTTGTCCCAGAACCGCGTACACTTCTGGGCGACATGCATTAGTTCGGAATGCGGAATTTCCAAAGGCTCCGGCGGACAGCGCCCCCTCCGTCCTGCTGGACATCTCCTCACTTCCGGCTTGCCCCCGGGCCGGTCAGGGCGGCAGTCAGTCAAACCCAACGGACTGTCGGGTCGCTAAACTGGACCGGTAGGGTTTAAATCATTTGCTGCTGCAGATGCCGGACTTGCATCGGCGACTTTCGATGCCCGTCTATAGATCAAGCTGACGACCAGACCGATATATCCGACCTGCAGAATGATCATGGCCAGGATTGCCCATCCAAGCACCGCCCAGACAGAACCAGTTTCGTTGTAAGCCCAGATCGCCACGATAAATGACGTCGTGAACATGCCTACCAAAAATTTCGGAAGATCCATAATTGCCCAGCGCCCCCAATGCATGGCGATTTAGGCGGCTTTCAAATCAGCCGTTAAGAACCCGCCGCTCCATTTGCGAAGCGGCGGGGCCCCCCATCGTCGGGGTGATGGTTGACCCCGGCATTGCTGACAGTGCAATTGCGGTGCCAGACCTGTTGACCCATTACGGGACACCTCTGCCAATGGCGCAAGACCGGATCGCCGATTAATATTAACTGTGGCTAATGTGCCACCCGGGGAATCTCATGGCGACGATGCGGTTGATGGCGACGCTCCCGCACGAAGCAGACGGTCGAAATCTCTCCTGACCTTCCGCGACGTCTCCTTAAGATGCGCTTCCAGCACAGCGAAATCCGGCAGGTCGGTGACCGCCAGAAGCAGATCCGAAAGCCCCGGCGGGACATCGTCGCGCTGGAACTCGCCGGTGAGGCAAAGCCTGATCATCTGGGTCAGCGCCAGGTAGAGCCGATAAGCCTCGGCAAGTTCTTCGCGGATATCGCCGCCCGCGAAACCGGGTGCCAGCCGCGCCAGAATTTCGGCCGTCGCCGTCACCCGGCGGCCGGGCTCGACATTGCCGGTGATGGTCGCCACCTGGGCGATGAATTCGAGATCGATGAGCCCGCCGGGGATCAGCTTGATGTCCCAGAGGTCGCGCGGCGGCTTCTCCTTCTCGATCAGCGCCCGCATGTCCGAAGCCTCGGCCTTCACCTTGGCGGCATCGCGCGGCTGCGCCAGCACCGCCGCCACCTCGTCATCGAGTTCGGCGCAGAGTTCGGCATCGCCGCCGATGGCGCGGGCTCTTGCCAGCGCCATGTGCTCCCAGGTCCAGGCATCCTGGCGCTGATATTTCTTGAACGCGTCGATATGGGTGGCGACCGGACCCTTGTTGCCTGAGGGGCGCAGGCGCAGGTCCAATTCATAGAGCACGCCTTCGGCCGTCGGCGCCGAGACGGCGGCGATCAGGCGCTGCGTCATGCGGGTATAGTAATGCGAAGGGGCCAAAGGCTTGTCGCCGCCGGAGTCCTCGGCATCGCCGTCATGGTCGTAGAGCAGGATGAGATCGACATCCGAACCGGCCGTGAGCTCGCGGCTGCCGAGCTTGCCCATGCCGAGCAGCGCCACTCTGCCGCCGGCGATCCTGCCATGGCGCAGCGCGAATTCGGCGATCACCGCTTGAAGCGCCGCTTCGATGGTGAGATCTGCGAGATCGGAGAAGGCGCGGCCGGCACGCGCGGGATCGATGGAGCCGGCGAGCAGGCGCACGCCAATGAGGAATTTCTGCTCGGAGGCGAAAATGCGCAGGCGGTCGAGCACATCCTCATAGGCGCGGTCGCCCTCGATGAAGGCGGCAAGCCGCGCCGAGAGGTAGGCGCGTTCAGGCAGTTCGGTGAGCAGCGCCGGATCGAGTAGGCCGTCAAAGACGTGCGGGCGACGCGTGATGATGGCCGCCAGCCTCGGCGCCGCGCCCATGATCGTCGCCATCAGCTTGAGCAACGCCTGGTTCGACTGCAGCAGCGAGAAAAGCTGGATGCCCGCCGGCAGGCCGGCGAGGAACTCGTCGAAGCGCATCAGCGCCTCGTCGGCGCGCCGCGTCTGGCCGAAGGCTTTGAGCAGCGCCGGCGTCAATTCCGTCAGCCGCTCGCGGGCCTCCGCCGAGCGGGTGACGCGGTAGCGGCCGAAATGCCAGCCGCGGATGACGCGGCAGATGTCGCTCGGCCGCTGGAAGCCTAGGCGATCCAGCGTCTGCAGCGTGTCGGGGTCGTCGACATCGCCGGTGAAGACCAGATTGCCGACGCCCGCCGAAAGCTCGGGCGCGGTTTCGAACAGCGCCGCATAGTGGCGCTCGACCTGCTGCAGCGCGGCGCGGAAAGCCTCCGTGAACTCCGCCTCGCCGGCAAAACCCAGCATCAGCGCGATACGCCTCAGCTCCTCGTCGCTATCCGGCAGGATGTGCGTCTGCTCGTCCGCCACCATCTGGATGGCGTGCTCGACACGGCGCAGGAACCAGTATTGGCGGGTAAGCGCATCGCGGGCATCGGCGGTGATCCAGCCGCGCGCGGCCAGCGCTGCCAGCATCGGCACCGTCTCGCGGCCGCGCAATTCCGGGAAGCGGCCGCCGGCGATGAGCTGCTGGGTCTGGACGAAGAACTCGATCTCGCGGATGCCGCCGCGGCCGAGCTTGACGTTGTGGCCCTTCACCGCGATCTCACCATGGCCTTTGTGGGCATGGATCTGGCGCTTGATCGAATGGACATCGGCGATCGCCGCATAGTCCATGTATTTGCGCCAGACATAAGGCTGCAGTTCCTTGAGGAAGGCCGCGCCCGCGGCAAGGTCGCCGGCGACCGGCCGCGCCTTGATCATGGCGGCGCGCTCCCAGTTCTGGCCGCGCGCCTCGTAATAGCGAAGCGCCGCCTCGACCGGGATCGCCAGCGGCGTCGAGCCGGGATCGGGGCGGAGCCTCAGATCGGTGCGGAAGACATAGCCATGCTCGGTGCGGTCCTGCAGGATACGCACGAGACGACGCGTGAGCCGGGAGAACAGCTCGGTCGCGTCGAGCGGATCGATGACGGCCGGCGCCTCCGGCTCGAAGAAGACGACGAGATCGATGTCGGAGGAGAAATTCAGCTCATGCGCGCCAAGCTTGCCCATGCCGAGCAGGATCCAGCCTGAATCCCTGGCGGGCTCGGCCGGATGCGGCAGCTTGAGCTTGCCTTGCCGGTGCGCGTCAAGCAGCAGGAAATCGACGGCGGCGCATGTGCAGGCGCCGGCAAGATCGCTGAGGCGTCGCACCGTCACCGAGGTCTCCGCCTCGCCTGAAAGATCGGCCAGTGCGATCAGGAAATGCGCTTCGGTCTTCCATTGCCGCAGCGCCATCATCAGGCTCGATTCCGAAGCATCATCCGCCTTGGCCGCACCGCCGATCGCTTCGCCTATGGCGCCGAGCCGCGCCTCGATGGTCTGGTCGAACAGCGTGTCGAGAATTGCCGGCTGGCGGCGCGCTACATCGCGCAGGAAGGGCGAGAGGTCGAAGACTGCCGCCAGCAGGTCCTGCGGCGGCCCCTCGCCCGCCAGGAATGCAGCGAGACGGGAAAGGCCCTCTTCCTCGGCGGCATCGGCAATTTCCGACAATTCGCGCCGGGCATGATCCGCATCCAGGGGGCGGAGCGCCAAGGTCGGGCTAAGCCGCCATTCGGATTCGACTTTCTTCTTCGCCATGGTCCTCGCCATCAATGCGCCTCCCGTAATGGAAAACTCATGACCACGGACAATCCGGGATTGGCGGGCAAAAGATCAAGCCTGCCGTTGTGGAAAGTCATGATTGCCTTGGCGAGGCTGAGGCCCAGGCCAGAGCCCGGTTGCGAGCGGCTCTTTTCCAGCCGCACGAAGCGCTCGGTGGCCCGGGCGCGATCGGCGTCGTCGGGAATGCCGTGGCCATTGTCGGTGACGGTAAGCTTGATCTCGCTTCCGGCGCGCTCCAGCGCTACCCGCACCTTCGGCGTCTCGGCAGCGTCGGTCGAGTATTTGATTGCATTGTCGACGATATTGGACAGCGCCTGGCCGATCAGCTCGCGGTTGCCGTTGATCGTAAGCGCCTCGGGCACGGTCGCTTCCAGCGCGACGCCCGCCTCCTCGGCCACCGGCTCATAGAGCTCGACGACGTCGCTCACCGTCGCGGCGAGGTCGACGGGACCGGTCTGTTCCGAGGAATAGCCGGCCTCCAGGCGCGAAATCATCAGGATGGCGTTGAACGTCTTGATGAGCTGGTCTGATTCCGTGATCGTTCCTTCCAGCGCCTGGCGGTAGTCTTGCGTCTTGTGCCTGCCGGCAAGCGTTGCCTCCGCGCGGTTCCGCAGCCTGGTCAGCGGCGTCTTCAGATCATGAGCGATGTTGTCGGAAACCTGCTTCAGCCCCTCATTCAACATGGCGATCCTCGCCAGCATCGAATTGAGGTTTTCCGACAGGCGGTCGAATTCGTCGCCGGCGCCGGTGACCGGCAACCGTCCGGACAAGTCGCCGCCCATGATACGGCGGCTCGCGTCCGAGACGCTGTCGATGCGCTTCAACGCCGCGCGTCCGACAAAGAACCAGATCAGGAAGCCGCCCAGGCCCATCATGCCAAGCGCCAGCGTCAGCGCGCGGCTGATGACGGCGCGGAAGCGCTCGGGTTCGCCGAGGTCGCGGCCGACCAGCATGATCATCTGATTGGGCAGTCGCAGCACAAGCGCGATCGCGTTGTGGCCCTTTTCCCCGGTGGACTGGGGGCTGTTGCCCTCGTTGGCCGGAGGCGTGGGCTGGTCCGTATTGCCGCTGCTGCGCAGCCGATCGAGCTCGCCCTCGCCGAAGCGCTGGTAGGAAAACGGGGCCGTGGTCCAGCCCTCGGTCTCGATGACCCCCGGCTCCAGGCTCTGCACATTGCCGGTCAGGATCTGGCCGTTGGCGTCGGCGATCAGATAGAGATTGGCGCCGGGCTGGCGGGAGCGGTTTTCGACCACGCGCACAAGCACCGGCAGGCCGCCGCGCTGATAGGCTTGAGCCAGCCCCAGCACCTCGTCGTTGATGGTCTCCTGCGTCTGCGCGGTCAGCATGCGCGCCGACAGCGACGTCATGTAGAACACGAGCAGCACCGCGCAGAGCGCGAAAAGCAGAAGATAGAGCGCCGAGAGCCGCGCCGCCGTCGTCTTCATGATGGCCGGCAGGGATAAGGCCATATTGGGCTCTTAGATCAGGATGACGATTTTTTGAATCGCCATCCTGATCTAACCCTTTGTTGCAGCATGATCTTTTCCGAAAACCGGTCCCCACTTTTTGCGTTCGCTGACCTTCGGTTCGGGATCATGCTCTACCCGCCTTTCAGCATGTAGCCGGCGCCGCGGATCGTGTGCAGGATCGGCTTGTCGAAGCCTTTTTCGATCTTGCCGCGCAGGCGCGAGACGTGGACGTCGATGACGTTGGTCTGCGGGTCGAAGTGATAGTCCCAGACATTTTCCAGAAGCATCGTGCGCGTCACCACCCGGCCGGCATGGCGCATCAGATATTCAAGCAGGCGGAACTCGCGCGGCTGCAGCGTGATCTCGCGGCCGGCGCGCCTGACCGAATGCGACAGCCGGTCGAGCTCGAGGTCGCCGACGCGGTAGACGGTCTCGGACTCGCGCGCGCCGGCGCGGCGGTTCAGCACCTCGACGCGGGCGAGCAATTCGGAAAAGGCGTAAGGCTTGGTGAGATAATCGTCGCCGCCGGCGCGCAGTCCGGTGACGCGGTCGTCGACCTCGCCCAGCGCTGACAGGATCAGCACTGGCGTGGTGTTGCCGCGCGAGCGAAGTGCCGCGATCACCGACAGGCCATCGCGGCGCGGCATCAGGCGGTCGATCACCATCACGTCATAATCGCCGGCGTCGGCAAGCGCGAAGCCGGTCTCGCCGTCGCCGGCGACATGGGCGGTGTGGCCTGCCTCGCCGAAGGCTTTCTGCAAGTAGTCCGCTGCCTCGCGATCGTCTTCCATGACGAGAATCTTCATGGGACCGTTATACGCGATTTCACTGGAAGTTTGAGGGGCGGCCATTCTTCATGCCTTTGCATTCATTAGTCGCATGTCGTCTTGCCAAAACCGGCAACCACTTTTGGGTGACAAGCATTGGTTTCGCATGTCGTGATCCCAAAACCGG
>NZ_JBSKBP010000030.1:0-69768 GCF_053714275.1 Mesorhizobium sp. Arg314 | reverse complement strand
TGCCCACTTTTGGGCGACATGCATTTCGTTCCGCATGTCGTGATCCCAAAACCGGTGCCCACTTTTGGGCGACATGCATTTCGTTCCGCATGTCGTGATCCCAAAACCGGTGCCCACTTTTGGGCGACATGCGATAAAGCGGCAGCGGATGATGGGAAACCCGCTGCCGCCAGGAGCGAAACACGGTGACTGACTTACGTGCTCGGCCCATGCTTTCCCGGCGGCGGCTCGGGGTGTTGATACCGCCGCAGGGAAAAGCTGAAAGTTTTTAGCGGCGCATGATCCCTTTCGGGGTCATGCGCGCGATGTCAGCCTTTGCCGACCGGGAGCGCCACGAAGCGGTTCGAGTCGTCGCGGGTGATCTGCATCAGCACGGCCTTGCGGCCGGCCTTGGCGGCATCCGTCATCGCCCGTGACACGTCGTCCGTGGTGTTCACATCGTTCGAGTTGATCGAGGTGATGACGTCGCCGGGCTGGATGCCGCGGTCGGCCGCGTCGCTGTCGGGATCGACATCGGTGACCACGAGGCCCTTGCCGTTTTCCGCCTTGGTGACGGTGAGGCCGAGAGTGGCAAGCGTGTCGGCCTTGGCGGCGGGCGCCGACTGCTTGTGGTTGTCGTCGTTCGAGGCCTGTTTGTCGCTTGCCGGCAGCGTGCCGAGATCGACCTTGACCGTCTCGCCCTTGCCGTTGCGCCAGACGGTGAGATCGACCGATTTGCCCGGCGCGAATGCGCCGATCATGCGGGCGAGCTCCTTCGGCGAGGCGACATCCTTGCCGTCGACCTGGGAGATGACGTCACCGGCGACGATGCCCGCCTTCTTGCCCGGGCCGGCATCCTGGGCGCTTGAGACCAGCGCGCCCTTGTCCGACTTCAGGCCGAGCGACTCGGCGATGTCGGAGGTGACCGGCTGGATCTCGACCCCGAGCCAGCCGCGCTGGACCGAACCGCTCTTCATCAGGTCCTGGACGACCTGCTTGGCGGTCGAGGCCGGGATGTCGAAGGCAATGCCGACGCTGCCGCCCGACGGCGAGAAGATGGCGGTGTTGATGCCGATCACCTGGCCGTTGAGATTGAAGGTCGGGCCACCCGAATTGCCGCGGTTGACCGAAGCGTCGATCTGCAGGAAGTCGTCATAGGGGCCGGCGCCGATGTCACGGCCACGGGCCGAGACAATGCCGGCGGTGACGGTGCCGCCGAGACCGAACGGATTGCCGACGGCAACCACCCAGTCGCCGATGCGGACTTTTGAATCGTCGGCGAAGTCGACATAGGTGAACTTGCTGCCGCCGCCATCGACCTTCAGCACGGCGAGATCGGTGCGCGGATCGGTGCCGATCAGCTTGGCGTCGAGCTCCTTGCCGTCATTGGTGACGACGCTGAAATCCGAGCCTTCCGAGACCACGTGGTTGTTGGTGACCAAGTAGCCGTCCTCGGAGATGAAGAAGCCCGAGCCCTGCGCCACCGGACGCGGCTGGCCATTGCCATGGTCGCGGTGGTTGAAGTGGCGCTGGCCGAACTGGCCGCCCTGACCCTGATCGCCAAAGCCGCGGAACTGCTTGAAGAATTGGCGCAGTTGCGGATTGTCGGGCATGTTGTCGAAGCCATCCTGGTCGCCGGACCCGTCGTCGGCCGTCGGCTGGATCTTGGCCTTGACCTTGACGCTGACCACCGCCGGCGAGACATGCTCGACGACATCGGCGAAGCTCGGCACCTGCGGGGCTTCGACGCGCACGGCATCAGCGAGGACCGGCGCGGTGCCGGTGGCAAGCGCGCCCGCGCCCACAGCACCAATAACGGCAAGGGACGCTGCCGCCGCCATCAGGCGCTTTCGGGTGCTGGAAGAAAATGAATTGGGGGCATTATTCATGGGGTTTCTTATCCTCTATCGAAGCGGATGCGCTCAGGCGAAGCATCCTCGGGCAAGAGGATTAGAGAGCCGCACATTACGGCGCCATTTCCGGTACATGAAAGTTTTGTAATGTTGGCAATCGACGACGATGATGGGATCACGAGGTTTCAAAATGAACACAGGCCATACCAACCGAATTCGAGTCTCAGTCGATAGGGAGACCAAGATGATCCAAGGCATCAAGCGCGGAATATCCGATGCAAAGGCAGGCCGTTTGGTAACTCACGAAGCGGCAATGACGGAAATTGACGCGGTGATCGAGGCCGTGGAGGCCGAGCCAACAGGCAAGATGTGAGGTATGCCGCGCTCGAAGGCTTAGCGGAAGCACCCGCGACGTCGTCATCCCAGGGTCTCCGCAACGGAGCTTCGCTCCTGCTTCGCCCTGGGATGACGACGGCACAAGCGCTTCGATAACCTCCGAGGTCCGAGACCTGTGTCAGTCACGCAGCATCTTATCCAGCACGGCCTGCTCCTCGGCGCTCAGAGTGCTCTCCGATGCCGGGCGGCGCGAGCGGGCGCTGATGATAATGAACAGGCCGCCGGCCAGAAGCAGGAGCACTGGCGTGCCCCACAGAAGCGCGTTGCGCAGACTGAAGCGCGGCTTGAGCAGCACGAACTCGCCGTAGCGCGAGACGATATAATCCATCACCTGCTGGTCGGTGTCGCCGGCGGCGAGGCGCTGGCGCACGAGGATGCGCAGGTCGCGGGCAAGGTCGGCGTCGGATTCGTCGATCGACTGGTTCTGGCAGACCATGCAGCGCAGGCCTTCCGAGAGCACACGCGCCCTCGCCTCCAATGCCGGGTCCTGCAACACTTCGTCGGGCTTCACCGCCTGTGCCGCGCCGGCAAAGACCAGAACCAGCAGCAGAACCAGCGAGGCGAGTGAAAATCCTGCCCTCATGTCGGGCTCGCCAACGCTACCGCCGGCTTGCGCCGCTTTGCCGGCGCCCCGACGCGCAGGCGGCGGTCGAGCAGCGACATGGCCGCGCCCGCCATCATCACCAGGCCGCCGCCCCAGATCAGCGTCACCAGCGGCTTCCACCACAGGCGCACGACGACGGAGCCGTCCTTGTTCTCGTCGCCGAGCGACAGATAAAGCTGGCTCAAGCCAAGCGTCCTGATGCCGGACTCGGTCGTGACCGTCTGCCGCACCGGATAGAAGCGTTTTGCCGAGGTGATTTCGCCAGCCGCGTTGCCATCTGAGATCAGCAGGAAGCGGCCTCGATCCTCGGTGAAGTTCGGGCCTTTCTGCGGAAGGAGTCCCTCGAAGCGCAGCGTGTGGCCGGAAAGCTCCACCGTCTCGCCAGGGCGCATCGAGAGGATTTTTTCGGTGCCGAAGCAAAGCGTGCCGACGATGCCGAGCAAGGTCAGACCAAGGCCGAGATGGGCCAAGGCCGTGCCGAAGACCGAGCGCGGCAGGCCGGCGAAGCGGCGCAGCATGACGGCCGGCGCCACGGAACCGACGCCGGATTTGACGGCAAGATCGGTCAGCGCACCGGCGACCAGCCAGACGGCAAGGCCGACGCCAAGTGCTGCAAACACCGAGGCGCCGTTGACGAACAGGCCGGTGACCAGCATCGCGCCGAGCGCCAGCGCGAAGGCCGCCATCAGCCGCTGCGAGGCGGCAATGACGTCGCCGCGCTTCCAGGCGAGCAGCGGGCCGAACGGCACGATGGCGAGCAGCGGCAGCATAAGCGGGCCGAAGGTCAGGTCGAAGAAAGGCGCGCCGACCGAGATCTTGCCGCCGGTCAGCGCCTCCAGCGCCAGCGGATAGAGCGTGCCGACCAGCACCGTTGCGGTGGCGGTGGTGAGGAAAAGGTTGTTCAGCACCACCGCGCCTTCGCGCGAGATCGGGTGGAACAGGCCGCCCGCCGTCAGCCGTGACGCACGCAGCGCAAACAGCGCCAGCGAGCCACCAATGAACAGCGTCAGGATGCACAGGATGAAGACGCCGCGCGCCGGATCGGTGGCGAAGGCATGCACGGAGGTCAGCACGCCGGAACGCACCAGGAAGGTGCCGAGCAGCGACAGCGAGAAAGTGAGGATGGCCAGCAGCAGCGTCCAGATCTTCAACGCCGAGCGCTTTTCCATGACGATGGCCGAATGGAGGAGCGCGGTGCCGGCGAGCCAGGGCATGAAGGAGGCGTTCTCGACCGGATCCCAGAACCAGAAGCCGCCCCAGCCGAGCTCGTAATAGGCCCAGTAGGAGCCCATGGCGATGCCGCCGGTCAAAAACATCCAGGCGACCAGCGTCCACGGCCGCACCCAGCGCGCCCAGGAGGCGTCGATGCGGCCTTCGATCAGCGCCGCGACCGAGAAGGAGAAGCAGATCGAAAAGCCGACATAGCCGAGATAGAGCAGCGGCGGATGGATGGCGAGGCCGAGGTCCTGCAGGACCGGGTTGAGGTCGCGCCCCTCGATCGGCGCCGGATTGAGGCGGATGAAGGGGTTGGACGTCGCCAGGATGAACAGGAAGAAGGCGGCGCCGATCATGCCTTGTACGGCCAGCACATTGGCCTTGAGCGTCGCCGGCAAGTTGTTGCCTAAGACGGCGACGAGCGCGCCGAAGAAGGTCAGGATCAACACCCAGAGCAGCATCGAGCCTTCGTGGTTTCCCCAGGTGCCGGTGATCTTGTAGATCATCGGCTGCAGGGAGTGCGAGTTCTCCCACACGCTTGCCACCGAGAAGTCCGAGCCGGCATAGGCGCTCGCCAAAGCGGCAAAGGACAGGGCGGTCAGCGCGAAGCCGGTGACCGTGACCGGACCGCCGACCGCCATCAGCCGCTCGTTTCCGGTGCGGGCGCCGACCAGCGGCACCAGCATCTGCACCAGCGACAGCGCGAAGGCCAGGACGAGGGCGAAATGTCCGATCTCAACCATCAATTGGTGCTTTCCTGCCAGACACCCTTGGCCTTCAGCCCGTCGGCGACTTCCTTGGGCATGTAACGCTCGTCATGCTTGGCCAAAACGCTGTCGGCGACGAAGACGCCGTCGGGGCCGAAGGCGCCCTCGGTGATGACGCCCTGCTCCTCGCGGAACAGATCGGGCAGGATGCCGGTATAGGTGACCTTGACCGACTTCTGCGTGTCGGTGACCGAGAAGGCGACAGTGGCGCCCTGCCCGCGCACGATGGTGCCCTTCTCGACGAGACCGCCGAGCCGGATCCGCTGACCGGGCGGCACGCTTGCGGCGGCGAGATCGGCCGGCATGTAGAAATAGGAGGCCTTCTGGCCGAGCGCATAGAAGGTGAGGCCGGCAGCGGCGCCGAGGAACGCCAGCCCCGCCAGGATCACCGATAGTCGCTTCTGCTTGCGCGTCATCGCCTTACTCCGTCGCCGTCACGCCGAGCGAGGCGGCGAAGGCGGTGAATTTCTTGGCTTGTTCGCTGTCCGCCCCAAAGGCGGCGACAGCACGGCCGAGCGCGTCGCGCGCCTGATCGGCCTTGCCGAGCACGACATAGGAACGAATGAGACGCATCCATCCTTCCTCGTCGCGAGGGTTCTGCTTCAATTTGTCGTCGAGCCCGGCGACCATGGTCTCGATCATCGCCTGCCGGTCCTGCGGCGACATCTGCTGCGCGGCTTCCACCTGTTGCGCATCCGGCCCGTTTGCCGACGTGCCCGCAGCGATCGCCGGCGCGCCCGCCTCGCCAAGCGCCTGCTGGACGGCATTGCGCCATGGCGAATCCGGCGCGAGCTGGCCGAGCATCTTTTGCCAGGCGGCAACAGCCTCGGCCTTCCTGCCTTCCTGCGCAAGGCCGACCGCCAGGTAGAAATTCGCCTTGGCGTTGGCCGGATCGAGCTTCAGGGCCGCCTCGAAGGCGCTTTGGGCGTCGGCCGAAACGATGCCGCCGGCGGCGCTGGCGATCGCCTCGCCGAGGCCCGACTGGCGCACCGCGCTGTCGCCGTCGAGGCGAATGGCGTTGCGATAGGCGGTCACCGCGTCCGGGAAGCGCTGCAGGCGAAGATAGATCGGCGCCAGTACGTCCCAACCCTTGCCGTCCGACGGATTGGCGGCAAGATGCGCCTCGGCGCGCGCGACCAGCTCGTCGACCGAGGAATCGGCCGGGTTCTTGGCGAGACGTTCGGCCAGCGGCTGCGAAGGCAGGTCGGGAGAGCCGAGCATGTCGTAAAGCCCCCAGCTCAGCAGGGGAACGGCAAGCACGGCCACGCTGGCGACCAGTCTGGCGCTGCGCGAGGTCGATGCGTTGGCGGAGCCCGACTGAACGGCGGCACCGAGACGCAGGATGCGGCGGCCGATCTCGGCACGCGCCTCTTCGGCCTCCCCCGGCTGGATGAGGCCGCGCGCCACGTCGCGGTCGAGCTCGGAAAGCTGGTCGCGATAGACTTCGAGATCGTGATCGCCGGCCGGCGACGCGCCCTTCATGCCGCCGGTAAGCGGCAACAGCACCGCCAGGCTGGCGCCCAGCGTGAGGATTGCGGCTATGACCCAGAACAGCATGGCTCTTCCAATAAAGGCAGAGCCCCGCCCTGCCAACACAAGCGTGCTGCGACGCTTTGACGGCAGATCGGCCGCCTGACTTTGATCGACGTCAATCTAACCGAATAATATGGCTGGTCCGGGTCCTTTTCTAAGTCAGCGGCGTCCAGCTGCCGTCGGCATTGCGGCAGGCGGTGCCGCGCGCGGTGACACCCGCGCCGCTGGTGTAGACGGTGTGGGTGTACTGGCGGCAATCCTGCGAGCCGACACGGTAAGGCTGGGCGGCGACGACCTCGCCATAATGGGAGGCGTTGTCGCTCTTCCACGTCACCTTCTGGCCGCTGGTGTTGTATTCCAGCGCCTTGTACTCTGCCTCCAGCCCCTTGCGCTTTTCGGCATCGCTCAGGCCCGAGCCGATCGATCCGCCGATAAGCCCGCCATTCATGGCCGAGACGATGCCGGTCGACACCTTGCCGCCGGTAGGCGGCGTGGAAACGGGCGTGACCGGAGAGCCTGGCCCGCTCCTGCCCAGCGTCGTGCAGCCGGAAACGGCGAGCAGGGCGGAAACGAGCGCGACGCGGATCTTCATGCCAACAACCGGTTCTCTTGAGCGGGATGAGCTTCTTGAGCGAAATGCACTTATTGAGTGAGATGGATTGGGGGCCGCGCGATCGGGGAGGATATTGAGCCCATAGTATTGATATTTGTCGGAAATTTGGCCGTCAGCTGCTGCACGCAAATCGATAAAAAACATCAGTGAAGGCTCCGCAATCTCACCACCGCCCTCAGGCCGCCCATGCCGGACCGTTCCAGCGCCAACGAGCCTCCATACTCGTTGACGAGGTCGGCGACAATGGCCAGCCCGAGCCCTGTTCCGGGCTTGGTCTCGTCGAGTCTTTTGCCACGCTTCAACACTTCCCGCGCGCTGTCCTCGGGAATACCGGGGCCATCGTCCTCTATAACGATTTCGAACAGGTTGCTCATTCCCGGCGAGAGCGCGACCGAAACGGCGACGGCGCTCTTTGCCCATTTCATCGCATTGTCGAGCAGATTGCCGAGCAATTCCTCCAGGTCCTCGCGCTCGCCGGCAAAAACGATCTCGGCCGGCGGCAGCGACAGCATCAGCCCAGTTTGCGGGTTGAGTTTCCGCAGCACGCGCACCATGCGTTCGACCAGCGGCGAAACCGGGGTGCGGAAGACGACGCTGTCGCGCTGCGCGGCGACGCGCGCGCGCTGCAGATAATGATCGACCTGCTTCTGCATCGAGGCGGCCTGGTCGGCGATCAACTGGCCCTTGGCGCCGCCAAGCGCGCGGCCCTCATTGATCAGCACGGCGAGCGGCGTCTTCAGCGAATGGGCAAGGTTGCCGACCTGGGTGCGCGAGCGTTCGACGATGCGCCGGTTGTTCTCGATCAGCGCATTGGTCTCGTTGGCCAGCGGTTCGATCTCGGCCGGGAAGCTGCCGTCGAGGCGTTGCGCCGTGCCTTCGCGCACCATGGCGAGCGCATTGCGGACCCGGCGCAAGGGCTGCAGGCCGAGCAGGATGGCGATGGCGTTGATGGCGATCATGCCGGCGCCGAACAGCGAGAGATAAGTGAGCAGGCGGCGCTGGAAGCTCGCGATCTCCTGCTCGAGCTCGCTGTGGTTGCCCATGACGCGGAAACGGGCGGCGCGGTTCTTGGCATCGAGCACGAACTCGCTCTCGAAGACCTCGAGCTGCTCGCCCTTGATGCCATTGGTCGAATAGCTGCGCTGGAAGTTCGCATTGAAAGGAACCTCGGCGACACTTGGCGAGAGGACCGAGGTCGTCATCGAGGAGGAATGGATTTCGCCGTGGACGCCCTCCGAGGCCGGTTCCGCGGACCAATACCAACCGGAATTCGGCTGGGAAAAGCGCAGGTCGCCGAGGTCGGGCGAGCCGGTGAGCGCGCCATTGTCGGAAATGCCGACGGAACCGATCAGGTTGAACAGATGCGCCGAAAGCAGGCTGTCGAAGCCGCGTTCGCTGGCCTGGCGGTAAAGCGTAGTGATGAGGGTGAAGATGACGACCAGCGTCAGGATCGCCCAGATGGTCGAAAAGCCGATGACGCGAAAGGTCAGCGAGCGCGGCCAGAGCCGCAGCCTCGAAAGCCGCGTTCTCATGGTTGACTTCACCGGTTCCGCGTTACGCCTCCGGCTCACGCATGCGATAGCCCATGCCACGCACGGTTTCGATCATGTCGATGCCCATCTTCTTGCGAAGCCGGCCGACAAACACCTCAATGGTGTTGGAATCGCGGTCGAAATCCTGGTCGTAGAGATGCTCGACCAGCTCGGTGCGCGACACCACCTCGCCCATATGGTGCATCAGATAGGCGAGCAAACGGAACTCGTGCGAGGTGAGCTTGAGCGGCACGCCGTTGACATCGGCCTTGGACGCCTTGGTGTCGAGGCGCAGCCGCCCGCAGGTGAGTTCCGACGATGCATGGCCCGCCGCGCGGCGGATCAGCGCCCGCACCCTCGCCAGCACTTCCTCGATGTGGAAGGGTTTGGTCACATAGTCATCGGCGCCGGCGTCGATGCCGGCCACCTTGTCGCTCCAGCGGTCGCGCGCGGTCAGGATCAGCACCGGCATCTTACGGGCGCCGCGGCGCCAGCGCTCGACCACGCTGATCCCGTCCATCTGCGGCAGGCCGATATCGAGGACGACGGCATCGTAAGGTTCGGTGTCGCCGAGGAAGTGCCCCTCCTCGCCGTCATAGGCGCGGTCGACGACATAGCCGGCATCGACCAGCGCATCGGCCAACTGCCGGTTGAGATCCTTGTCATCCTCGACGACGAGCACGCGCATGGTTCGAAGCCTGTTGAGAGAGAGGTATAGGCCGATTCCGCCGGCCTGGGAAACGAGAGGCTCAGCCCATCGGGACAACGATTTCCGAGCGGCGCGGACGCTGGCCGTCCTTGCCCGGGACGAGCACGACGATGACGCAGACCTGCTGGCCGCCCCGCGTCGACTGCGACGCCTTGGCCAGCGTGCCGCCATTCTGCGCGGCGACCTGCTGGCCGATCGCATAGCAATCACCGGCGGCGAGCACGACCGGCTGATCGACCGACGGCTCGATGACCGGCAGGGCGATAGCCTGCGACGCAAAGAGGCCGGCTGCGGCAAGCGCCAGCACTGCTTTGCGGAGATGGGTGCCAAGGTTTTTCATGATCACGGTTCTAACGCATACGGGCTGAACGTGAAATGAACGGTGAACAACCGAAAATCCATGTCCGGCATACCCACTGCGCGAGTGTCGATGCCGTGGCTCCCTCAAGCCCGACTTCGAATTCATAGCCGGAAAATCAGTCGATCCGCTACGCTTTTTGGATGCGGTTTCTGCGCCCTGCACTAGCTAGTGCAGATCGGCCCGCTGACCATAGGAGCATGCGATGACGCGCGAAGATATTGCCGATCTCTACCGGGGCTACGTCGCCTGCCTGAACGACCAGGACTGGGACAATCTCAGCCGCTTCGTCGGCGAGGAGGTGCAGTATAATGGCGAGACGATCGGGCTTTCGGGCTATCGGCGCATGCTGGAAGGCGATTTCGAGGCCATTCCCGACCTGCGCTTCAACATCGAGCTTCTGATCTCGGGGCCGCCGCGCGTGGCGGCGCGCCTGCATTTCGACTGCCGGCCCAAGGGCGTGCTGTTCGGCTTGCCGGTCAACGGCAAGCGGGTCTCTTTCGCCGAGAACGTTTTCTACGAGTTCCGCGACGGCCGCATAAGCGAGGTCTGGTCGGTCATCGACAAAGCCGCCATCCAGGCGCAGCTTTAGGCGTCAGTCTCAGGCGGCTTCCTGTGTCAGCGCGCGAAAGCGCAGCAGGCCGTGATGGACCGCGAGGTCCTCATCATAGCGTGCTTCGGCGAATTCCAGCGACAGGCGAGTCTGGCCGCGCGATCCGATGGAGAACGCCGCGCCATCGAGGCGCGCCGTGATGCTGTCCATGATGAGGCGTGTCTCGGCCTCGCCTTGAGCCTTCGACCAGACGTGCAAGGTGACCAGCTGGTCGCTGTCGTCGTCGGCGCCGGTCTCGAGGTCGAAAGCGCTGGTACGGCCGTAGGTGACGTTCGGAAAGGCGGCTTTGTCGTTCGCCTGCTCGAGCAGGCCGACGCCGCCGAGCAGCGCCGACAGCGACGCATCGGTCTTCAGCCTCAGGAACAAGGCCTGCATCAAATCGCCAGGCGCCGTCATCTACCGTCCATCGCCAACACATGTCTCCGCACCGCTGCCCGGCAACGTAGCCGCGCTCGCGATCCGATGCCAGATCACGAATCGTCTTAACTATAACGTGAATGGCGAAGGTCTCGAATTTATTACGTTTTCGTCAAATTATGAGACCGGCGCCGCGCCGCCTTGCTCGGTGCGCCGCGCGATGAACTCGTCGAGCACGCCCGCGGTGGCGGCAGCAGCAGGCGGCGGCTGGAAATCGGCGAGAATCCGCTTCCAGATGCCGGTAGCACGCTCCGTCGCCGTCTTGCCGCCGGACTGCGTCCAATTGCCGAAATTCGACCAGTCGGCCACCAGCGGCTCGTAGAAGGCGGTGCGGTAGCGCGCCATGGTGTGGGCGGCCGAGAAGAAGTGGCCGCCCGGCTGCACTTCGGCGATGGCCTCGAAGCCGATAGCGTCCGCATCGCCGGGCGTTTGCTGGCAAAGCTCGGCGACGGTCTGCAGCGCCTCGATGTCGGTGATCAGCTTTTCCAGCGAGACGCTCAGGCCGCCTTCCAGCCAGCCGGCGGAGTGGATGCAGACAGTGGCGCCCGCAAGCACCGAGCCCCATAGCGCGAACTGCGTCTCGTGGGCTGCCTGCGCGTCGGAAATGTTGGCGGCGCTGCCGCCGCCGGAGCGCCAGGGCAGACCGGTGTAGCGGGCCAGTTGACCCGCTCCAAGCGTCGCCTTGATGTGTTCCGGCGTGCCGAAGGCCGGAGCGCCCGACTTCATGTCGACATTGGACGAGAAGGAGCCATAGACCACCGGCGCGCCGGGCCGCACGATCTGGGCGAGCGTCAGGCCGGCCAGCGCCTCGGCATGCTGCAGGGTCAACGCGCCGGCGACCGTGATCGGCGCCATCGCGCCGGCCAGGCAGAAGGGCGTGATGACCAGAACCTGGCCGGCCTTGGCAAAGTCGATGATGCCTTGCGCCATCGGAATATCGAGCTGGCGCGGCGAGTTGGTGTTGATGACGGTGTAGCAATAGGCGCCGGCGCGGAACTGGTCCTGCGAAAGGCCGCGTGCCAGACGGATCATCTCGAAACCGTCCTCGACTTGCGGCGTGCCGCGCGCGAAGACGAAGGGGAACTTGTCCGACAGTGTCAGCTGTGCCCGGTTGACGGCATAGTGGCGGAAGCGGTTGTCGATGTCCTGCGGCTCGACGCAGGGGCCAAGCATATGCAGCACGTCGAAATGCTGGATCAGCTTGATGAACTCTTCGAAGGCGGCGAACGTTCCCGGCCGGCGGCCGCGCTCGAGGTCGGTGACGTTGGGGGCGCCGGAGCCGGCAAGGAAGGTCATGGTGCCGAGTTCGAGCATGAGATCGCGGGAACGGTCACCGCCAAGGGCGGGAATCGAGCGCGGCGCCGAGGCAAGTGCGGCCTCGACCATGTCTCGGCCGATCTTCACCATCTGGCTGTCTTCGTCGACCAACGCACCCGCTTTGGCGTAGATCGCACGCGCCGCGGGCAGCAGCACCTTGATGCCGAGCTCCTCCAGCACACGCAGCGCGGTATTGTGGATGGCCGCGACCTGGTCGTCGGAAAAGATCGGCTGCGGCAGGAAGGGGTTCTTCAGCGACCGGTAGTTCGGGTGCCGGCTAGACTCGCTGCCTGCCTCGCCGGTGCGACCCCGCCGACGTTCGCGCCTGAGATCACGTGCGGCCTCGTCAATCATGGCAGTTCCTCCTCATTGCCGCATCGCCTTGCCTTGCGCGTCGTAGGGCGAGGCCGCGATGACGCGCGCCGGTCGTTCGACCCCGACAATGTGTACGGAAAGTTGTGTCCCCTCCCCGGCGAATTCGTCATCGACCAACGCCAGGGCGACGCTCTTGCCGAGCGTGTAGCCATAGCCGCCGGAGGTGACGAAGCCGACGCGCCGGCCCTCGTGCCAGACCGGTTCGAAGCCGCTGGCATCGGCGTCGACGGCATCCACTTCCAGAGTCACGATGCGCCGCGAGACACCGGCCTCGCGCTCTTCGAGCGCCGCTTGGCGGCCGACGAAATCGCCCTTGTCGAAAGCGATGAAGCGGTCGAGCCCGGTCTGGCCAGGCGTGTAGCCCTGGGTGAATTCGCGCGACCAGATGCCGAAACTCTTTTCCAGCCGCAGCGAATTCAGCGCGTAGTAACCGATCTCGGCAAGACCGAGATCCTCGCCGGCGGCAAGCAGCGTATCACGCAGGGTCGCATGCAGGGTGGCCGGGCAGTTGATCTCGAAGCCGAGTTCGCCGGCGATGGACAGCCGTGCCACCCGGGCGCGCACCATGCCGATGTCGAACGCTGCGCAGGCCATGAAGGGAAAGGCTTTGGCCGAGACGTCCTGATGCGTGGTGCGTTCGACGATCTTCCTTGCATTCGGGCCGGTGACGAGGAAACCGGATACGGCATCGGAAATGTCGGTGACGGCGACGCCATGCGTCAGATGCGCCTCGAACCAGCGCATGTGGAATTCGCGCAAATAGTAGGAACCCATGATCCAGTACTCGCCGCCCCAGTTGAGCACGGTGAGATCGCCCTTCAGCCGGCCGTCAGACCCAAGCATCGGCGCAAGCCGGGCGCGCCCCGGCTTCGGCAGCCGGCAGGCGAGCAGCCGGTCGAGCCAGGCCTCCGCTCCCGGGCCTGACACGACGTAGCGCGAGAAGGCCGTGGTATCGACAAGGCCGGCGGCGCGGCGGACCTGCAGCACCTCGTCGCCGACGATGTCGAAAGCGTTGGAGCGCTTCAGCGTCGTTTCCTCGCGAAAGCCCATCGGCGCGAAATAGGCCGGGATTTCCAGTCCCCACGATGCCGTCCATTCGCAGCCGGCGGCCGTCATGCCGTCATAGGCGCCGGGCCGCTTCAAGGGCCGGCCGGCCGGTAGACGCTCATTGGGGAAGGTCATGACGAAGCGGCGCGCGTAGAACTGGCGTGTGGTTTGCCTGAGATATTCGCGGTTGGCGGCAAAGCCGCCGTAGCGGGCGACGTCCATACCGAAGATATCGGCTTCCGGCTCGCCATGGATCATCCATTCGGCCAGCGACTTGCCGACGCCGCCGCCCTGGCTGAAGCCGGCCATGACGCCGCAGGCGACCCAGTAATTGCGCAGCCCCCTGACGGGGCCGACCAGCGGATTGCCGTCCGGCGTGAAGGTGAAGGCGCCGTTGACCCATTTGCGGATGCCGGCGGTGGCCAGGCATGGGAAGCGTTCATAGGCCTTGGCAAGCTCCGGGCTGATGCGGTCGATATCCTCCGGGATCAATTCGATGCCGTAATCCCAGGGCGCGCCGTCCATGTTCCAGTGTTTCGGGTTCAGCTCGTAGACGCCGAGCAGGATGCCTTTGCGCTCCTGCCTGAGATACGAAAAGCCGTCCAGATCGACGACGACGCCGATCTCCTTGTCGAGCGCGGCGATCTCGGGAATATCCTCGGTGACGAAGTAATGGTGCTCCATCGGCGTCACCGGCAGGTCGACGCCGGCCATCAGCCCGACCTGCTTGGCCCAGAGGCCGCCGGCATTGACGACGTGCTCGGCAATTATGGTGCCCTTCTCGGTGACGACATCCCAGGCGCCGTCGGCACGCTGCCTCAACTCGACGACACGGTTGCGCAGGATGACATCGGCGCCGCGTTTCCTCGCCGCGCCCGCATAAGCGTGCGTGGTGCCGTAGGGATCAAGATGGCCCTCGTTGGAATCGTAGAGCCCGCCGAGCACACCGCTGACATCGGCGATCGGGCAGATTTCCCTGATCTCGTCGGGAGTGACCAGCCGCGCCGTCTCGATGCCGACCGACTGGAACACAGCCCAGGCCGATTTCAGCCATTCCCAGCGCTGCGGGTCGCTCGCCATGTTGACGCCGCCGGTCATGTGCAGCCCGGCATTCTGGCCGGACTCGGCCTCGATCTCGCGGTAGAGCCGGATGGTATAGTCCTGCAGCGCCGCGACATTGGGGTCGGCGTTGAGCGCATGGAAGCCGGCCGCCGCATGCCAGGTCGAGCCGGCCGTCAGTTCGGCGCGCTCGATCAGCGCCACGTCGCTCCAGCCGAAACGCGTCAGGTGATAGAGCACCGAGGCGCCGACCACGCCTCCCCCGATGACGACCGCGCGATAATGCGACTTCACGAGCCTCTCCCTCTCGTTGGAAGCCGTACGATACATAGTCTGGACATATGTGTCTAGACACTTATGTCCAGAGCTTGCTTACCGCTCCACGTCGTGCCACTTGTTCGGTCATGATCATGACCAATCGCCAGGACGAGCCGGCGCCCGGCAATTTCAAGGTGACCCGCGCGGACTGGATCAACCTGGCGCTGCAGACGCTGATTTCCGACGGCATCGAGAGCGTGCGGGTGCTTACGCTGGGACAGAAGCTCGGCGTGTCGCGCTCGAGCTTCTACTGGTATTTCGAAAGCCGGCAGGATCTGCTCGACCAGTTGCTCAAGCACTGGCAGGACACCAACACCAAGGCGATCGTCGAGCGCGCGCGCCGGCCGGCCGAGACCATCATCATGGGCGTGATGAACGTGTTCGAATGCTGGGCCGACGAGCGCCTGTTCGATCCGCGCCTCGATTTCGCCATCCGCGAATGGGCCCGGCGCTCGGCCGACGTGCGGCGCGTCATCGACCGGGCCGACGAGGAGCGCCTTCTCGCCATCCGCGACATGTACCGGCGGCACGGCTATGACGGCGAGGACGCCTTCATCCGCGCCCGCGTCCTCTATTACATGCAGATCGGCTATTACGTGCTCGACCTCAAGGAACCGGTCGAGGCGCGGGTCAGCCATCTCGCCGCCTATCTGCGCTCCTTCACCGGCCTGGAACCGAGCGAGGCGGATGTGGCGCATTTCATGCGCTTCATCGCGGCGCGGTGATATCGCAACGTGCAATCAACCTTAGCGTTCAACAAAGCTTGTGCTGTGGCTTCGCTGCCCTTGTGAGCGGTGATAAAATGGTCGAATAGTTTGACAGGGTGCCACCTGAAACTGCCCACATGCTGTTTTCAGGCGAAAGCGCGTTGGGGCGGAAGTCGGAATGGCAAGTCCTTCGAAACCACGCAAGAGAAGAGGCCGGATCGCTTCGGCGCTGCTCGGCCTCGATGCGTGGCTCGATTCCTCGCTCTACGAGATCGGTTTCAAGGCGCGCGAATTCTGGGAAGCGGCGACCATCTTTTCCCGCCGTTTCCGGGTGCATGGCTGGCGCCGCGCCATCATCGAGGTATTGAGCGAAGGTTTCACCATGGGCGCCGGCGGCGTCGTGGTGCTGCTCGCGCTCGCCATGCCTGCCTTCGACATCACAACCGGCGACTGGCGCAACCAGGGCGACTTCGCCGTCACCTTCCTCGACCGGTACGGCAACGAGATCGGCCAGCGCGGCATCATCCAGCGCGATTCCGTGCCGGTCGACGAGATGCCGGACATCGTCATCAAGGCGGTGCTGGCGACCGAGGACCGGCGTTTCTTCGACCATTACGGCATCGACGTCCTCGGCCTGTCGCGCGCGGTCTTCGAGAATGTGCGCGCCAATTCGGTGGTCCAGGGCGGCTCCAGCATCACGCAGCAGCTCGCCAAGAACCTGTTCCTTTCCAATGAGCGCACCCTCGAGCGGAAGATCAAAGAAGCCTTCCTGTCGCTGTGGCTGGAAGCGAACCTGTCCAAGAAGGAGATCCTGCAGCTCTATCTCGACCGCGCCTATATGGGCGGCGGCACGTTCGGCATCGAGGCGGCTGCGGATTTCTATTTCGGCAAGAGCGTCAAGGACCTGAGCCTGGCCGAAGCGGCGATGCTGGCCGGCCTGTTCAAGGCGCCGACCAAATACGCCCCGCATATCAACCTGCCCGCGGCGCGCGCGCGCGCCAATGTGGTGCTGTCCAACCTCGTCGACGCCGGCTTCATGACCGAAGGCCAGGTGCTGCAGGCGCGGCTGCATCCGGCCGACGTCGTCGACCGCGGCGAGCAGAAGAGCCCGGATTACTTCCTCGACTGGGCCTTCGACGAGGTCAAGAAGATCGCCAAGCCCGGCCAGCACTCGCTGGTGGCCCACACCACCTTCGACGCCAACATCCAGAAGGCGGCCGAGGAGTCGGTCGAGTTCCACCTTCGCCAGTTCGGCAAGGAGTACAACGTCACCGAAGGCGCGGTGGTGGTGATCGAGACCAACGGCGCGGTGCGTGCCATCGTCGGCGGCCGCGACTATGGCGCCAGCCAGTTCAACCGCGCCACCAAGGCGCTGCGCCAGACCGGTTCATCCTTCAAGCCCTATGTCTATGCCACCGCGATGGAGCACGGCTTCACCCCGGATTCGGTCGTTTCCGGCGGCGCGGTCAGCTGGGGCAGCTGGTCGCCTCACAACTACAGCGGCGGGTCGGCCGGCAATGTCACGCTGCTCACGGCGATCGCCAAGTCGATCAACACAGTGCCGGTACGGCTCGCGAAAGACTATCTCGGCATCGGTCCAATCAAGGCGATGGCCGAATCGATGGGTGTCGAATCGCCGCTGGAATCGCACAAGACCATGGTGCTCGGCACATCGGGCATGACGGTGATGGACCAGGCGACCGGCTACAGCGTCTTTGCCCAGAACGGTTTCGTCGGCTCACGCCATGGTATCACCCAGCTGGTCACCCGCACCGGCGAGGTCGTCTATGACTGGACCAAGGACGCGCCGCCGCCGCACCGCGTGCTGTCGGAAAAGGCGCTGAAATACATGAACACCATGCTGGCGGCGGTGCCGGTGATCGGCACCGCCCGGCGCGCTCAGCTTCCCAACATCGTCGTCGCCGGCAAGACCGGCACGACGCAATCCTACCGCGATGCCTGGTTCGTCGGCTTTACCGGCAACTACACGGCCGCCGTCTGGCTCGGCAATGACGACTTTACAGCGACCAACAAGATGACCGGCGGCACGCTGCCGGCAATGGTCTGGCAGCGGCTGATGGTCTATGCGCACCAGAATATCGACCTGAAGCCGATCCCCGGCATCGATCATCCATGGGTCGATCCGGAGGTCGCGGCCAAGGCGGAGGAGGCGGCGAAGAAAGAAGCCGACGCCACGGCGGCGCAGGTCGAGGCCGAACGCCCGCCGGTGCTTTCCAGCCGCACCACCCAGACGTTGAGGGAAATGACCAACGCGTTCCAGGCCGCGCCTGTGCTCGATGCGCCCGCCTTGCCGGAGACGCTTTCGGCGCTTTAGGACCGCGCTGGCGCAAAGCCGGCTTGCCACAGCACCCCGCGCCGCGATATCCCGGGCAACCTCCTCTGTTTGCGGCTCTCATGCTCAAGAACGCCATCCTGACGCTGCTTTCGCTTGCCATAGCCATCGGGCTTGGCGGCTACAGCGTCTGGTACGCGCTCAACGCGCAGGATGGCGTCGGCGCGATCCGCATCGGCCAATGGACCGCCTTCCCCGAAGTCGGGACCTTAGCCGCCGACCCCTACTCCAAGGCGCGCGTGGCGCGCGAGGGCGTGCTGGCGCTCGGCCAGGCCGAGGGGCTTGCCTTCGTCGCCGAGCGCGACGATGCCGGCCAGCCGCTGAAACGCGAATGCGCCTACACGATCGCGGGCGGTTTTCCGACCGCCCGCTTCTGGACGCTCTATGCCGCCGACCAATCGCTTGGCGTGATCGAGACCGGCAAGTCGAGGCGGTCGGCGCTGCAGTCCTACGAAATGCTGCGCCAGCCGGACAATTCCGTCGTCGTCTCCGTCGGCAACCGCCCGGCCCCGGGCAACTGGCTGCTCACCGGCGGCTCCGGCAAGATGTATTTCGTGCTGACCTTCTACGACACGCCGATCGCCTCGAGCACCGGCCTCTCCGACGTGACGCTGCCGCGCATCCTGAAGGCGGGCTGCAATGCGTAGCCTGCTGCACGCCCTGATCCTCGGCATCCTCGGCGCCGGCATCGTGCATATCGTCGTGCTGTTGCTGGTGCCGGAATTTTCCGAGCGCGATGCCTGGTCGCGGCTGGCGATGGCCTCCGACCTCTACAGGATGACGCGGCTAGACGCCGAAGCCGGCGGCGCGCCGGTGGTGAAGTCGGTCGACCCGCTGTTTTATGCCGCCGCCTGCCGCTTCGACCTCGCCGACGGGCTGGTGCGGATCAAGGCGCCCGGCGACGTGCCGTTCTGGTCGGCCTCGGTCTACGACCGCAACGGCCACAACATCTATTCCTTCAACGACCACAACGCCAATGGCGAAAAGCTCGACGCGGTGGTGCTGACGCCGGCGCAGATGATCGATGTGCGGCGCGACCTTCCGGAGGATCTGCAGGGCGCGATCTTTGTCGAGGCGCCGATCGAGGAAGGCATTTTCGTCGTCCGCGCCTTCGTGCCGGACGAGAGCTGGAAGCCGATCGTGTCACGCTTCCTGGAGCAGAGCGCCTGCGAATTGCAGGAGTACTAGCGCAAGCAATTCCGGGAAAAGCGTGAAACAGTTGGGCTCGGCGAGTTCGCCGTAACCTTCCGTCCGGAATTGCGCCAACGTCTATCAGTGATGTGGCGTGGAAGGTGGCGGCGAGCCGGGCTTGTCGGGACTGCCGGGCTGAGCCTGACTGGCCTGCGGACGCAATTCGTAGCGGACGCCGGGGAAAATGATGACCGCCGCCGCCGTAGTGGTGTCGTGACTTGCTCGATTTACAGGTGCCGCTCGCGGCACAAAAGACAGGACCATGCCCATGGTTCGCGCATTCCTCTCGGTTTCCCCGGAGCACAACGCAACGCCTCCAAAGTTGATTAAGAGGCGTAGAGGGTTAACGTAGCGCTAACGGATCGCGGCTAATTTGATGTTTGTTTTTCCTGGAGTTGCGAAACCAGCCCGGCTGGATTGCGCGGTTCAGGATTGTGTCGAGTGTCGGGCGTATCCTCCGTGTCATCTTCGGATTTCAGGCAAATCGCTATCCGGACCGAAGCTGGAAAGGCCGAAAGGCTATTCCGCGCCGCCGTGTCGGCCTTCTGCTCGCTGACGCGCCCCTCGCGCCGCGAGATCGCCCAGCTCGAGGATCTGACCCTGCCGCTGTTCGACGAGGTCTCGGTCGAATCGCGCCGCTATGTCGCCGCTGCCCTATCCGAGTGCGAATATGCGCCGACCGCGCTGGTACGTCGGCTGGCCGAAGAACCGGTCGAGATCGCAGCACCCCTGCTCACACGCTCAAACGCGCTGAGGGACATCGACCTCATCGCGCTGATCGGCCGGCACGGGCTGCCGCACGCACGCGCCATCGCGCGCCGCAAGGAGCTCAACACGACGATCGCCGATCTGATCCGCGCGCTGGAAAGGCCGACGCTGGTCAAGACGCGGCCCCCGGAGACGGTCACCAGGCTTGCGCCGAAACCAGAGCCCGTGGCCAAGGCGGACACCGGCCGTGCCGCGCCCGGCGAAGCGGCGGAGAATGCGCGGCGCCGGCTGCGTTCGATGATGCGCCCTGCCGGTGACGGTGCCGGCGTCAACACCTTCCTCGGCCAGCCGGCCTATGTGAAGCTGCGCGAGACGGCGCTGACCGGCAATGCGGCCTTCTTCCAGACCGCCCTTGCCGACGCGCTGGAGATCGACTTCGCGACTGCCCGATCGGTAACCGGGCAGTCAAGCTATGCCGCATTGCTTGCGGCGCTGCGCGCCCTCGATCTCAGCGAAGACAGGGCCTTTCTCATCGCGGTCGCGGTCTATCCCGGCGAGTTTCCGCATCCGCAGGCGATCCGCCTGTTCCTCGACCGCTACCGGCTGCTGCATCGCGAGGCGGCGCTCGACAAGGTACGCGCCTGGAAGACCGAGACTCTTTCCCGGGCGATCCGCGGCAATGCTTCCGATACGGCAAATGCCGAGCGCCTCGAAGCCTCGAACGGCGATCAAGCGGCCGCCGGCCTCAAGGCGTCCTAAGCCGGTCTACTCCGTCTTCACCGAAAGAAGCTCCTCGACCGGAACAGTTCCGGCCTCGATCTCCACCACCCAGATGTCGGGATCGAATTTCTTCTCCCGTTCCAATCGCGCATCGAACGCCGAGCCGTCCTCACCGGTATCGAGCAAGGTGAAGAAGCGCTCATCGGGCTTGGCCGAATCGTAGCTCGTCTGCGGCGCCGGTCCGTAGAGAGCCACCTCCCCCATCCGGCCGCGCGACAGAACGAAAACCGCGCCCGCCTCGGTGGCGCCACGCTTGACCACGGCCGCGAAACCGCTGGCGCCGAACACGCGGCGCACGAGGGCCGAAACCCAGAGATCGGTGGTTACGCGCATGAAACGTATCCGGGTAGCACAAGGCTGTTTAGCGGGATTCAGCTACGCTCGCGAGGGAGGATAACGTCAAAAAACTGGAGGTTCGTCGAGCGCCTTTTTGCGTAATCTGAAGGCCGAACGTATAGCACAACAATAACCAGTATTTGCGAATGCTTCAGTTCGTCAGGCCGATCTCGCGCATCTTGACGTAGACCGCCTCGTCCGGCTCGCCGGTCTCGGGCAGGCCGAACAGCGCCTGGAATTCCTTGATCGCGGATTTGGTGCGGGCGCCGACCTTGCCGTCGAGCTGCATGTCATTATTGCCGAAGGCCTTGAGGCCGGCCTGGATCTTGACGATGCGGGCGTCGGGAGACTGCGTGGCGCCATCTGCCGGGGCGGAGACCGGGATCACCGGCGGTTTGGCGGCGGAAGCGTTGGCGGCGACATCGGCTGGCCGTGGCATCGGATGGGGAATGGCCGCCGTCGTCTGGCGCGCACCAAGCTGATCGAGCAGTGCTCCGTCGATCTCTCCCGATCCCGGCAGCCCCACTTTCAGCTGATAGGCCTGGATGGCCTTGCGGGTGGCCGGGCCCGTCAAGCCGTCGACCGTGCCGTCATAGAAGTTGAGATCCTTCAAAATGCCCTGCACCTGCTGGACAACCGGATCCGGCTTGACGGCCGGCTGGGTCGGTGCCTGGCGCACGATGTTGATGGTCGTTTCCGGTTCGTTGGAGACGGTATGCGGGAAATTCTCGATGCTCCGGGTGGCGAAGAAGGCGCTGGTATGCGGAAAAGGCTGATACCAGAGCGCATTGGCCGAGACGTAGAACAGCGTCACCAGGAAGGCGGTCGAACCGCCGACCAGAACCGGATTGCTTGCGATCAGTTGACCGACGGCAGCCGCGCCCTCGGCAAAGACGCCGCGCTCGGGTTCGACCACCTTAGGCCGTTTTGCGGAGCGAGCCATTCCTCTCCCCATCTGCATCCCCCTTCGGCTTCGCCGCCGGCATGGCCAGCACACCGGAAGGCGCACCGGAACGCCGCTTCGGCCCGTTCACCGGCAGGCCGATCGTCACCGTGGTGCCCTCACCCGGCGCGCTCTCGATCGACATCGTGCCCTCGTGCAGCGCCACCAGGCCCTTGACCAGCGACAGGCCGAGCCCGGTTCCCTCGAAACGGCGCGTGTAATCATTCTGGATCTGCATGAACGGCTTGCCGAGATTGGCCATGTCCTCCTCGGCGATGCCGATGCCGGTGTCGCTCACCCAGAAATGCAGGCGCGAGCCGACGCGCTTGGCGCCGATCACCACTGAGCCGCCATCGGGCGTGAACTTCACGGCGTTCGAAGCGAGATTGATCAGGATCTGCTGCACCGCGCGGCGGTCGGCATTGATCTCGCCGGTATCCGGCGCGATCTGCGTGGCAAGAATTATGCCCTTGGCGTCGGCCAGCGGCCGCATCATCGAGCGGCACATGTCGACGGCCTCGACGAAGCGGAACGGCTCCAGCTCGGTCGCGTAGGCGCCCGCCTCGATGCGCGAGACATCGAGGATCGATGTGACGACGGACAGAAGATGCTGGCCCGACTCCCTGACCAGGCCGACATATTCCTTCTGGCGCGGATCCTTGAAGGCGCCGAACATCTCATGCAGCAGCATGTCGGAAAAGCCGATGATGGCGTTGAGCGGCGTGCGCAGCTCATGGCTGACCACCGCCAGGAAGCGGCCCTTGGCCACTTCGGCGGCTGCAGCCGCCTCCCTGGCGCCCGCAAGCTCCTCGCGCAGCGCAGCGACGCCGTCGTTCTCGCGCAGGACCACGGTGAATACGTCGCAGTCGGCTTCGCCGCGCATCAGTTCGAGGCTGAACGGACGGAAATTGTCGGCCGCGCCCGAACCTTCGCGCGGCAAGCGGATGCGCAGCTCAAGCCGGCGCTTCGGCGCACCCTCGCGCATATCGGCCAAGGCGGTGAGATAGGCGACGCGGTCGGAAAGATGGACGCGGTCGAACATGCCGGTGCCGAGCAGGAGCTCGGGCGCCAATTTCAGGATCGAGCGCGCCTTCGCGGACGCGTCGAGCACTTCGCCCTGCCGCCCGACGCGCAGCACGACGGCGTCGATGACGTCCTCGAGACGATCGGCGGCGGGTTCCGCCAGCTGCAAGCTGGCCGGATTGGCGAAGGCGGCGGCACGCGGCAGCAGCGTCAGCACCCAGGCGAGCGGCAGCAGCCAATGCCAGGCGGCGATTTCGCCAAGCGGCAGGACATGGCCGGCAAAGGGCTGGAGCACGATAGCGGCAAGCGCCGCCAGGGCGCTCGACAACGCGGCGCGCCGCGCCCCGGAGACCCACCAGGTTTCAACCGGCAATGCGACGGCAAGCAGCGCGACCGGCGAGGCCAAGCCGCCCGCCGCGGCAATAGCGCCGGCAAGGGCAAGGCCGCCCAACACGACCGCCATGCGGCCGGCGAGCGCCATGTGGCCGGTGGCCGCCACCAGAAGCGCAGAGAACCAGCACAGGCCGAAAGCAGCGAAGATCGCGGCTATGGTGACAGCCGCGCCGTGGCTCGACGTGACCAGCGTGACCGCAGCACCGGCAGCGAGGAAGGGAGCCGCAAGCATGACGCCGATGAAGCGGCGCTGGCGCAGGCGCTCTGCCTCACCCGTCACTGTCGGGTGAACCATGCGTTCGCAGCCAGCGGCAACCGCGCCAGGCAATTGAACGTATCTGGCTGAAATAGAACTCAACGCACGCGTACCCGGTCGCAAAAAACGCCCTGCCTGGCAGGTGACTCAATCAATTGGCTTGAAACTCGCATCCAGCGTTTAAGGAATGGATAAGGCTGACGGAGCCGGCGACCCGCCCAAGGCAAATATTGTGATGCCGGCGCCGCAAAGCACGCCGAGTTGGCGCCATGGTAAACGGCGGGTTAGCCGCGAGGCCTGTGCCAAAACGGGCCGAAACTTGATCCGGCTAACCACCATAGAAGATAAAGTCGTTTAATAACAATATGATATATGGTTATCATAAAGTTAATGCGACCGATGAGATTCGAGGCAAGTCGATGTCAAAATCAATCCTTTCGAATTTGCCTAAAATTTGCGGAAAATTCGCGGCTTCGATGCAAGCCGTCCTTTGCGTGACCGTGCCACTATCGTGCCCATAAAAGAGGTCATGCCTATGGATGCATGATCCGTCACGGATGGATGCATCATCCATCCCGGATGAGAGGCAAGTAAGATGGGCTTTCTGATCAGGATGGCTTTCTGGTTTTCGCTGGTGCTGCTCGCGCTGCCGCTCGGCGTTGGCCCGGGTGAAGACGGCCAGCAGAGCGTCGGGCCGATCCAGGCGCTGTTTGCGGCACGCGAGGCGGTCGGCGACATTGCCGGGCTGTGCGAGCGCAAGCCCGATGTCTGCGAGACCGGCAAATCGGCCATGTACACCATTACCGTTCGCGCCAAGGAAACGGCCAAGATCGCCGCGGCCATGATCGACGACCAGCAGTCCGGGCAGGCAGGCGCGCCCGAGACGAAGGTCGCGGATGGCTCCGTCACGACCACCGGCAGCGTCGCCGAGGACATCGTGCTGCCCGCCAAGGTCAACATCCCGGTGGCGTTGACGGCGAAGAACTGAGATCTCGTTCAGCCGTTCGCTCTGTCTCTTTTGGCGCAATTCCGGACGGAAAACCGTTTGACAATCGCTCTAACGCCGCGGGCCCGTCCGACCTCTCGACGCCCGCGGCGTCTTTCTTTTTCCGTGACGCGGCAGTGCCGGGCCACTATATGCAGGGCAATGACCACCCCGATCCAGACGATCCGCGACGACTTTTCCCTGCTCGACGAGTGGGAGGACCGTTATCGCTATGTGATCGAGCTCGGCGAAGGCCTGCCGCCTTTCCCTGAGGAGGAGCGCACGGCAACGAACAAGGTGCCTGGCTGCGTGAGCCAGGTGTGGCTCACCACCGAGCAGGGAGCGGGCGCCGACCCGGTGATCAGCTTCCAGGGCGATTCCGACGCCCATATCGTGCGCGGCCTCGTCGCCATCATGCTGGCACTGTTTTCAGGCCGGCAGGCAAGTGAAATCCGGAGCACCGACGCCGAAGCGACGCTGAAGGAGCTCGGCCTCGACGAACATCTGTCGCCGCAGCGCGCCAATGGCCTGCGCTCGATGGTCAAGCGCATCAAGCGCGACGCGGAAGCGGCGCTGAAGCAGACGGCCTGATCCGGGCCGACATCTCTTTGTTCTGACGCAATTCCGGATGGAATGGCTACGGCGAAGTCGCCGAGCCTAACCGCTATGCACTTTTCCTGGAATTGCTCCGGAAGCAAAACGGCGCCGCAAGGGCGCCGTCGAACTGCTTGAGGAACCGAGACCTATCAGCGACCCTTGCGCTTGCGGCCCAAACCCATCTTCTTGGCGAGCTGCGAACGGGCGGCCGCATAATTGGGGGCCACCATCGGGTAGTTGGCGTCCAGGCCCCACTTCTCACGGTATTCTTCCGGCGTGAGATTGTAGTGGGTCATCAGGTGCCGCTTCAGCGACTTGAACTTCTTCCCGTCCTCGAGACAGACGATGTAGTCGTCATGGACGGAGCGCTTCGGGTTGACGGCCGGCTTCTGCTTCTCGGCCGACGGCTGCTCCGGCGAGCCACCGACACGGCCCAACGCGGCGTGGACGTCGGCGATAAGGTTCGGCAGTTCCCCAACCGGCACCGGGTTGTTGCTGACATAGGCGGCGACGACATCGGCGGTCAGCTCGATCAGCGCATCACCGTTTTTCGAAGGTGTTTCGACGATTTCCATAGTGCTAAGGCCCCAACGAGAGTTGTTTCTAAAACTGTGCCCTTTTTTGCGGGATCGGGCATCGCGCGAATTTCATGCAGGAAAGGCCCCGCGATTCGCGTCGCTTATCTTAATGGCGCTGCATTGCAAGTAAGTCAATTCGCATACTGACTTATATTCGCCGATATTCATCAAATATTGCTGATTCAGCTTCAAAAATTCGTGCAAGGTGTAACTTCGCGAGATTTTTCTGGCCAGACCAGCATGCCATGACGTCACGTCATCCGTATGTTAGACATCCGATCGCCGCCCGACATGGCGCTCAATGCTTGCCAATGCTTGGATGCCTGTTGCGCCGCCACGATGAATCCTGCGGCGCAACGGAGCGCAAGGACCCCGCCTTGCCAGCCACACCGACAAGGTGGGGTGACGGCATCCCTCAATAAGGCGCGATATATTTGCCGTAGACCCAGCCGGTGACGAAATGGCCATTCTGCGCCGGGTCGTGCCAGATCTCGCACCAGCAATAGCGGATCGCCTGGCGCTGCTCCCACTGCGGCTGCCGGGCGATATCGAGCAGGTTGACGCCACCGGTGCAGCGGCCGGTCATCTGCATCACGGCACCGTTCGGATACGCGCGCTGCTTTTGCGATGTGTTGGAAGGAAATTTTCGCGCATTGAGCGCGTCGCCGAACGGCACGCCCGCCACTTGCCAGGCGGCAAAGACGGTTGCATGAGACTGACTGGAAAGAGCCAGACCTGCCGCAAGGACGGCAACAGACATTGCGGTAGAAACACAGGATTTCATCTTTCCCCCTTCAACTTAGCTTGTGTAGACCATCTTGAAACGCGCCCCCCTTGAACCGCCGCTGAGCGGCGTGTTCACTTGTTATTCAAGCAAATTCCGCAGCGAGACGTAATGATCAGAGCTTCCGCCTTCCCGACCGCCAGCCCGCCGATCCCTGAGAAACACCCGGTTTCCGACACACATCACGGCGTCACCCGCAGCGACCAGTATGCCTGGATGCGGGCTGACAACTGGCAGGCCGTGTTCCGGGACCCCTCCCTGCTCGACGGCCGCATCCGCGCCCATCTGGAGGCTGAAAACACCTATCAGGCCGTGCTGATGGCCGGCACAGCGGACCTGCGCGGCAAGCTGTTTGCCGAGATGAAAGGGCGCATCAAGGAAGACGATTCGACGGTGCCGATGAAGGACGGCCCCTATGCGTATGGCTCGTCCTTCAGGCAAGGCGGTGAGCAGCCGCGCTATTTCCGCACGCCCCGCGACGGCGGCGCCGACGAGATCCTGCTCGACGGCGACGCGGAGGCCGAAGGCAAGCCTTATTTCCGGCTCGGCGGCGTCGACCATTCGGCCGACCACAAGAAGCTGCTGTGGGCGTTCGACGACAAGGGTTCGGAGTTCTTCACGCTGCGCGTGCGCGATCTTGCGAGTGCCAAGGAGCTTGCCGACCAGATCCCGGATACGGGTGGCGGCGGGGTGTGGAATGCCGGCGATGACGGCTTCTTCTATACCCGTCTCGACGACAACCACCGCCCGTCAAAAGTGTTCTTCCACGCGCTCGGCAACAAGCCTGAAAACGACCGGCTGATCTATGAGGAGACCGATCCGGGCTTCTTCATGGATGTCGGCGGCACGCGCGCCAATGACTGGATCATGATCGGCATCAACGACCATGAGACTTCCGAATACCGCCTCCTGCCTGCCAATGACCCGTCAGCCGAGCCGAAGCTGGTGGCGGTGCGCGAGACCGGGCTGCAATATGACCTGGAAGAAGGCGGCGACATCTTCTTCATCCTCACCAACGCCGACGGCGCCAAGGATTTCAAGATCATGACCGCGCCGGTCGCCAATCCGGTGCGCGCCAATTGGCAGGAACTGGTACCGCACGAGCGTGGCCGGCTGATCCTCTCGGTGCTCGGTTTCAAGCATCACATGGTCAGACTGGAGCGCAAGGACGGCCTGCCGCGCATCGCCGTGCGCGAGCGCTCCAGCGGCGAGGAGCATTTCATCTCCTTTGACGAGGAGGCTTTCTCGCTCGGCCTCTCCGGCTCCTACGAATACGACACGGAAGTGATGCGCTTCACCTATTCGTCGATGACGACGCCGGCGCAGGCGTTCGACTACAACATGCGCAGCCGCGAGCGCGTGCTTTTGAAAACGCAGGAAGTGCCCTCAGGCCACCATCCGGAGCACTATGTCACGCGCCGCCTGATGGCGCCCGCCGCTGACGGCGAGCTGGTGCCGATCTCGCTGCTATACCATCGCGACACGCCGCTGGATGGTTCCGCGCCCTGCCTGCTTTACGGCTACGGCTCCTACGGCATCACCGTTCCTTCCGCCTTCAACACCAACTGCCTGTCGCTGGTCGACCGCGGCTTCGTCTACGCCGTCGCGCATGTGCGCGGCGGCAAGGACAAGGGCTATGGCTGGTACGAAGACGGCAAGCGGGCGAAGAAGATGAACACCTTCACCGATTTCATCGCCTGCGCCCGCCATCTCGTCGCCGAGCGTTACACGCAGCATGACCGCATCGTCGCGCAGGGCGGCTCGGCCGGCGGCATGCTGATGGGGGCGATCGCCAACATGGCGCCGGACAATTTCGGCGGCATCGTCGCCGAGGTGCCGTTCGTCGACGTGCTCACCACCATGCTCGACGCCAGCCTGCCGCTGACGCCGCCGGAATGGCCGGAATGGGGCAACCCGATCGCGTCGGCCGGCGACTACAAGACGATCGCCGCCTATTCGCCCTACGACAATGTCGCGGCGCTCGACTACCCGCCGATCCTGGCGCTGGCCGGCCTAACCGATCCGCGCGTCACTTATTGGGAGCCGGCGAAATGGGTGGCGCGACTGCGCGAACGCAAGTCGGGCGGCAATCCGGTGCTGTTCAAGATCAACATGGATTCCGGCCATGCCGGTGCATCGGGTCGCTTCTCGCGGCTGGAGGAGATCGCCTACATTTACGCCTTTGCCTTGAAAGTGACCGGCAAGGCCTGATTTTCCGCTCGCAATTGCCAAGAGCGCGCGTTACGCAATTCGCCGTTATTTTTGGTCGCGGTCATCTCGGACCGCCTCACCGTCATTCGCAGGGTTGGTCATGCTGCTCGTCGACGTTTATCTCGACAAATCGCCCATCCAGGGCATCGGCGTCTTCGCCAAACATCGCATCGCGCGGGGCACTCTAATCTGGAAGCTCGACCCAAGGTTCGACCGGCGCATTCCGGTGGAGACCTATGAAGGCGAATCCGGACCGGTGAAGTCCTATCTCGACCGCTATTCCTATCCGGACCGGCGCGATCCGAACTTTGTCGTCTTCGAGGCGGACGACGCGCGCTACATGAACCATGCCGACGAACCGAACTGCGATGTTTCCTCTCCCGAGGAGACTTACGCGCTGCGCGACATCGCGCCCGGCGAGGAACTGACCTGCGACTACAACCATTTTTTCGAAAACGGCTTCGACTTCCTCGGCGACCGCCACCCGTAGCCTGAGGCTATTTGGCCGGCTTACGCGCCGGATAGCCGTTCGGATGCGGCGGCACGGCCCTGAGGTACGCGGCGATCGCCGCACGGTCGTCAGCGGTCAGTTGCGCCATGTTGCGTTGCACGTCGACCATGGCGCCGCCGACGGAATCGAAATCGGGCGTGAAGCCGGTTTCGAGGTAGTTGGCGATGTCGGCCTCCGACCAGCTTTTGATGCTGTTACCGTCGGGGGTGATGTTGGGCACGATGCCCTTGCCTTCGGCCGCCACGGCCCCCGCCAGCCACTCGGCCTTCTTGAGCCCGCCGGCGAAGTCGCGCGGCGTGTGGCATTCGCCGCAATGGCCGGGTCCCTCGACCAGATAACGGCCGGCCAGAGCCTTGTCCGGCTTGCCGTCGGGCAGCGCAATCACCGGTTCGGGGCTGAGATAGAGCCGCTTCCACAGGCCGATGCCGCGGCGGATGGTGAAGGGGAAGGAAAGCTTGTGGCCCGGCGCCTTGCCGGCAACCGCCGGCAGCGTCTTCATGAAGGCGTAGAGGTCGGAGATGTCGGCCGGTTTCATGCGCGCGTAGGACGCATAGGGAAAGGCTGGATAGAAATGCTCGCCGGAAGGCGAAACGCCTTTCAGCATGGCATTGGCGAAGTCCTCCTTGCTCCAGGCGCCGATGCCGTCCTTCTGATCCTGCGAGATGTTTGGCGGCACGAAGGTGCCGAACGGCGTCTTCAGTTCCAGGCCGCCGACCAGTTGCAGCCGGGCGTCGCCCTCGCCGCCCGGCCTGGCATGGCAGGAGGTGCAGCCACCGGCATAGAAGATGCGCTTGCCTTTGGCGGCGTCGCCGGGGCCGAGCTGCGCGACGGTCTCGGCGTCCAGCCTGACGGGCGCCGACAGGACCCAGCCTGCGGCAGCCGCGCCGCCGCCAAGCACGATGACGGCGCCGACGAGCTTCTTCAGCCAGGCCATGTCAGGCGGTCAGCCCTTCTTGACCCTGTAGCTCTGATGGCAGGCGCCGCAATCGCCACCAAGGGTGTTGAGCTGCGCCTTCAAACCATCGACATCACCCGGCGGCGACGCGACCGCTTCCTTGGTGTTGGCAAGGAACTTGTCCTCGGCGGCCTTGAAGCCGGCCATATCTTCCCAGATCTTCGGCGCGGCTGTGGTATCGCCCTGGTCGCTGCCGGCCGGAAACAGCCTTTCGGCATCGAACTTCTCGGCGTTGGCCTGCAGGGCCTTCAGCGTCGTCAGCACGGCGGCCGCATCGAAATCCTCCTCGCCCTTGACCACCTTGGACAACTGGCCGGCGAGCTTGCCGCGCTCCTTCATCAGGGCCTGGCGATCCTGAATCGGATCGGCAAAGGCGGCCGAGCCGGCAAAGGCGAGCATAGATATGGCGAGGACAAGCTTTCTCATTCAATTGGCTCCATGGTGAAGAGAGTAAGCGACTGCGGCATTTCACCGTTTCACGGTGAAATGCTCTATCTCCTTGTTGGCGCAATTCCGGACGGAAAACCGTTCCACACTTTTCCTTGAATTGCTCTCAACGTTAACGGACGTCGCGACGGAAATATTCCCTTCGACGCCACAGTGAATTTTCCCCGCCGGGATGAAAATCTGTGGCGCCGGCCGAAAAAGAAAAGCCCCGGCGTGCCGGGGCTTTTCGGTAAAACGATCAACCTTTGGCCTTCTCGTATAGCTCCAGGACATGGTCCCAGTTGATCAGGCTGTCGACGAAGGCTTCGAGGTATTTCGGCCGCGCATTGCGGTAGTCGATGTAATAGGAGTGCTCCCAAACGTCGACGCCGAGGATCGGCGAGGCGCCATGAACCAGCGGATTCTCGCCGTTCGGCGTCTTGGAGATTTCGAGCTTGCCGTTCTTGACCGACACCCAGGCCCAGCCGGAACCGAACTGGGTGGTGCCGGCGGCGATGAAATCCGCCTTGAACTTGTCATAGCCGCCGAGATCGCTGTCGACGGCCTTCTGCAGCGCGCCCGGCAGCTTGTTGCCGCCGCCGCCCTTCTTCATCCACTTCCAGAAATGGATGTGGTTGTAGTGCTGCGCTGCGTTGTTGAAGAGCCCGGCATTCTTGCCGAAGGACTGCTTCACGACCTCTTCGACCGACAGGTCGCCCATTCCGGCTTCGGCTGCCAACTTGTTGCCGTTGTCGACATAGGCCTTATGGTGCTTGTCGTGGTGATACTCCAGCGTCTCCTTCGACATGTAAGGCTGCAGGGCCTCGTAGTCATAAGGCAAAGCGGGCAACTCAAAAGCCATGGATGGTACTCCCTCGAGGAAAAAGTCCGGTGATACTACCGAGCTAAGATAGGTCTGGAATGGGTCGGGGCAACTCCGGAATGGAGCGCCGAGCGACTTTTAGAGCAATTCCAGGAAAAGTGTGAAACGGTTTTCCGTCTGGAATTGCGTAAAAAATAAGAGCCGGAGCGGTTCGCCGTTTCTTCGCCGTTTCAGTGAAACGGTAGAACGCTCCAGCGGCTCAGGCGGCGGAAGTCGAATGCGCCCATTCCCAATAGAGCTCGCGCGCCTTCTTAGCCACGGGACCGGGCTGCAGGTCGCGATTCTCAATGCGCGTGATCGGCACGACCTTCGAATGATTGCCGGTCGAGAATATCTCATCGGCTTCGAGAAAATCGCGGATCGACAGCGTCTTCTCGGTGGTCTTGAAGCCATAGTCGCCGAGCAGGTTGATGGTCCGCGAGCGGGTGATGCCGGAGAGAAAAGTGCCGTTCGCGGCCGGCGTCATCACATGGCCGTCCTTGACCAGGAAAATGTTGGAGGTTCCGGTCTCGGCGACATTGCCCAGCATATCGAGAACCAGCGCGTTGTCGAAGCCGCGGTTCTTGGCCTCCAGGATGGCGCGGCCATTGTTGGGATAGAGGCAGCCGGCCTTGGCGTTGGTGGGCATGGTCTCGATGGTCGGGCGCCTGAACGGCGAGACGCCGATCGAAAAGCCGGAAGGCGCGATCATCGGCGATTCGTATAGACAGAGGCAGAAGCGGGTCGAGGCCGGATCGGCCGGCACGCCCATATAGCCGCCATGCTCGGCCCAATACATCGGCCTGATATAGACCGCCGTCTTGCCGTCGAATTTCTTCAGGCCATCCCAGGTCAGCCCGACGATCTCCTCAGCGGTCATGGAAGGCTTCAGGCCAAGCGCTGCCGCCGAGGCGTTGACGCGGGCGGAATGAAGCTCGATGTCGGGCGCCACGCCCTCGAACCAGCGGCCGCCGTCGAAGACGCTGGTGCCGAGCCACATGGCATGGCTGCGCGGCCCCAGTATCGCGACATTGCCCTCGTACCAGTCGCCGTCCACATAGGTCCAAGTCGCGGTTTGCGCCGCAGCCGCCAGTGTCATGTTCGCCGTCCAGATCGATGATTTCAGCCCGGCATAGGACGATGCTTTGGCGGCCAGCGTCAACCGACATCGGGAAAAATCGTTGAGGCCAGAGGCACTTGACCGCAATCAGCGCTTGCGCGGCAAGCCTACGCGCCGCAAAACTCTTCCGCATGCACCATGCGGCCTATGTCTTCGACGCCTATGGCACGTTGTTCGACGTGCATGCGGCCGTGCGCCGCCATGCGGGCGAGATCGGCCCGGACGGACAGTTGCTCTCCGAAATCTGGCGCGCCAAGCAGCTCGAATATTCCTGGGTCCGGACGCTGATGGGCTCATATGCCGATTTCTGGCAACTGACCGAGCAGTCGCTCGACTTTGCGCTACGCAAGGTGCCCTCGGCCGACCCGTCGCTCAAGGCCAGGCTGCTCGAAGCCTATTGGCGGCTCGACTGCTACCCGGAAGTGCCCGCCGTGCTGAAAGCGCTCAAGGCCTCGGGCGCGAAACTCGCGATCCTGTCCAACGGATCGCCGGAAATGCTCAACGCCGCGGTCAAATCCGCGGCACTCGACCAGATCCTCGACGATGTGTTTTCGGTCGACGCGGTGCGCAGGTTCAAGACCGATCCGTCGGTCTACGACATGGTGGTCACCGGCTGGCGGTTCTATCCGGGCGCGGTGTCGTTCCAGTCGTCGAACCGCTGGGACATAGCCGGCGCGGCCAAGTTCGGTTTCCGCACGGTCTGGATCAACCGGACCAACCAGCCGGACGAGTACCGCGACTTTCCGCCGGGGCTGATCCTGCCCTCGCTCGAAGGCCTGCCGGCCGGCGTCTAGAGCAATTCCAGGAAAAGTGTGAAGCGGTCAGGTTCGGCGACTCGCCATAGCCTTCCGTCCGGAATTGCGTCAAAAAGAGATACGGCGGTTCGCCGTTTCCCCGAAAACGGGCCAACGGCCCGCTGTTGCTGCAGCGCAACAGCTGCGGCGCGGCCACAGCTTCGCCTTTTTCTGTCCACCCTCAAGCCAGAATTGGAACCGCCTATCGCCGCCGACTGTTATGGATGCCGCCAGCGATGTGCGCACGGGTTCATGCTTTCTTGCGAATCAAGACCTAGAAAAGGCAACCATGTCAGACGCTTCCTTCCGCATCAGCCGCCGTGGCTTCCTCAATTTCACAGCCCTAGGCGCTGCTTCGGCAGCCGTTTCCGCCTGCACCACCACCGGTCCGGCCCCCGCCCCGGTCCAGCCGCCGCCGCCGGCCTATGTCGAGCCGCCGCTCGGCGACTATGAGACGATGTATGGCGCGATGTCCGACAACGGCTTCGACCTGCCGGCCATCCCGGTGAACAAGATCGATCACAGATTCTTGCGCCAGATCGTTCCCGATCCGACCGGGCAGCGCCCCGGCACCATCGTCGTCGATACCACCGGCCACTTCCTCTATCTGGTGCGCGAAGGCGGCCAGGCGATCCGCTACGGCGTCGGCCTCGGCCGCGCCGGCTTCGAATGGGCGGGTGACGCGGTCGTGCAATGGAAGCAGAAGTGGCCGAAATGGACGCCGCCGGACGAGATGGTCGCCCGCCAGCCCGAATTGACGCAATACAGCGCCAAGAATGGCGGCATGCCAGGCGGCCTGAAGAACCCGCTCGGCGCCCGCGCGCTCTATCTCTTCCAGGGCAACCAGGACACGCTCTACCGCCTGCACGGGTCGCCCGAATGGTGGTCGATCGGCAAGTCGGTGTCCTCGGGCTGCGTGCGCCTGATCAACCAGGACATCATCGACCTCTACGACCGGGTGCCGACCAAGTCGCCCGTCATCGTGACGGCCAATGTCGGCGCACCGGAGGAGGACATGCCGGAACGCAAAGCCATCCCGATCGACAACGGCGTACCGACGGGCTCGATCCTGCTCGGTCCGGTGAAGAAGCTCACCAACGAGATTTTCTGACCCGCCAAAGCGCGACGCGCTTTGTGCCTTTGTTCCTGTGCATGTCGTTTCCCAAAACCGCTGCGCACTTTTAGGCGACATGCATTGGCCGGTCAGCGGCGCTCGGCCAAAGGGGCGAAAACCCGCGACGCCGACGGCCTGCATCGATACGCCTGCAATCCGGCTGGACTACAAAAAACTTTCGAGGCTGGATGTTCTAAGCAGGTCGAACTTCAGGCATTTTATGCCGCAAGGAGTTTTGCCATGTACACACCCCCCGCCTTCCGCGACGACGACAAGGAGAGCCTCAGGGCCACGATCCGCGCGGCGCGGCTGGCTATCCTGGTCACCGCCACGGCCGAAGGCCCGCTGGCGACGCCGTTGCCGCTTTTCCTCGATGCGAGCGAAGGTGAGCATGGCGTGATCTACGGCCACGTCGCAAAGGCAAACCCGCATTGGCGCGTGCCGCCGCTGGGCGATGGCCTGGCGATGTTCATGGGGCCGGATGCCTATGTGACGCCGGCCTGGTACCAGACCAAGCAGGAGACCGGCAAGGTCGTGCCGACCTGGAACTATGTCGCCGTCCATGCCCACGGGCCGATCGAATTCTTCGAGGATGCCGACAGGCTGCTCGAGGTCGTGACGCGTCTGACCAACCTGCATGAAGGCGAACGCGTCGCGCCCTGGGCCGTGTCGGACGCGCCGCCGGATTTCGTCCAGTCGCAGCTGAAGGGCATTGTGGGGCTGCGCATGCCGATCACGAAGCTCGAAGGCAAGCGCAAGATGAGCCAGAACCGCAATGCGGCCGATCGCGCCGGCGTGCTGGCCGGCCTGGCGGCAAGCGACCGGCCTTCCGACCGCGAGGTTGCGCCGCTCATCCCGGTGTGAACGGCGCGACCACCTGAAGGCCGCGCCAGCGAGTTTGAACGGTTGATACCGTTAGCTGCGCAATGCCTCGCCGATGGCGTCGTCGAGGCGTTCGACGATCGCGTCGATGGCCGCAACGTCGCAGATGAAGGGCGGCGCCAGGAGCACATGGTCGCCACTGGCTCCGTCGATCGTGCCGCCCATCGGGTAGACAAGAAGGCCGTTCGCCATGGCAGCCTTCTTGATGCGCGCATGCAGCTTGCGTTTCGGATCGAAAGGCTGCTTCGTCGAACGGTCCTCGACCAGCTCGACGCCCATGAACAGGCCGCGCCCGCGAATATCGCCGATGTGGGGATGGTTGCCGAAGCGCTCGCCGAGCCGGCGCGCCAGATGCGCGCCCATCGCTTTCACATTGTCGAGCAGTCTGTCACGGGCGATGACCTCCTGAACGGCGAGCGCCGCGGCACAGGCCATCGGATGGCAGATATAGGTGTGGCCGTGCTGGAAGAGGCCTGAGCCATTCGCGAAGGCGTCGAAGATTTTCCGGCCAAGCAGGACCGCGCCGATCGGCTGATAGCCGCCGCCGAGCCCCTTGGCGATCGTCATCAGGTCTGGAGCGACGCCATCCTGCTCGCAGGCATGCAGCGTTCCGGTGCGACCCATGCCGCACATCACCTCGTCGAGGATCAAGAGCACGCCGTGGCGATCGCAGATCTGGCGGATGCGGCGCAGGTAATCCGCCACCGGCGGCACCGCGCCCGCCGTCGCGCCGACCACCGTTTCGGCAACGAAGGCCATGACCGTCTCCGGTCCGAGCTCGATGATCTTGTCTTCAAGCGCTTGCGCAGAGCGAGCGGCATAGTCCTCATCCGTCTCGCCGGTTTCCTGGAAGCGATAGGCGAAGCACGGGTCGATGTGATGCGTTTCGATGAGCAGCGGCCGGAACTGGGCGCGCCGCCATTCGTTGCCGCCGGTCGCGAGGGCGCCAAGCGTGTTGCCGTGATAGCTCTGCTTGCGCGCGATGATGTTGCGGCGCTGCGGTTGGCCGATCTCGACGAAATACTGCCGCGCCATTTTCAGCGCCGCCTCGATCGCCTCCGAACCGCCGGAGACGAAATAGGCATGGCTGATGCCGGCCGGCGCGTCGGCGACGAGCCGGTCGGCAAGGGCTTCGGCGACGTCGCTGGTGAAGAAGCTGGTATGGGCGTAGGCAAGCGTGTCGGCTTGCCGGTGCATGGCGGCGATGACGTCGGGATGGCCATGGCCGAGGCAGGAAACAGCGGCGCCGCCGGAGGCGTCGATATAGCCGCGCCCGTTGCTGTCGAACAGCTCGATGCCCTTGCCGCCGCTGGCGACCGGCAGCACGGCGTTGATCTGGCGATGCAGGATATGGGTCATGATTTCCTCCGGCCGCGCGGCGGCAAGATGTGGATGTCGAGTTGGGAGAGCTGGTCCTCTGTGCGGCGGATGGCGGCAAGCGCCTTGTCCCCGCCCTTGCCGGCGATCAGCGCCGCGAGGATCTCGCCGACGACGAAGGCCGGCGCCATGGCGTGGAAGAAGGACGGGCTTTCCGTCGGCACCAGCACCGACAGGGCGGCCAGGCCGACGAGCGGCGACACGGCGCTGTCGGTGAGCGCGATCACCGGCACGCCGCCGGCCGCGGCGCGACGGGCAAGATCGACGGTCAGCCTGGTGTAGGGCGCGACGCTGACCACGAACAGGATGTCCTCAGAGGTCGCGAGGCGAATGGCGTCGGTGCCAGTTCCCGAGGCGCCGTCCAGCATCACCGCCTTCTCGCCGAGAAAGGACATGACGTAGGAAAAGTGCGCGACGACCGGATGGCTGGAGCGCAGGCCGAGGCAGAATATCCGGCGCGCCGCATGCAGCCGCTCGGCCGCCGCGGCAAGCGTGTCGAGCCGCTCGGGTTCGCCAAGGTGGGCGATCTGCTCCGACAGCGACCTCACCATCTCGCCAGCCAATGCGCGGTCGCCGACCTCGCTTTGCCGCGCGAGCTGCGCGCCAGCTTTGCCGGCGAAGCCGAGCTCACCCTGCCGCATGGCATTGGCGTAAAGCGAGCGCAGCGACTCATAACCATCGAAGCCCAGCCGCTTGGCCAGGCGCACCATCGTCCAGGGCTGCAGGCCGGCGCGGCGCGCCTGCTCGCGCATCGACAGCAGCGCCACGTCCTCGGGATTGTCGAGAAGATAGCGGGCAGCGTCCTGAAGCTGCGAAGGCAGGGCGTCGAAGACCTCGACGATGGCATCGGTGAGCGGCGCGCGGATCATGCCACAACCATAGACGCAAATGTATGATCGTGCAATATATGTTGCATAAGTTGATCTATTGCAACAAATGGAGCTATCAATGCCGTACCAAAATCGCGTTGCGATCGCCGTGGCGCCAAATGGCGGTCGGCGCACGAAGGCCGACCATCCAGCCTTGCCGATCACCCCGGATGAGTTGGCGGATGTGGCCGCTGCCTCGTTCGAAGCCGGCGCCGCCATGATCCACGTCCATGTCCGCGACCGCGACGCACGCCATTTGCTGGACGCCGAAGCCTACCAAGCCGCGACCGCAGCGATCAGGGCGAGCGTCGGCGACAGGCTCGTTCTCCAGATCACCAGCGAGGCGCTGGGTATCTATCGGCCCGAAGAGCAGATGCGGGTGGTGCTGGAAGTCCGCCCCGAAGCGGTTTCGCTGGCCTTGCGCGAGCTCGTGCCCGACCCGACGCGTGAAACGGCGTTCGCCGCGTTCCTCGAAACGCTGCGCAGGGAGAAGGTCACGCCGCAGATCATCCTCTACACCCCCGAGGAGGCGGCCTATCTCGCGGCGCTCGCGGGTCGCGGCGTGATCCCCTTCGACAACCTGCCGGTTCTCTATGTGCTCGGCCGCTACACGATCGGGCAGACGTCGCGGCCAGCCGACCTGCTGCCGTTCCTGGTGCCCGGTATCGCCGCCGCCAGCCATTGGATGGTCTGCGCCTTCGGCGGCCAGGAGACGGCCTGCGTCACGACCGCGGCGCTGCTCGGCGGACATGCGCGCGTCGGCTTCGAGAACAATCTTTTCCTGCCCGGCGGGGCGCTGGCTTCCGGCAATCAGGACCTCGTCGCGGCTACGAGGCGGGCAGTCGAAGCCTGCGGAGTCACACTCGCCGATGCGGACGCGCTCAGACGTCAGTGGGCCGCCGCCTGAAGCTTCTTGAATGTTCGCTGACAGCCGTTCCCCAGCAGGTTCGCCTTGTCGCAAGATGCAAATATGTAGTGCATTTTATATCTGAATGCATTTTTAATTTGCGCAGAAGGTCCGACGGTGTTAGGCTTCCCGGGCAATCCAACAAAAAGGGGAACCCGAAAAATGAAGTTCGCACTTGCAAGCCTCACCGCCGCCGCGGCCGTCGCGGCAACACTCGCCTTCGGCCATCCGGCCTTTGCCGACGACCTGATCGTGGCGACGGACACCGCCTTCGTTCCGTTCGAATTCAAGGAAGGCGACAAATATGTCGGTTTCGACATCGACCTGTGGGCCGCAATCGCCAAGGATATCGGCGTGACCTACACGCTGCAGCCGATGGACTTCAACGGCATCATCCCGGCGCTGCAAACCAAGCAGGTCGATGTCGGGTTGGCCGGCATCACCATCAAGGACGAGCGCAAGAAGGTCATCGACTTCTCTGACGGCTATTACGACAGCGGCTTCCTTTTGATGGTGCCGGTCGACAGCGCGATCAAGGGTCCGGATGATCTCGTCGGAAAGACGCTGGCCGTGAAGACCGGCACGTCGGCGACCGACTACGCCAAGGAGCATTTCAAGGGCACGGAACTGCGCCTGTTCCCCAACAGCGACAACGCCTATCTCGAGGTTGCGACCGGACGCGCCGACGCTGCCATGCACGACACGCCGAACGTGCTCTACTACATCAAGACCAACGGCCAGGGGAAAGTGAAGACCGTCGGCCCACAGATGATGGCCCAGCAATATGGCATCGCCTTCCCCAAGGGCAGCCCGCTCGTCGCCAAGGTCAATGCTTCGATCGCCAAGTTGAAGGGCGACGGCACCTATAAGGCCATCTACCAGAAGTGGTTCGGCACCGAGCCGCCGAAGAGCTGATCACCGGGGTTTCCCTTGGATCCCCTTGCGCGCCGGCAGGGCCGGCGTGCCTTCCCTGAAGGAAAGCTCTCATGGATTTCGATTGGTCCGTCATCTGGCAGGCCTTGCCGGAGCTGTTCAAAGGCGCCCGCCTCACGGTGCTGATCGCGCTCGCCGGGCTTGCCGGCGGCCTTGTCATCGGCTTCGCCGCCGGGCTGGCACGCGCCTATGGCAACATCGTTCTCAACGCCATCGCCATGGTCTATGTCGAGATCATTCGCGGCACCCCGATCATCGTGCAGGTGATGTTCATCTATTTCGCGCTGCCGATACTGGCCGATGTCCGCATCAACCCACTGGCGGCGGCAATCATGGCGATCATCATCAATGCCGGCGCCTACATCGCCGAGATCGTGCGCGGCGCCTTCCTTTCCGTCCATCGCGGATTGCGCGAGGCCGGCCTAGCGCTCGGCCTGCCGTTCTGGAAAGTGCTTCTCTACATCATCGGCCCGCTCGCCTTCCGCCGCATGATCCCGGCGCTCGGCAACCAATTCATCGTCAGCCTGAAGGATACATCGCTGTTCATCGTCATCGGCGTCGGCGAACTCACCCGGCAGGGCCAGGAAATCATGGCGGCCAACTTCCGCGCCGTCGAAATCTGGTCGGCCGTGGCGATGTTCTACCTGATAATGACGGGCACGCTTACGCTCATCCTCCGGCTGACCGAAAAGAGGATGCGCATCCTGTGAGCATCGTGGCGTTCAAAAAAGTCACCAAGCGCTTCGGCCAGGTCACGATCCTCGACCAGGTCGACCTGTCGATCGAGCCCGGCGAGAAGGTCGTCCTGATCGGCCCCTCCGGATCCGGCAAATCGACGCTGCTTCGCTGCATCAATGCGCTGGAGGAGATCAACGGCGGTGACCTCGTCGTCGACGGCATCAGCGTCAAATCCGGCGGCCGCATGGTCCGCCTGATCCGCCAGGAAGCCGGCATGGTCTTCCAGCAGTTCAATCTGTTTCCGCAGATGACGGCGCTCGAGAACGTCGCTTTCGGCCCGCGCCGCGTGCGTGGCGAAACGCGGCAAGAGGCACGCAGGCAGGCGCTGGAAATGCTTGCCAAGGTCGGCCTCGCCGACCGGGCGCATCACTATCCGAGCGAGCTTTCCGGCGGCCAGCAGCAGCGTGTCGCCATCGCCCGTGCGCTTGCCGTCAAGCCTAAGCTGATGCTGTTCGACGAGCCGACCTCGGCGCTCGATCCCGAATTGCGGCATGAAGTGCTGCGCGTGATGCAGGCGCTGGCCGAGGAAGGCATGACGATGATCGTCGTCACTCACGAGATGGCCTTTGCCCGCAAGGTCGGAACCAGGCTGATCTTCATGGAGGGCGGCAAGATCGCCGTCGATGGCGAGCCGCGGGAGCTGCTTGCGAACCCGCAAAACCCGCGCTTGAAAGAGTTTCTCCAGCATGTTGCATGATGCCGACCGCCGGCTTTCCTTCATCGATGTCGCGGGGTCGCCGCAGGAGGTCGGCGCCGCCCTCGGGCGCTTTGGCCGGGCCGCCCTGCACGACCACTTCCGCACGTCCGCGGCATGGCGCGAACTGACCGCACGCCGCGCCGATCCCCGTATCGGCACGATGGCGACGATCGTGCGGGAACGGTTTCCGCGCTACTGGGCCGAGTTGCAGGGCCTCGCCGTCGGGCTCGAATTGCCCTTCGACGACGTCTTCCTTTGGAACTGCCGCGGCGACATCTGGGCAATGGCGCCGGATGGCTGCACGACGGTGCAATTGCCGGGATCCCCGCATGTCATCGGTCACAACGAGGACGGCGACCCGGATTTCGCCGGGCACTGCGCGCTGGCCCGTGTGACGTCCGAAGGCGGCAATCAATTCACCGCCTTCGTCTATCCCGGCTCGCTGCCCGGCCACACATTCGCGGCCACGTCGGCGAGGCTGGTGCAGACGGTCAACAACACCAGGCCGCTGGCCGGCGGCGCCGGGGCGCCGCGCATGGTGCTCGCGCGCGCCGTGCTCGACGCAGCGGACCTCGACGCGGCGCTGGCTCTGCTCGAATCGGTGCCGCGCGCCGGCGCCTTTCATCTTACCCTGGCGCAGGCCGGCGACGAGCGGCTGCTTAGCGTCGAGTTCACCGCCCAAGCCCTGTCGGTCGATCGCGTCGAAGCGGCGCGTGTCCACTCGAACCACTTGATCCACGCCGACACCGGGCGCATGTCGCAGATCGTCACCGGTTCGTCCGGCGTGCGCCAACGACGGGGCGAAGCGCTGCTGGATCAGACGCCGCAATCGAACCCGCAAAGCCGCGCGCTCGGCATCTTGTGGGACGCGGCCGATCCCGAGCTGCCGATCTACCGCACCGATCCGGCCGACAGCGATGTCGAGAACACGCTTGCAAGCGCTGTCTTCCGCATCGGGGCTGACAAGGTCGAGTGGGCTGTCTACGATGCGGCATACGAAGCAGCGCGCTTCGACATGCGGGATGGACTTGTCCCTGTCGCGGGGTGAACGGGAACGATGCCAGAGGAAGTCGTTGCGAAGCCGCCGCGCACCATCGAGGATCTGAGGGCACTGGCGCTCTCGGTCGGCCGCGACGAAGCAGGCTTTTCCCTCGGCTCCAAGGCGCATGACGTCTTCGCCAAGCTGGTCGAGGCGCCCGAACAATCGGCCGTCCGCACGATCTCGGAACTCGCCGATCAGTTCGGCATCAATCCGTCGACGCTGACCAGGCTGGCGAAGCGTCTCGGCTTCGAAGGCTTCAGCGATTTTCAGGCCGTCTTCCGCAAGGCAATCGCCGACGACCAGCAATATTTCTACAGCCGCCAGGCCGGAAGGCTGATGACGACACCGTCGGCAGGCGGCACCGAAGTCGAGGTCTTCGAGCAGCTGGCGCGCGAAACGGCGGCGAATGTCGACGGCTTCCTCGGTCAGGTGGACAGCGCCTCGCTAAAAGGTACGGCAAGCCTGCTGGCGAGCGCTCGGCGCGTGCGCATCCACGGCGTTCGCCAATTCCATTCGCTGGCGAGCTTTCTTACCTATGGCCTGGGCATGGTGCGGTCCGACGTAGCGCTCCTGGATGCGCCGCGCCTCGGCGTCGCCGAGGCGCTGTCGCAGCTTGAGCCGGGCGACGTCGTCGTCACAGCCAGCTGCGCGCCCTATACGCGCAGCGTCGCCGAGGTCGGCCGCGTCGCGGCAGCGAACGGCCAGAGCGTGATCGCGATCACCGATTCCCGATCCTCGCCACTCGCCCCTCCGGCCGAGCATGCCTTCTTCATCCCGCATGCCAGCAGCTTTTATTCGAACAGCATGGGCGCCTATGTCGTGTTTTGCGAAGCGCTGCTCAACCTCGTCGCCCGCGAGCTGGGCGACAAGGCGCTGAACTCGCTGGCCGGGCGCGAGCGGCTCATCGCCGAGATGAACATCGAAGTCGGCTGATCACTTCAGCCCCTCGTGCTCGGCGCTGAAAGCTCACCTTCCCCTGGCCAGGCTCCCCAGAATGCCGCGCACGATGGCGCGGCCGACGGATGAGCCGACCGAGCGCACCACCGACTTGATGGCGGCTTCGGCAACGGTCTGGCGGTTGGAAGACCGCCGGTTGCCTGTCCCCAAGACATCGTCGAAGCCGGGAATGGTCCAGCGCGAGCCGCCGCTGTTTTGCTGCTTTGCGTGGGCCTCGGCGTCTTGCGCCTCCTTGGCCTTTTTCTGCAGGATTTCGAAGGCCGATTCGCGATCGACGACCTGGTCGTACTGGCCGGCGACCGGGCTCTCGGCCATGATCTTGCGTCGCTCGTCCGGTGTGATCGGCCCGAGCCGCGAGGATGGCGGGCGGATCAGCGTGCGCTGGACCATGGCCGGCACGCCCTTGTCCTCCAGCATCGAAACCAGCGCTTCGCCGGTGGCGAGCTGGGTGATGGCGGTGGCGCAGTCGAAATCGGGATTGGGCCGGAAGGTGTCGGCGGCAGTGCGCACCGCCTGCTGTTCGCGCGGCGTATAGGCGCGCAGCGCGTGCTGGACGCGGTTGCCAAGCTGGGCGAGCACCTTTTCCGGAATGTCGAGCGGGTTCTGGGTGACGAAATAGACGCCGACGCCCTTGGAGCGGATCAGCCGCACCACCTGCTCGACACGGTCGATCAGCACTTTCGGCGCGTCTTCGAACAGCAGATGCGCCTCGTCGAAGAAGAAGACCAGCTTCGGCTGGTCGAGATCGCCGACCTCGGGCAGTTCCTCGAACAGTTCCGACATCAGCCACAGCAGGAAAGTGGCGTAGAGCCTGGGGTTCATCATCAGCTTGTCGGCGGCCAGAACGCTGATGGCGCCGCGGCCGTCGCGCGTGGTGCGCATGATGTCGGCGATGCGCAGCGCCGGCTCGCCGAAGAAGTTCGCCGCGCCTTGGCTCTCCAGCACCAGGAGCGTGCGCTGGATGGCACCGACCGACGGCCTGGTGACATTGCCGTAGCGCGCGCTGAGTTCGTCGGCGCGGTCGGCGATGTTGGCGAGCAGCGCCTGCAGGTCCTTCAAATCAAGCAGCAACAGGCCTTCCTCGTCGGCGATGCGGAAGGCGATGTTCATGACGCCTTCCTGCGCCTCCGTGAGGTTCATCAGCCGCGACAAAAGCAGCGGCCCCATCTCGGAAATGGTGGCACGGATCGGATGGCCCTGCTCGCCGAACAGATCCCAGAAGATGACCGGAAATTCCTGGAACTGGTAGGGATCGAGCTTCACCTCTCCGGCGCGCTCGACCAGGAAATCCTTGGCCTCGCCCATCATGGATATGCCGGATAGGTCGCCCTTGACGTCGGCGCAGAAGACCGGCACGCCGGCATTCGAAAAGCCCTCGGCCAGGATCTGCAGGCTGACCGTCTTGCCGGTGCCCGTGGCTCCGGTGACAAGGCCGTGGCGGTTGCCGTAGCGCAACAACAGCTCTTCCGCGTGCTGATAGGAATCGTCGGGCTTGCGGCTGGCGCCGATGAAGATGCTGGTCTCGTCAACCATAAATCCGGTCTCCGCAATCTGTTCCGCTCAAAGGCCTCACCCGAGCTATAGTAACGCTAGCCGCATGCGGCAATGGTCAGTAAAGAATTTGGGGCCGGCACCGAATTTGACTTTGGGCGCTTGCGGATTTTGCGCATGTTTGGCAATCGGTTAGATGGCCGCAAGAGCACCTGGCCGGATGACGCATTGTGATATCCGGTTCCTGACCTTAGATTGGCTGGACCCGGCTGATGCGGCCGAGAAGCGAGGAGAGCGATGAGCGCCGGCGCCTTGACCAGGGATGTCGACCTTCCGAACCCGGACGCCAAGCGTTGGCAGACGCTGGCGGAGAAGGCGCTTGCCGGCGGTTCCTTCGAGGAAAAGCTGGTTTCGCACACCGATGACGGCATCCGCATCGAACCGCTCAGCCAACGCTCGACGACCGCCGAGCCGCTGCCACGCACAAATCCGACAGTGCCCTGGATCGTCAGCCAGCGCGTCGACGACCCGGACATCGCCCGCGCCAGCGCGCAGGCGCTGGACGACATCGCGCAAGGGGCGACCGGCCTGTCGCTGGTCTTCGAAGGCGCGCCGAACGCGTTCGGCTACGGCCTGCCGCGCACCGCGGAAGCACTGGAAGCGGTGCTCGACGGCGTGCCGCTCAACCGCGTGCAGGTGCGCATCGACGCGCATCCCTGGAGCCGCGCGGTCGCCGACTGGCTGCTCGCTTTCTTGAGCCGCCGCCGCTCCGACCCGACCAAGCTCAACCTCTCCTTCGGCATCGACCCGGCGGCGATCTTCGCCGGAACCGGGCGGCTGCGCACCTCGATCGAGGCGCTGCAGGAATCGATGCCGCAGTCGCTGGCGCATTTCTTCTCGATGGGCGTGCCGGGCGTTCTGCTCGAGGCCGACGGCCGCGTCTTCCACAATGCCGGCGCCACCGAGGCGCAGGAGCTCGGCACGATGATGGCGTCGGTCGTGTCCTATCTCAGGATGTTCGAGAAGGCGCGCCAGCCGCTTGTCTACGCCGCGCCGCATATCGGCTTTGCCCTCAGCGTCGACCAGGACCAGTTCCTGTCGACGGCCAAGGTGCGGGCGTTGCGCAAGCTCTGGGCGCGCGTCCAGGAGGCCTGCTCGATCCCGGCATCGACGGCGAGCATCCATGCCGAGACCTCCTACCGCATGATGACGATGGCCGACCCGGAGACCAACATTTTGCGCACGGCCATCGCGGCCTTCGCGGCCGCAACCGGCGGCGCCGATTCGATCTCGATCCTGCCGCACACGATCGCACACGGGCTGCCGGCCGGCTTTGCCCGCCGCGTAGCCCGCAACGCCCAACTGATCATGGCCGAGGAGAGCCATGTCGGCCATGTCGCCGACCCCGCCGGCGGTTCGGGCGCGGTCGAGACGCTGACCAACGATCTTTGCGCTGCTGCCTGGGAGGAATTCCAGCGCATCGAGGCCGAGGGCGGCGTGCTCAACAGTTTGCAGCAGGGCTATATCCAGAACCGCGTGCAGACCGCCGCCGCCAAGCGCAACGGCGCTTACCGATCCGGTGAACGCGGCATTGTCGGCACGACGCTCTATCGCGTGCCGAACGAGCGGCCGGTCGAGACACTGCCGCAGGAGCGGCGGCCGGCGCTGACGGAGGGCGTGGCGACTTGCGAGCCGCTGTTTCCGGTGCGCATCGATCAGTCGATCGGAGCCGGTTCATGATCCCGGATTTCAGCCAGATCGGCTGGTCGGCGCCGCGTCGGGTGCCGGTCGGGCTCAAGGGCCAGCGGATGACGCCCGAAGGCATCGCCGTAAAGCACCTCTATACGCAGGGCGACCTCAAGGGGCTTGCCAATCTCGACACCTATCCGGGCATGCCGCCGTTCGTGCGCGGGCCCTACCCCACCATGTATGTCCAGCAGCCCTGGACGATCCGCCAATATGCCGGCTTCTCGACGGCGGAGGAATCCAACGCCTTCTACCGGCGCAATCTCGCCGCCGGCCAGAAAGGACTGTCGGTCGCCTTCGATCTTGCCACCCATCGCGGCTATGACAGCGACCATCCGCGCGTCGCCGGCGATGTCGGCATGGCCGGCGTGGCGATCGATTCCATCCTCGACATGCGCCAGCTTTTCGACGGCATTCCGCTCAACGAGATGACGGTGTCGATGACGATGAACGGCGCGGTGCTGCCGATCATGGCTCTGTTCATCGTGGCGGCCGAGGAACAGGGCGTTGCCGAGAAGGATCTGGCCGGAACCATTCAGAACGACATCCTGAAGGAGTTCATGGTCCGCAACACCTACATCTATCCGCCGAAACCTTCGATGCGGATCGTGTCGGACATCTTCGCCTACACCTCCAAGCATATGCCGAAGTTCAATTCGATCTCGATCTCCGGCTACCATATGCAGGAAGCAGGCGCGACGGCCGACCTCGAGCTTGCCTACACCATTGCCGACGGCATCGAATATGCGCGCGCCGGCGTTGCGGGAGGCCTCGACATCGACCGTTTCGCGCCGCGCCTTTCCTTCTTCTGGGCGATCGGCATGAACTTCTTCATGGAGGTCGCCAAGCTCCGCGCCGCGCGGCTGCTGTGGTCGAGCCTGATGCAGAAGAATTTCGTGCCGAAGGACGAGCGCTCGCTGTCGCTGCGCACCCATTGCCAGACTTCCGGCTGGTCGCTGACGGCGCAGGACCCCTATAACAACATCACCCGCACGATGATCGAGGCGATGGCGGCGACGCAGGGGCACACGCAATCGCTGCACACCAATTCCTTCGACGAGGCGATGGCGCTGCCGACCGACCATTCGGCGCGGATCGCGCGCAACACGCAGCTCATCCTGCAGAAGGAATCCGGCACCACGCGCATGATCGATCCGTGGGGCGGCTCGGCCTATGTCGAGCGGCTGACGCATGATCTGGCGGCGCGCGCGCTTGCCCATATCGAGGAGGTGGAAAGCCTCGGCGGCATGGCGGCGGCGATCGAGAAAGGCATTCCCAAGCTGCGCATCGAGGAAGCCGCCGCCCGCACCCAGGCGCGCATCGATTCCGGCGAGCAGGTGCTGGTCGGCGTCAACGCGCATAGGCCTCAGACCGATATCGAGGTCGATGTGCTGAAGATCGACAATGCCGAGGTGAAGGCGAGACAACTGGCAAAGCTGCAGCGGCTCAAAGGCACGCGCGACGTCGCGGCCCTGGAGGACGCGCTGGCGGCGCTGACCCGTGCCGCCGAAGGCGACGAGAACCTGCTCGAATTCGCGATCCGCGCGGCGCGCGCCAACGCAACCGTCGGCGAGATTTCGCTGGCGCTGGAAAAAGTGTTCGGCCGCCACACGGCGGCTGTGCAAACGATCTCCGGCGTCTATCGCGACGCGCTCGGCGACAATCCGGCGGTCGATCGGCTCAAGGAAAAGATCGAGGCGTTCGAGAAGAAGACGGGCGGCAAGCCGCGCATCCTGGTCGCCAAGATGGGACAGGACGGACACGACCGCGGGCAGAAGGTGATCGCCAGCGCCTTTGCCGATCTGGGCTTCGACGTCACCGTCGGGCCGATGTTCCAGACGCCGGACGAGATCGCAAGGCTGGCGGTGCAGCACGATGTCGACATCATCGGCGCCTCCTCTTTAGCCGCCGGGCATCTGACGCTCATCCCCGAGCTCAAGGACGCGCTGAAGAAACTCGGCCATGGCGACATGCTGATCGTCGCCGGCGGCGTCATCCCGCCGCAGGATTATGAAGCGGTGCTGAAGGCTGGTGCGGCGGAAATCTTCCCGCCAGGGACGGTCATCCCGGAAGCGGCTAACCGGCTTATGGATCGGTTGCTGGCCGATCAGTGAGAGCTTGCCCAATCGGCGAAAAGGTTGTTTCTATGAATTGAGCTACAACCAAGACGCGATAATGGCCAAGACGATCATCCATACGCTTGAAGACGGATCAGGAGCCTTACTGCTGCCACGCGAAATGCTTGACAGCTTGAACCTTCAAGTTGGCGATCAGCTCCAGATCATCGAAACTGACGACGGCGTCATTCTCAGGCCAGTCCGCGACAGCGTCGAACGGCAGATCGACGCCGCTCGCGATATCATGGACAAATACGAAACCGCACTGCGAAAGCGGCAAAATAGATTCTGCCGACGAATTCCTCGACACAAAGATTTTGCAAGGTTGCAGACTTGTCGGCGGGTAAGATCCTCACCGTTCGTTTGGGCAAATCAGCGCAAACGCTGGCGATTAGCTGAAGCCATCCCAACCTCGTCATCCCTGGGCGAAGCAGGAGCGGCGCAGAATTCTGCATCGCAGTGGCAACGCTGAAGTCACGGCATGGATCCTTGGGTCTACGCGGTACGCTTCGCTTCCCGCTCCGCCCAAGGATGACGATCGCGATGGGCGCTTCGACCAATCTCCAAGCCCGCGACCTGCCAACGCAAGCATAGCCGACCGGCCAAATTCTCTGCTAGAGAACTAGTTCTCGGCCTTGTCCGAGAGCTTGACGATCTCCCATTCCTTGCCGTTCACAGCGGCTACATCACCGACCTTCTTGCCGAACAGCGCCAAAGCCATCGGCGAGACATGGGAAATCGAGCCCTTGGACGGATCGGCTTCGTCCTCGCCGACGATGCGCCAATGCACCTTCTTACCGTCGTCGCCCTCCAGAGTGACGCCCATGCCGAAGCGCACCACGTCGCTGCCGGGTTCCGGCACCGAAAGCTCGGCGTTCTCGCGCCGCGCGGTCCAGTAGCGCAGGTCACGAGAAACCACCGCGATGCGCTCGCGGTCGCCCTTCCTTTCGGCCTTGGCAAGTATGTCGCGCAAGTCGGCCAGATTATCCTCGATCATCGCGAGGCCGCGCTCCGTCACCAGATTGCGGTGCGTGCTGATCGGCCGTTCGCCGACGCCGGCAATGGCGTTTTCGCTGTCTTCTTCGCGGGTAAAAGCTCTGCTCATTCGATGAACTTAGGCTTGGCGAGGCGACTGCACAAGCGGTTTGCCGACAGGTCTGCCTTGGCACGATTCCTGCGACGGACACGGCGAAACGCCAGGACCTGTGCCGATGTTGAACAGACGAACGTTGCTTGCCCAGACCGCAGGCCTTGCCGTCGCCGGCCTCTTCGCCGGCAAGGCATCGGCGAAGACGCTGCCGGGTATCGAGATGGCCGCGATGCGCGGCTCGATCAACGCCACCGAGGTCGGCGTGCAGCCGGGCGCGGTCGACGACCAGAGCAAGGCTTTCGCCAAGCTGCTCGCCGAAGCCAGCGACCGCGACCAGCCGGTATTCCTGCCGCCCGGCACCTATCTCGTCTCAAACCTCAAGCTGCCCGCCCGCGTGCGGCTGTCGGGCGTGCCCGGCGCGACGCGCATCGTCTATGGCGGCAACGGCCATCTGATGATGGCCGAACAGGCCGAGCATATCGAGCTCAGCGGGCTGGTGCTCGACGGCGCCAACCGCTGGCTCGCCGAATACACGCAAGGGCTGCTGGATCTGCGCCGCGTCGCCCATCTCGTCATCGACAATTGCCAGGTGACCGGCAGTGGCAAGAACGGGCTGGCGCTCGAGCATGCCGTCGGCCGTGTCGGCCGGTCCGATATTTCGGGCGCGGCGGATGCCGGCATCTATTCGGTCGAGGCCGGCGGGCTGGAGATTTCCGGCAACACCGTGTCCGATTGCGCCAATGGCGGCATCCTCGTGCATCGCTGGCAGACGGCGGAGGACGGCACCATAGTCAGCGGCAATCGCGTCCAGCGCATCGGCGCGCGGAGCGGCGGTACGGGCCAGAACGGCAACGGCATCAACGCCTTCCGCGCCGGCAATGTGATCATCTCGGGCAACGTCGTCTCCGACTGCGCCTTCACCGCGATCCGCGCCAACAGCGCCAGCAACCTGCAGATCACCGGCAACACCTGCTCGCGCTCCGGCGAGACCGGGATCTATTCGGAATTCTCCTTCGAAGGCGCGATCCTCAGCAACAATCTGGTCGACGGCGCCGCCAACGGTATCTCGATCGTCAACTTCAACGAAGGCGGCCGCATGGCGGTCTGCTCGAACAACATCGTGCGCAACCTCGAGACGACCGGCCCGTACACCGCCGATCCGCCGGGCTTCGGCGTCGGCATCAGCGCCGAAGCGGATACGACGGTCTCGGGCAATGTCGTCGAGAACGCGCCGCTCTACGGCATGCAGCTTGGCTGGGGGCCGTATCTGCGCAATGTCGTGGCGACCGGAAACATCATACGCCAGGCAGGCACAGGCATTGTCGTTTCGGTCGTCGAAGGTTCAGGCACCGCGGTCATCTCGGACAATGTCATCGACGGCGCGAAAAACGGCGCCATTATCGGCCAGCGCTGGGCCGATCCGGTGACCGGCGATCTCGCCAAATCAAGCGATACCGGCTACGCGCATCTGACCGTCGAGCGAAACAAGGTGAGCTAGAGCATTTTGCAGCCAAGCGGAATCGCTTGGCGTCGCACAAATGCGGCTAAAACAAGGGATAGAGCGGTTCGCCGTGAAACGGTGAAACGCTCTAGGCCGCAGCCACGATAATGTGTGCCTGGATCTTGGCGGCAACCTCGCCGGTGCCATGTCTGTCGGCGATCACGGATTCGGCGTAGTCGGTTGCGGCTTCAAGCTTTTCCGGATCCCGGGCCTCGATCTCGTTGCGAAGAAGCGTTCCCTTGCAATAAGCGACAGCCGGAACGCGCGGCGAAGATGCGCGGCTCTGCTCGGCTCTGGTCTCGATGGCCACATCGGCGAACCCGGCGACCTCCAAATCATTGCGGATCAGCGCCTTGTCGTGGTAGCCGTGCGGTGTGCGCGCCAGGAAACGCGGCGGATCGTGCGGAAAGATCGTGGCCAGAGCATTCGTCACGTCGTCGGCGAATATATTCTCCTCGATGCGATCCCACACGCTGAACAGGAAATGTCCTCCGGGCTTCAGAACCCGCTTTGCCTCGCGATAGGCAGCTGAGCGGTCGGGAAAGAACATCGCCCCGAACTGACAGCAGACGAGGTCGAAGGCGCCATCGCCGAATGGCAGCTTCAGGGCATCAGCCTGGCGCCATGTGATGCGGCTGTCAGGACCCTGGCGCGAGGCCGCATAATCGAGCATCGGCTGGTTGAGGTCGGTTACGGTGTAGCTCGCGCCCGGAGAGAGTTTCGGCGCAAGGGCGCGGGTGACGGCCCCGGTGCCCGCAGCGGTTTCCAAGACGGCGAAGGGTGAGAAAGACGCCACCCGTCGTGCGGTCTCCGCCGCATAAGCCTCGAAAATCAACGGCACCATATGGCGATCGTAGTTTTCCGGGATCGACCCGGCAAACACCTTGTCCGTTTCCAGCATAGCTACCCACCGTCCGTTCGGTGGTGGGGAGACTAGCAAAAACATGAACTCGTTGCTGTTCAGTTTTGTCGTGGGCAGCGTTTTTCCGGGTTGTCGACGGCCAAACCTGGCAGCCTTGGATTTAGATACACATTGTGTATGCAAACATGCTATGTAGGTGATGGAAGGATTCATCGCCATGGCCACCAAAAACCGGGACAGCCACGCTAAGCCCGTCAATCTGCGTATCCGCGAGGATGTCCGCATCCTGATCGACCGTGCCGCGAAGATACGCGGCAAGACCCGCTCCGACTTCATGATCGACGCCGCTTACCGCGCGGCTGAAGACACGCTGCTCGACCAGACGCTCGTCAAAGTCGATGCCGAGAGCTATCAGCATTATCTCGATATCCTCGATCGGCCACCGAGCGGCGAGGGATTTGCCCGCCTGATGAATGCGCCCAAGCCCTGGCGGGACTGATGCTATCGGCACCAGCCCCTCTTGCCGATAGTCACGAACTCGACCTTTTTCAAAGCGGGGCCGACAGCCTGGATCAATGGCTTCGACGGCGAGCGCGCGCCAACCAAGTCAGCAGCGCGTCCAGAACCTATGTGATTGCAGAAAGCAAGCGCGTTGTCGGCTATCATTGCCTCTCGTCAGGCGGACTTGACCTCGCTGATGCGCCCGGTTCGATCCGGCGCAATATGCCTGATCCCGTGCCCACGGCTGTGCTTGGCCGCCTGGCTGTCGATGTGAACTGGCAGGGCAAGGGCCTGGGCGTCGCTCTGTTACAGGACGCGGTGCTGCGGACCGGTCAAGCGGCAGCCATTCTCGGCATTCGAGGACTCTTGGTCCATGCGATATCGGATGGAGCCAAAGCGTTTTATGAGCGCTATGGCTTCCAGGCTTCCCCAAAAAAATTCGATGACTTTGGTGCTGTCGCTGAAGACGGCTAGTTGAGCGCCGCTGTCGGCCGCAGCAAGCCGACCTTGGCGCCGACGCGGCTTTCGATTGCGGGACGGGCAAGTTCGGTAAGCTTTGCCGCAAGCGCCTCATCGCCGCGCAGCAACTTTGCCAGCACCGCGGCGATCATCACCTCCGCCGCCCTGCCGGCGCCGTCATCGCATTTCAAAGCGATGCCGAGGCCAAGTTCGGGCAATGCCGCGCAATAGACGCCTTCTGCGCCGGTCTTGACGAAGATGCGGCCGGGCGCGACCTGCATCAGCGCGACATCGGCCTTGCCGGTGCCGGAGACGAGAAACGGCTCGGCCATGCAGGCCGAAAGCAGCCGCTTCGCCGCCTTGGCGCGTTCGGGCGAAAAGCCCCTGCCCGTCGCCATACGGGCAAAGCCGCGCGCAAAGCTCTTCAACGGCACGGCATAGGTGGGGATAGAGCAGCCGTCGGTGCCGCTATGGTCGACGTCATGCGCCGCGCCTGTCACGGATTGCATGGCGTCACGCACCATCTCCTGCAGCGCATGGCCGGCCTTGACATAGCCACCGTGGGAAATGCCGGCGTGGACGCAGGTGCAAAGGAAGCCGGAATGCTTGCCGGAGCAGTTGTTGTGCAAAGCGTTGGGCACGCCACCGGCGCGGGCGAGCGCGATGGTCGCATCGTGGCTCGAGGGCCAATGCGCGCCGCATTCCAGCGCTTTTCTGTCGAGACCCGCCTTGGCGAGCATCGCCGTGGCCAGCTCGACATGCGCCGGCTCGCCCGAATGCGAGGCGCAGGCCAGCGCCAGTTCGCGATTGCCGAAGCCATAGGCGTCGGCGGCCCCCGATTCGACCAGCGGCAATGCCTGGATTGCTTTCACCGCGGAGCGCGGGAATACCGGGCGTTCCGTATCGCCAATCTCCCAGACAGCCTTGCCGTCGGCGTCGAAGACGGAAACGGCGCCGCGGTGCGCGCTTTCGACCACCGCGCCGCGTGTGACTTCGACCAGAACCGGATTTGTCATGTTGCCTCCCGCGCACATGGCCTCGAAGATCGGAACCCGATTTTCGAAAGGATCATGTGCAAAACCAAAGTCTTACAGCGTCCTTTGCGCGCCCAAAGGGCGCGCGGCGCTGTAATGCGGGCTGCTTCTAGCGAATCCTGTCGAGAATGGAAACGTAATTGGCTACCGCCGCGCCACCCATGTTGAAGATGCCGCCGAGCTTCGCGCCCGGCACCTGGATGCCGCCGGCTTCGCCGGTCAGCTGCATGGCGGTGAGCACATGCATCGAGACGCCGGTGGCGCCGATCGGGTGGCCCTTGGCCTTCAGGCCGCCGGACGGATTGACCGGCAGGCGGCCGTCCTTGGCCGTCGTGCCGTCCAGTGTCAGCCTGGCGCCCTCGCCGGGCTTGGCCAGACCCATCGCCTCATATTCGATCAATTCGGCAATGGTGAAGCAGTCATGCGTCTCGACGAAGGAAAGATCGTCGAGGGTCACGCCGGCCTTTTTCAGCGCCTGTTCCCAGGCGCGCTCGCAGCCCTCGAAGGAGAGGATGTCGCGCTTCGACATCGGCAGGAAATCCTGGACATGCTCGTTGGCGCGGAAGGTGACGGCACGGCGCATCTTCAGCGCAGTCGCGGTGTCGGTGAGCACAAGTGCGGCGGCGCCGTCCGAGACCAGCGAGCAATCGGTGCGCTTCAGCGGACCGGCGACGAACGGGTTCTTCTCGCTTTCCTGGCGGCAGAACTCGTAGCCGAAATCCTTGCGCATCTGGGCATAGGGATTGTCGACGCCGTTCTTGTGGTTCTTGGCGGCGATCATGGCGAGCGCGTCGGACTGGTCGCCATAGCGCTGGAAATAGGCCTGCGCGATCTTGCCGAAGACGCCGGCAAAGCCGGCCGGCGTCTCGCCATCCTCAGGCAGGTAGGACGCCTTGAGCAGGTTCTTGCCGATCTCGGGACCGGGCGTGGTCGTCATCTGCTCGGCGCCGACCACCAGCACGATGCGGGCGGCGTTGGCATCGATGGCGCGGATGCCTTGCCGGACGGCGGCCGAACCGGTGGCGCAGGCGTTCTCGACGCGCGTCGCCGGCTTGAAGCGAAGCCGGTCATCGGCCTGCAGCACGAGGCTCGCAGTGAAATCCTGCGGCGAGAAGCCGGCGTTGAAATGGCCGAGCACGATCTCGTCGACATCGTCCGGACCGATGCCGGCATGGTCGAGCGCCTCGACGGCGACCTTGGTGATCAAACCCTCCAGCGTCTCGCCTTCGAGCTTGCCGAAGCGCGAATGCGCCCAGCCGACGATGCATGCGGTCATGGCAACCTCCATTTGCGCCGCAGCCTAGCACGATCCTTCGCGGCACGTGATTCAATATTGTTCAATAGTGAACCGTTTTCCAGACCCTTGGGATGGGCCAGAGCCACAGGATCGGTTGATCTGGGTGTCGATTTTTTGTTGATTGATGCGTCAATAAAAAATAATCTACCGTCAAACCGGATCCTCAAAATGCCGAAAATCGGAATGGAGCCAGTGCGCCGCAGGGCACTGATCGACGCGACGATCTCGGCGATCGGCGAGCGCGGATCACTGGACGTGACAATGTCGGAGATCGCCGGCCGCGCCGGCGTGTCGTCGGCGTTGGCGCATCACTATTTCGGCGCCAAGGACGAGCTGCTGTTTGCGACGATGCGGCACATCCTGGCCGAGCTCAACAGCGACACAAGGCGCGCGTTCGGCCTTGCCGTCACGCCGCGCCAGCGCGTCTCGGCCGTCGTTGCGGTCAGCTTCTCCGACGACCAGTTCCAGCCTCAGATCATCGCCGCCTGGCTCGCCTTCTATGTCGAGGCGCAGAAATCCTCCGACCTGCGGCGGCTGCTGCGCATCTATGCGCGGCGGCTGCATTCCAACCTGATGAGCGGCCTGACCGGTATCCTGCCGAAGACCCAGGCCGACCGCGTCGCGGAGGCGACCGCGGCGCTGATCGACGGGCTCTACATCCGCCGCGCGCTGAAGGACGGGGTGCCCGACGCACAGACCGCGATCGCGCTCGTCGAGGACTATCTCGAAACCAAGCTCAATGGACGGAGCCTGCCTTGACCACCCGGCGACCCAATTTCCTGATCGTCATGGTCGATCAGCTCAACGGCACGTTCTTCCCGGACGGCCCGGCGGATTTCCTGCATGCGCCGCATCTGAAGGCGCTCGCCGCCCGCTCGGCGCGCTTTGCCAACAACTACACAGCCTCGCCGCTCTGCGCGCCCGGCCGGGCTTCCTTCATGAGCGGCCAGTTGCCGTCGCGAACTGGGGTCTATGACAACGCCGCCGAGTTCGTTTCCTCGATCCCGACCTTCGCCCATCACCTGCGCGGCGCCGGCTACTATACCTGCCTGTCCGGCAAGATGCATTTCGTCGGACCGGACCAGTTGCACGGTTTCGAGGAGCGGCTGACCACCGACATCTATCCCGCCGATTTCGGCTGGACGCCCGATTACCGCAAGCCTGGCGAGCGCATCGACTGGTGGTACCACAATCTGGGCTCGGTCACCGGAGCCGGCGTCGCCGAGACCACCAACCAGATGGAGTATGACGACGAGGTTGTGTTCCTGGCCTCGCAGAAGCTCTACCAGTTGTCGCGGGAGCAGGACGACGCGAGCCGGCGGCCCTGGTGCCTCACCGTCTCGCTGTCACACCCGCACGACCCCTATGTCGCGCGCAAGCAGTATTGGGACCTCTATGAGCACTGCCAGGCGCTGGACCCGGAGACCGGGTTCATTGCGCATGACGAGCAGGACACGCATTCGCAGCGGCTCTACCGCGCCAGCGACTATCAATCCTTCGAGATCACGCCTGAACAGGTGCGCCGTTCGCGACGCGGCTATTTCGCCAATATTTCCTATGTCGACGACAAGCTCGGCGAGTTGCTGGACGTTCTCGGCCGCACGCGCATGCTCGACGACACGGTCATCCTGTTCTGTTCGGATCATGGCGACATGCTCGGCGAGCGGGGCCTGTGGTTCAAGATGAGCTTCTTCGAGGGTTCCGTGCGCGTGCCGCTGATGATCGCCGGCAAGGGCGTCACCGCCGGACTTATCGAGGCGCCGGTTTCCAATCTCGACGTAACGCCGACGCTCTGCGACCTCGCCGGCATCGACATCGCGGCGATCGCGCCGTGGACGGACGGCCAGTCGCTGCTGCCGCTGCTGGGCGGCAAGGCGCGCACCGCGCCGGTGTTGATCGAGTATGCAGCCGAAGGCTCGTATGCGCCGCTGGTCGCGATCCGCGACGGCAGATACAAATTCGTCCATTGCGAACTCGACCCGCCACAGCTGTTCGATCTCGAAGCAGATCCGCTCGAGCGCGACAACCTCGCCGACGACCCGGCGAACGCTGCTTTGGTCGCGAGGTTCACAGGCAAGGTCAGGGCACGCTGGGACATGGCGGCTTTCGACGCCGCCGTGCGCGAGAGCCAGGCGCGCCGCTGGGTCGTCTACCCGGCGCTGCGCAACGGCGCCTACTACCCGTGGGATTTTCAGCCGCTGCAGAAGGCGTCTGAGCGCTACATGCGCAATCACATGAACCTCGACAATCTCGAAGAGAGCAAACGGTATCCAAGAGGCGAATGATGGCAGACGTTCTTGTTCCTACCCTCGATCACCTGAAACAGGCCTATGCCGTCACCTCGACGGCCACGCAGGTGACGCCCCTGCTGGAGTCGGCGGCGCTCGCCCGGGAGACCGGTGCTGCGCGCGTCTTCGTCAAGCCGGAGTCGCTGCAATGGGCCGGATCCTTCAAGGTGCGCGGCGCCTATTGGCGGCTGAACCGGCTGTCGCCGGATGACGCGAAAAAGGGAGTCGTCGCCTATTCCTCCGGCAATTTCGCGCAAGGCCTCGCCGCCGCGGGCCAGGCGCTGGGCATTCCGGTCACCATCGTCATGCCGATCGATGCGCCGGCCGCCAAGCGGGATGCCACCGCCGGGTACGGCGCGCGGGTGGTCCTGACCGATCATGGCGATCGCGCCCGTGAGGAGGTCGCCGCCGCCAAGGCGCGCGAGATCGCCGAGACCGAGCAACTCACCCTGCTCCATCCCTTCGACGATCCGGAGATCGTCGCAGGCCAGGCCGGCGCCGGGCTGGAGGCCCTCGACCAACTGGCGACGAAGAAGGCGCGTGCCGACCTGGTGTTCTGCTCGGTCGGGGGCGGCGGGCTGATCGGCGGCGTCTCGCTCGCCTTCCACTATCTGTCGCCGAAGACCGAGATCATCGCCGTCGAGCCGGAGGGTTTCAACGGCATGGGCTCGTCGCTGGCGCATGGCGCGATCGAGACGATGCCGATCGGACCGAAATCGATCTGCGACGGGCTGATGGCGCGCAAGCCCGGCGACGCGCCCTTCGCGGCGGTGAGTGCCGCAGGCGTCCGCGGCGTCACCGTCGACGATGCCTCGGTGCGGCGTGCGATGAAGATTGCGTTCGAGCGCATGAAGCTGGTGCTGGAGCCCTCGGGCGCGGCGTCGCTGGCGGCGCTGCTCGGCGGCAAGGTGGATGTGAAGGACAAGACCGTCCTCGTGGTTGCAACCGGCGGCAATGTCTCGCTCGCCGATTTTATGGCGCATATGAACAATGCTTGAAGCGGATTTCGTCATCATCGGCTCCGGCTCCGCCGGCTCGGCCATGGCCTACCGGCTGTCGGAAGACGGCAAGCACTCGGTGATCGTAATCGAGTTCGGCGGCACCGATATGGGGCCGCTGATCCAGATGCCGTCCGCGCTGTCGATCCCGCTCAACATGAGCCTCTACGACTGGGGTTTTGCCAGCGAGCCCGAGCCGCATCTCGGCGGCCGCGTGCTTGCCACCCCGCGCGGCAAGGTGGTCGGCGGCTCCTCCTCGATCAACGGCATGGTCTATGTGCGCGGCCACGCGCATGACTTCGACCACTGGGCCGAACAAGGCGCTACCGGCTGGAGCTTTGCCGACGTGCTCCCCTATTTCAAGCGCATGGAAGATTCCGACGGCGGCGAGGACGGCTGGCGCGGTCACGGCGGACCGCTGCATGTGCAGCGCGGCACGCGGAAAAATCCGCTCTACGGCGCCTTCGTCGAGGCGGGACGCCAGGCCGGGTTCGAACTCACCGACGACTATAACGGAGCGAAGCAGGAAGGCTTCGGGCCGATGGAGCAGACCATTCTGGGCGGCCGCCGCTGGTCGGCGGCGAATGCCTATCTCAGGCCGGCTCTCAAACGCAAGAATGTCAGCCTGCTCAAGGGTTTCGCCCGGCGCGTGGTGATCGAGAATCAACGCGCCGTCGGCGTCGAGATCGAAGCTGACAAAAAGATTCAGGTCGTTAAGGCGCGGCGTGAGGTGATCGTGGCGGCGTCGTCGATCAATTCGCCGAAGATCCTGATGCTGTCCGGCATCGGCCCGGGCGCGCATCTCAAGGAAAACGGCATTCAGGTGGTCGCCGACCGGCCGGGCGTCGGCGCCAACCTGCAGGACCATCTGGAGCTCTACATCCAGCAGGAAGCCACCAAGCCGATCACGCTGAACTCGGTGCTCAATCCTTTCTCCAAGGCGTTGATCGGCGCGCAGTGGCTGTTCTTCAAGACCGGGCTCGGCGCAACCAACCATTTCGAGGCGGCCGCCTTCGTGCGCTCGCAGGCCGGCGTCGACTACCCCGATATCCAGTACCACTTCATTCCAGCGGCGGTGCGCTATGACGGCAAGGCGGCCGCGAAGTCGCATGGCTTCCAGGCGCATGTCGGGCCGATGCGCTCGAAGTCGCGCGGCTCTGTGAGCCTGCGCTCGCCCGACGCGCGCGCCAAGCCGATCATCCGCTTCAACTATATGTCGCATCCGGACGACTGGAGCGAGTTCCGCCACTGCATCCGGCTGACGCGCGAGATTTTTGGCCAGAAGGCCTTCGACGGCTTTCGCGGCAAGGAGATTTCGCCGGGCAGCCATGTGCAATCGGATGACGAGCTCGACGCCTTCATCCGTGACCACGCCGAGAGCGCCTACCATCCTTGCGGCACCTGCAGGATGGGCCGCGCCGACGATCCGACCGCCGTCGTCGATCCGGAATGCCGGGTGATCGGCGTCGAAGGCCTGCGCGTCGCCGACTCCTCGATCTTCCCGCGGGTGACCAACGGCAACCTCAACGCGCCCTCGATCATGACCGGCGAGAAGGCTTCCGACCACATCCTTGGTCGGACGCCGCTGGCGCCATCCAACCAGGAACCCTGGATCAATCCGCGCTGGCAGGTGGCGGACCGATAGGGCATTGTCGGACAAATCGCCCGCTCGGCAAACAGATCTGGAGAAAGCCATGCGCGCCCAGCCAACGGCATCGCATTATGTCAACGGCCGTTACATCGAGGATGAAGGCGGCGCGCCGCTTCCGGTGATCTATCCGGCAACGGGCGAGACCATCGCCACGCTGCATTCGGCGACGCCGAATGTGCTGGAGCTCGCCATCGAGGCGGCGCGCGCGGCGCAGCCGGCCTGGGCGCGGATGAAGCCGGTCGAGCGCGGACGCATCCTGCGCCGCGCCGCCGACATTCTTCGCGCCCGCAATGCCGATCTGGCGCGAATCGAGACGCTCGATACCGGCAAGGCGATCCAGGAAACGCTGGTGGCGGATGCGCCTTCGGCCGCCGACTGCCTTGAATATTTCGCCGGCGCTGTCGCCGCCTTCAACGGCGAGATGATCGATCTCGGCGGACCGTTCGCCTACACGCGGCGGGAGCCGCTCGGCGTCTGTGTCGGCATCGGCGCCTGGAACTATCCGATCCAGATCGCCGGCTGGAAGTCGGCGCCGGCTTTAGCCATGGGCAATGCCATGGTGTTCAAGCCGTCGGAGAACACGCCGCTGTCGGCGCTGGCGCTGGCCGAGATCTACAGCGAAGCAGGTTTGCCCGATGGCCTGTTCAACGTCGTGCAGGGCTATGGTGATGTCGGCGCCGGTCTCGTCGGCCATGATGTCGTGGCAAAAGTCTCGGTGACCGGCTCGGTGCCGACCGGCCGCAAGGTGCTGTCGCTTGCCGGCTCGAAGATGAAGCACGCGACGATGGAACTTGGCGGCAAGTCGCCGCTCATCGTCTTCGACGACGCCGATCTCGAAAACGCCATCGGCGGCGCCATGCTCGGCAACTTTTACTCCAGCGGCCAGATCTGCTCCAACGGCACGCGCGTCTTCGTGCAGAAGGGCTTGCATGACCGCTTCGTCGAGCGGCTGGTCGAGCGCACCAAGAAAATCCGCATCGGCGATCCGCTCGATCCCGAAACGCAGATGGGGCCGCTGGCCAACAAGGCGCAGCAGGACAAGGTCGTCTCCTACATCGCCGCCGGCAAGCAGGATGGCGCGAGCCTCGCCTGCGGCGGCAACGTGCCGTCGTTGCAGGGGTTCGAGGGCGGCTTCTTCATCGAGCCGACGGTGTTCACCGGCGTCACCGATGGCATGCGGATCGCGCGCGAGGAGATTTTCGGACCGGTGATGAGCGTGCTCAAATTCGACAGCGAGGACGAGGTGATCGAGCGCGCCAACGACAGCGAATTCGGCCTGGCGGCCGGCGTGTTCACCCGCGACCTGCCGCGCGCGCACCGCGTGATCGCCGAGTTGCAGGCCGGCACCTGCTGGATCAACGCCTATAATCTGACGCCGGTGGAAATGCCCTTCGGCGGCGTCAAGCAGTCCGGCATCGGCCGCGAGAACTCGCTTGCGGCCCTGGCGCATTACTCGCAGCTGAAGGCGGTGTATGTCGAGACCGGGGACGTGGCCAGCCCGTATTGACTTGGCAAAATGGCTTGGCCGACTTATCATAGATTGATAAGAATGGATAATATCCAAAGGGTGACGCCATGCCTGCCAGCTACAATATCGGCTCCCGTTACGAGGCATTAGTGCGTGAACTTGTCGAGAGTGGCCGCTACGCAAGCGCCAGCGAAGTCGTGCGTGACAGCTTGCGTCTGCTCGAGGAACGCGAGGAGCAGCGGCAGGCGAAGCTTGCTGCATTGCGTGAAGACATCCGCAAGGGGAAGGAAAGCGGCCCTGGCATTCCGGCGTCGGAGGTTCTCGATCGCCTCGAAGCGAAGTACCGCGATAAAAGCCACAAGTAATGGCTGTCACGTTCTCGCCCGCCGCCGCCAGAGATGTCGAGGAAATCGGCGACTACATCCATAGTGAAAATCCAGCGGCTGCTCGACGCTTTGTGGCGGCGCTCAGAGCGCGGTGCGATCGCATCGCCAACGCACCGCGGGGCGGCGCGCCACGATACTCCTTGTCGCCGGACTTACGGTCTGTCCCGTTCCAGCACTACATAATCTTCTACGTGGCTGAAGGTGGCGATGTGCGAATTGAACGAGTCGTGCACGGCGCTCGCGATGTCGATGCCATTTTCGAGGCGGATGACGACGCTTAGAGCGCTGACATCGGCCTCACCCCTTCCCCGCCGTCCCGTCCAGATACTGCGTCAGCGCATAGACCAGGTGATAGAAGATGCTGGCCGGCACCTCGGTCGCCAGTGAGCGGCCGCGCTCGTCGATGCGGTCGATCCACAGGCCGAGCGGCGCCGGGTCGATGTGCCAGCGGAACAGGCGGCCGACGCGCGCCTCGATCTCGGGCTTGAGGTCCGGCCCGCCCGAGCCGTCGAGCGCGATCGCCGCCTTGATCGCCTCGGCTTGCGGCCAGCTTCGCGAGACCGTGTCGAGCGGCAGGCCCTGGCGCGAGACGGCACCATAGGCGAGGCCGGTGGCGCGGTTGAGGCCGTTGGCAATGGCCGAGGCATAGAGCTTGCGGGCGAAGGCGGTGAGTTCGCCCTGGCCGCTGCGGGCGGCGAAATCGACCAGCAGCGAGGCCCATTCGAAATGATGGCCGGGCTCGGTCCAGGTCCCCTTCTCGCCCGCCGCCGGCTTCCAGCCTTCATCGAAATATTCGCCGAGCGTCCAGCTCTCGGGATCGAAGAAATGACTGCGGAAGAGGTCGATGATGCGTGCCGCGCGGCGCAGATAGGCGCGCTCGCCCGTCGCCTTGTGCCAGGCGAGAAAGGCCTCGAGCAGATGCATATGCGGGTTGGAACGCCGCGTCTCCGCGCCGTCGGAGGTTTCCAGGAAGCCTGTCATGCGGCTGTCTTCCAGATGGGCATCGAGGAAGGCGAAGGTTTCCTCGCCCAGCCGTAAGGCGTCGGGATGACCAGACATATGAGCGTGCGCAAGCGCCAGAAGCACGCAGGAATGGTCGTAGGCGTCCTCGACCGGATCGGCGACCGAGCCGTCGATGTTGAGCGTGCGCACCCAGCCGCCGCGCTTCGTGCGGCCCTGACCGGCCATGAAGTCGATGCCGTGCGCGATCAGCCGGTCGGCCGGACCGTCCCAGCCGCGCTCCTTGGCGACCGCGAAGGCATAGACCTGGCGCGCCTGCGTGCGCACGCGCTTGGGTTTCATCAACGGCGCGGCATCGAAGCCGAGCGCCTCGTGGAACCCGCCATAGTGCTCGTCAACGCCCCACGTCGACCAGAGCGGTAGCGTCTCCTCGAACAGCCAGTGGCGCACGCGCCGCCGCCAGGCGCCGCTCTCGATCACGCGGTCATGCGCCGGCGTGAACCTCGTCTCCAGCCGGCCGGATTTCTCCAGCTGCTCGACGATCTTCTTGACGTGCTGGCTGTGGCTGACCGGGGCGACGAAGGTCGCGTCGGCTGTGGAGACGATGGCGACGTCCTTCATGCCGATCGCCGACAGCAGGCGACCGTCGCCGCGGATATAGGAGTTCTCGCAATCGATGGCGACGACATCGCCGAGGATGACATTGCCGTCCTTGTCGGACGGGCCGACATCGAGCAGTGACTGCCAGGAGCCGAGGTCGTTCCAGCGGAAGCCGGCGGGCACCATGGCAATATCCTGCGCGCGTTCCATGATGGCGTAGTCGATCGAGGTCGACGGAATCGCGGAATAGAGTTCCAGCGGCATATAGAGGCCCGAAAGATCGCTGGTTGCCGCCTTGTAGGCGGCCTCGGTCGCCTGCCAGATCCTTGGCTCGAAGGCGGCGAATGCGTCGCGCATGGCACCGGCCCGGAACAGGAAGATGCCGGTGTTCCAGTAGAAACTGCCGGCCTCGAGATAGGCCTGCGCGGTGGCCAGATCGGGTTTCTCGACAAAGCGCGAGACATCGAACACGCCGTTCCTGTCGGCCCCGACCTCGATATAGCCATAGCCGGTCTCGGGCTGAGTAGGCTTGAGGCCGAACACCACGAGACGGCCGGCATTTGCCGCGGCCGCGCCCGCCTCGATGCTTCGCCAGAACTGACCAGTTGTCGATATCTCGTGATCTGACGGCACCACCAGCACCAGTTCATCGCCGAATTCGGAAAGCGCGCGCAGGCTGGCCAGTGCCACGGCGGCCGCCGTGTTGCGCCCGGTCGGCTCGAACAGCGGACCCCCGCCGGCAAGATCGAGACCGGCAAGGTCGGCATGGACACGCTCGGCATGGCGCTCGGAGGCAATGAGAAAGATCGGCGTGTCGCCCTTCGGCCGCGCCGCCAGCCGGCGCAAGGTTTTTGCCAGCATCGAACCGTCGCCGGAAAAATCATGGAACTGCTTGGGATTGTCCTCGCGCGATAACGGCCACAGCCGCGAGCCAACACCGCCGCTCATGACGAAACTAATGATGCGCTGGTTCATTAGGTCCTGTGCTCGGAGTTGATGGGCAAGCGGCCGCCGGACATGCCTTTAACCGGTGTTGAGCCGATTGGAAATCCGCTCGGCCGCCAGATCGATGAACGCCTTGACCAGCGGCGAAAGATGCCGGCTGCTCGGGTAAAGCACATAGAGGCCGCCGGCCGGCGTGGTGTAGTCTCCTAGAACACGGCGCAGCCGGCCCTCGCGTATGAGCGTGTCCGCCATCGCGTGCGGCATCTGGGCGACGCCGTAGCCCGCAATTGCCGCGGCAACCACCGCCTGCATCTCGTTGGCGGCAAGGCGCCCCGCGACGGTGACGACCGCCTCCTCGCCATCCGGCCCCTCCAGCACCCAGTGGGCGCCGACAGTCGACGGACCGGCAATGACGCAGTGATGATGAGCCAGGTCCGCCGGGATTTCAGGCGTTCCATGGCGCAAGAGATAATCCGGACTGGCGCAGAGCAGACGATGCGTCGAGCCGAGCTTGCGCGCAATCAGCGTCGAATCCTGAAGAACGCCGGTGCGGAAAGCGAGATCGATACCGTCCTCGACAAGGTTTAGCTTGTCGTCCGTAAGGCGCAACTCGACCTTGGCCTTCGGATACATCGCCAGAAACTCGACTACAACACGGTTGAGGAAATAGGCGCCGAAGCCGACGGGAGCGGAAATGCGGATCGTGCCTGTCGGTTCCGCCCTTGCCTCGGCAAGCTGCTGATTCGCCTCCTCGATCGCCCGCAGCGCCTGGCTGCTCCGCTCGTAATAGAGACGGCCGGCATCGGTCATGTTGAGGCTGCGCGTCGTGCGCTGCAACAGGCGCACCCCGACCTCGCGCTCGAGTGCCGCGACACGGCGGCTGACCGTCGTCTTGGGCATGGCGAGCAAGCGCGCGGCAGCGGTGAAGCTGCCGGCCTCGACCACGCGGGCGAACACGACAATATCGTTGAGGTCGAACATTGTATCCATGAGTGGGACAAAGTTTTTCAATTATAGGCAGTTATGCATCAATTCGACAATGCCTAACTTTGCTCCACCAACAGCAAGGAGCAAATGAGATGACGACCAAAAGAGAAATTCTGGTGACCGGCGCCACGGGCCAGCAAGGCGGCGCGGTCGCGCGTGCCCTTCTTTCGAAGGGCCATAAGGTGAAGGCGTTGACACGCTCGCCCGACAGCAACGCAGCGCGGCAACTGGCGGCAGCCGGCGCAGAAATCGTGGCCGGCGATCTCTCCGACAAGGCTTCGATCACAAAGGCCGCGCGCGGTGCCGACACGATGTTCCTGATGGGCACGGTGACCGAGGCCGGGATGGAAGAAGAAACCCTTCAAGGCATCCTCGCCGCCGACGCGGCGAAGGCCGCCGGCGTCGGACATCTGATCTACTCGTCCGTCGCCGATGCGAACAAGAAGACCGGCATCCCGCATTTCGAAAGCAAGTACGGCGTCGAGCAGCACATCGAGCGGCTCGGCATCCCTTACACGATCAGCGCGCCGGTGGCGTTCATGGAGAACTTCGTGGCGCCGTGGTCGATCGGCGCGTTGAGCCAGGGCACGCATGCCTTCGCGGTGCCCGCCAGGCGCCAGCTGCAGCTGGTGGCGCTGGCCGATATCGGCGCCTTCGTCGCCGCACTCGCGGAGCGGCGCGAAAGCGTCTTCGGCAAGCGCTTCGATTTTGCAGGCGACGAATTGTCGGGCGAGGACCAGGCGAGAATTTTGTCGGAGGCCATCGGCCGCCCGATCCGGTACCAGGAAATTCCGATCGCCGTCGCCCGCCAGCAGAGCGAGGATACGGCGCTGATGTTCGAGTGGTTCGATCGGGTCGGCTACGACGTCGATATCGCCGCCCTGCACAGGGAGTTCCCGGAGGTGCGCTGGCACAGATTCGCCGACTGGGCGAAAGCGTTCGACTGGAGCGTGCTCGGCCAGCCGGCCGCCTGAGCACGGCGGGCGACGGAACCCGGAAGGAAAGCTGATCGGCGAATCCAAAAGCAATGGTCCGCTGCCCATTTGACGCAGCGGACCAACGTGCTCAGCCGCAACGTTCAAGGTGCCAGCGGCGAAAGCCGACGAAATGCGACAGAAGTGCTGCCATTGGCGCTTGCAGGATCGAAGGGCGGCGGCTATAAGCCCGCGGTCTGGTCACGGAGTGTAGCGCAGTCTGGTAGCGCACCTCGTTCGGGACGAGGGGGTCGCAGGTTCAAATCCTGCCACTCCGACCAGAAAAAACAATGACTTAGGCAACACCAAGATTGCCTACCCCACAGATATCCCCACAGAAACAGACCAAGAATCTAGGTGGGCGCCGCCTTTGCCGGCCCAACTGCGGCATTGGCCCAGTAGTCTCGGCAACGTCGATACGAACTGGCTTTTGAAGTGCCTATGGCCGCCACAGGCGGGCTCAGCAAACAAAGCAGCCGAAGGAGCGTCAGCATTTGCGCCGGCCTTCAGGGCCGGGACGCGGGACCGACTGCGGCGACGAGACGGGGTAAAAGGGCAGCCGTAGGAGCGTCAGCATCGCGCCGCCAAGGGCGGGACGCGGGACCGACGGCCCCCGGCGAGGAACACCCCTAGACTTCGGCGCGAAGAAGTTCGTCGTCCTCGACAACGAGGCCCGGAAGGTGTCGGCGGAGTCGACTTGGTGCTCGATGTCATCGGCGGCGACATTCAAAAGCGGTCGGCGCGCCTGATTCGAGCCGGAGGAACACTGGTGTCCATCGGCGGGCCGACCGAGGCGCGGCCGGTCGACGGCCTGGCGATCGACTTCGTACTATGGTGGGCCCGGAGGGCGTGTTAAAATTGTTGATTCTATAGAGTTTTTCGTGGGCCAAAATCAGAAATCTTCCCGCATGGCCGCCGAGGTGATCGCGGCCGCGCCGCTGGTAAGCGTCGTAGATCTACCTCTTCCATCTGCAGCAGGCCTGGCCAATTTGGCGGCATCAGCCCAAAGCCGCGCTGCCTGGTCCACCGCATGTTGAGGTCCGGATCGATTACTTCGTCGCGTGAAACTCCGCTTTTGCCTTGCGTTCCTTAATCGGAAAAGTCGAGATGGGTCGATTGACCGAGATTCGAGAATGCGGAACACGATTCGGTAGCGCGCCAATAAGCAGAAATCGCAGGAGCTCGATATCTACTATGGAACTTCAGCGTATCTTATGATGCTCTGATTTTGCACGTTTTCGACCAATTCGTCCGCACGCGATAAAAGCCGGCGAAGCAAGGGGGAGGTATTTGCCTCGTTATATCCAAGCGTGAGATCAACTGTCGGAGGCACTCCTTCCAGCGCTCTGGCAACAACGTTTGGTGCCAGCATGTTTTGCGCATAAAGCGGGACAAGAGTAACTCCGCCCGTGGATGCGACAAGCGACATTGCCGACGATATGTTCTCGCCTTCGTATTTTGCCTTGAGCACGATCCCCGTACTCGATGCGTACTCCTGGATGGCAGCTTGCAATACCGGAGACGTTCTCGCCGAACTGACGTAAATTTCGCGGACGAGATCTTCCGGCCGAATCTTTTTGCGTGATGCCAAGCGATGGCTCGCCGGCAGCACGGCGAGAAGAGGCTCCTTCGCCAGCAATTTGAAGGATAAGCCCAAACTCTGTTTCTCGGGACGAAGGAAGGCTAGGTCCAACCTCCCGCGCATTAACGCAAGGGCAAGCTCCGGGGAGGATAGACTACACAGCGTGACTTCAGTCTCCGGCGCTTCCTCACGGATCATGCGCAACAGGTGAGGCAACCACGTGACCTCCAGCCCAACCAGAAACCCCATAGCGAGTGCGGGTCTTTTCGGCTCTGCCGTCCGTCGGGCGCCTTCGATCGCAGCCTCGACTTGCAGAAGTGCCAGCCGAGCATGATCGAGAAACACTTTACCGGCGGCGGTGAGCGTCACGCCACGCGGCTGCCGCTCCAGCAGTTTTACACCGATTTCGGTTTCCAGATCGCGAATTTGCCTGCTGAGGGAGGGTTGGGAAGTGTGTAGCCGTCGTTCGGCTGCGGTCAGTAAACTTCCCTCCTCGGCAACAGCAACAAAATAGCGCAAATGCCTCAGTTCCATCAGGTCCTCGCTATACCTTTAAGGCATAGCTCGAACATACAAGGTATTTGTCTTTGAAAAAAGGGCGATTTAGTTAACGTCGCAATTCGGGGATATAATCAAACACGCCTCACCGGAGGTATTTCCCACTCAACTGTGTCCAATTGGAGAAGGAGCGACTCAATGCCTACGATCACAACCACAGACGGCGTAAACATCTTCTACAAGGACTGGGGCTCAGGCCAGCCGATCGTATTCAGCCACGGCTGGCCGCTGTCGGCGGACGATTGGGACGCCCAGATGACCTTCTTCCTTCGACACGGCTACCGGGTGATCGCCCATGACCGGCGCGGCCACGGTCGGTCCGACCAGCCCGGCACCGGCAACGACATGGACCACTGGGTTGCCGACCTGGCGGCACTGACTGAACACCTCAACCTTCGCGACGCGATCCATATCGGGCACTCGACAGGTGGCGGCGAGGTGGCTCGCTACGTCGCCCGCTATCAGGAGCGCGTCGCGAAGGCGGTACTGGTCGCTTCGCTGACGCCGAACATGTATCGGAGCGAGAACAACCCCGCCGGTCAACCGCCGGAATGGTTCGAAGCGATCCGGGCAGGCGTGCTGGGCAACCGGGCAGAGTTCTTCCGTTTCGTCCCTGAGAATCCATTCTACGGCTACAAGCTGGACGGAGCCAAACCTTCGGAGGCAGTGATTGCGAATTGGTGGCGCCAAGGCATGGCCGGCGGCGCGTTGGCGCACTACGCAACAGTCGACTCCTGGCTCGAAGATTACACCGAAGACCTCAAGAAGATCACCGTGCCGGTGCTGGTGATGCATGGCGGGGCCGATCAGGTCGTCCCGTTCGCAAGTTCCGTGCCGCGTGCGGTCGACCTGCTCAAGAACGGGTCGCTGAAAACCTACCCCGGCTACCCCCATGGCATGCTGACCACGCATGCGGATGTCCTCAATCCCGACCTGCTCTCGTTCATCAGATCTTGACGACATCGACCGGACCACGACCGTCATCAACGTCGGACGGAGAATCTGTCACCCGGCACTGCCGGGTGACAGCTGCTGGTGCTGATACATGAAGCGTTCCCGAACTGTGCTTCCGACAGTGGCAATTTGCCTGATGCGTAGTGAAAGATGCAATTTGTCGCGCTTAAGTCTTTCGATGCGGTGGCCGATTACTCCACCGGTCGAAATGTCTCGGCGTCTCGGCTTCCGCCATCTAGAGCCGGGGGTTCCCGTCGATTTAATGTCGGAAGGACCACCAGCTTCCAAAGTGCCCGTCATAAGCTCGTTTATCGGCTTCCGGCCTTTAGGTAACCGCAGGCTGGCGTTGCCGTCGTATTCGAGTTTTATGGCGCTCAGCTCGATGACAGCTTTTGGGACACTGACCATTGTGTCTGAACGGCTGAAATGCTGAAGGGTTTCGGGTGCCGTGAGGCGTACGAAAGCCTCTCATGCAGGAACCCGCGGTCAGCAGGCGGTGAGCTATGGGGATTTGTGTTTCGGCGTGTGCCAGCGTCTGTCGCGGACGTCTGCATAGAGCGCTGGTGGCTGGTCGAGCATGCGGCT
>NZ_JBSKBP010000029.1:0-80973 GCF_053714275.1 Mesorhizobium sp. Arg314 | reverse complement strand
CCGCGTCACACCGACAGAGTGCTCACACTATTTCCAAAACTCAGGCTATGACCAACACTAATCTCATCCCGCTCTAGTGGAAAGGTATCAAGACCTCATCCCATGCCTGAAACTGCCCGATGAAAATGACCGGCATGTCCTTGCGGCGGCTATCGTTTCCGCCGCGGATGCCATCGTCACATTCAACGCCAAGGATTTCCCCGAGTCAGTGCTCCAACAATACCAACTGGATCTTATTCACCCGGACGATTTCATTTTTCATCAGTTCGGCATCGATGACGCCGCAGTCTTGGTGTCTGTCCAGAGGTGTCGGGAGCGTTTGAAGAACCCACCTAGGACCGCTAGCGAATACCTCGATACGCTGGAAAAGCAAAGCCTGCCTAAAACGGTCGCCCATCTCCGCCCTTACGCCGGGATTATTTAGCGTCGCGCTTCCGGCGCATGAGTTCCTTTATCCGCTCGGCGGTCTTACGTGTCCATATCGCAAGACGCTACTCCATGTCCGGCACGTCGCCGCCTACATCATGGCCGATATAGCAACGCCGGAGCGGAACGCTTTGAATCTAAATTGACAGGGCTTGGTACACTGCGCCTTGCCGGCGTCCGGCAAGGCTACGGCGCTCATGCGGCGTAGGGGTCTATTTCTCGGACGATCTCCGAGTGGTCGCCGTCGTACTCGTCTGCCGGTATGACGGCGAGCGTGCCATCGCCGGCACGAAAGATGACGATGCTGACCATCAGGCTGGTGGCAAGGCTGAAGGCGAAGGCGTTTGCTTCTATGAGGGACATTGATCCGGCTCCTGTTTGGAAGCGGGGATCGATCCCCGCGTTACAGGCGCCCGATGTGTCCGGCCGAGGGCCGCAATCACCGTGAAGGCGAAGCCGAAATGGCGGCACGCTTTGCGTAGTCAGACCCTTTACGGGTTGATGGCATCAGGTCCTCGGACCGGACCAAGGAATTGCGCTCATGAACGCGTGGGTCGATCCCCGCTTCCAATCAGGGGCCGGCAAGGCAAGGCTCTAAGCTCACGACCTCCCATCGCCGGAACGAGGTATCGGAGCGACCGCAATTGGACAGGCATGGCGTTTGGCATTGGCGGACACCCCTCATGGGACGCCGCACTTCATGACCGAGATGCCCAGCATGCGCGCCTTGTCGGCGAGGTTGTCCTGGATGCCGGTGCCCGGGAAATGGACGAGCCCGATCGGCATCGTATCGAGCATGGCGTCATTGCGTTTGAAGGGAGCGGCCTTGGCATACCTGGTCCAGTCTGGCTTGAAGGCGATTTGTGGCACATTGCGGTTGGAAGCCCATTTGGATGCGATCAACTCCGCACCACGGGGTGATCCGCCATGGAGCAGAACCATCTCGGGGTGCTTGGCGTGCACCTGGTCGAGCTTGGCCCAGATCAGGCGGTGGTCGTTGAAGTCGAGCCCTCCGGTAAGGGCGACCTTCGGCCCGGGAGGCAAAAGCACCTGACTGTCTAAGTGCTTCTTTGCGGCAAGAAAATCGCGACTGTCGATCATTGCCGCGGTGAGATTGCGATGATTGACCCTGGAGCCCGATCGCGGCCGCCATATCGAAAGGGTGTAGCGCTCGAAGTGCTCGGCGGCCTGGTCGCGCATCAATTCGAAGGCGCTGCGGCGTTCGAGTAGTGTCTGACCCTGTGCGATGAGCCTTTCGAGTTCGACGGACTTGACCTCGGATCCGTCTTGTTCCCGCTGAAGGCGACGCTGAGCGACTTCGTTCTCGTCGAGCTCGCGTTCGATCCGGTAGGTTGCGCGATGGAACAAGTTGACCGAGCCCCACAGGAGTTCCTCAAGGTCGGGCTCGAGCCGTGTGTCGGCTAGCGCCACGACCATGGCGTCGAAGATGTCGGCGATACTGGCCGCGATAACGTGGCCTTCGGGAAGCGGACGCGGATCGGGTTCGTCTTCGAAGGGTCGATAACCGTAGAGCTGGAGTTCCTGGAGGACGTGGTCAGTCGGAGATGAGGCATGCGATGGTTGAAAGGCGATGTCATCGTGGTCGTTCATGGTGGTCTTCCTTCTCCGGAACGGCCGCGCCATCGCGGCCTTCATGGCGACGAAGGCGGCGGGCGGCCTGGACTTGCACCCGAAGCGCCAGCGCAGGGCCGAAATGGCAGTGGAGGATGGCGAAAGCCCGGCTATTTTGTTTCGCGATGGAACGCGCCCTCTGGGCGCGCCGGAAAATAGCCGGGCGCAGCCATTGCCGGTCCGGGCCGGCTGCAGCCCGATCGCCCTCTGGAAGGCCATGGGCCGGTCCTTTTCGGAGGAGGATCACTACGCATACCGGGATCACCCGACAGCGACCTGCCCCTGCTCCCTCTTTCCGGTCAGGCCTCCAGGGCCATGAAGCGGGTGACATCATGTGGGGCGATTTGAGGGCGCAGGATCGCCCTGAGGGCTTCGAGACCGAGCAGCCGCAGATCCTCATTGAAGTCACCAAGTCGAGGCGCCAGGACGATCGCCTCGATCCCGGCCGAGCTGGTGCGTTCGATGAGGGCCGCCATGGCCCCATCTCCTGCCGGATCATTGTCCCGGGCGATGTAAAGTCGCCGCAGGGCGTCGGGGAACTGGATCGCTGACAGATGGGCCGCCGACAGGGCTGCGATCATCGGCATGGTAGCCAGCACCGAGCGTTGCGAGAGCATGGTCTCAATACCTTCGCCCGCGGCCATCACTTCAAAGCCGGTGCCGAAACGGACGGCGTGTCCGAGCAGTTCGCCCAGGGCTCGCCTTGGAGTGTCAATCGGTGCCCGGCCAAGATGGGCCTCGCTGAAACCTTGTGGATCGAGCCAGGTGCGGTGGGCGCCGGTGACCTTGCCAGCGAGGTTGGTGACGGCTGCGATCATCGCGGGCCAGATCTCGGTCGGCCTCCGCTCGTCGGGACGGTAATAACAGTGTGGGTGAAACCGCAGACATCCAGTTTCGTGAAGAGCCGTTATTCCGCGTGCCCGCAAGTATCTCTCCACGAGCGTCTGTGAAATCGGCTGCGAGATGGAAAACAGCCGCCGTGCTGCCTCCGCGGACCCGGTAGGTGCGGGCGTCTTGGTCCACTTCGGTGCTGTCGGCTGCTGCTCGCGGCATGGCAGGCTCAGGAACGTACGGGCCTCCGCGGCGACATCTAAAAAGTCGATCAGGCAGGCGCTTTCCCGGATCACGTCGAGCAAGTCGCCGTGCTCTCCCGTGGCAGCGTCGGTCCATTTGCCGGCCGGGCCTTTGGGAGAATCATTCAGCCGCACGTACATCGACCGCCCCGGTGTGTTTCGGACGTCGCCAACCTGCCAATAGTTGCCCTGGCGTCGGCCATTCGAAAGATAATTGCGACATACCGCCTCTGCCTGCCGGCCGAGACGGTGCGCAAGATCATGCTGGTTGCTCGTCACGGTGCGCCTCCAAGGAAAAGGCCCGCCGTCGCCGGCGGGCCAATAAAAACTTGACGCTGCCTATTCAGCCGCGATCGTGTGAAGTCCATTCTCGGCTTCACCATTTTGAGCGAAGCCATCCGCTTCAGCCATGGACGTTTCGCCGCCGTTCTCCGCCGTCGCTTCGACCGAGATTTCCGAAGCCTGCGCTTCCGCGGCTTCTGCATCCGAATGCCCCGGCGTGCGCAGTGGCTCAGGCAGCCAGCCGCTGTCGGCGATCAGTGTCTGAGCCTCACTGGCCATATCGCCCTTTTTGAGGTGCGATATCCGGTCAGCGGACTGCGGTCCTTTCGCTTCGGTGACCGCCTGGAGGATGCGGGCCTTCGTTACGCGCCCGAGGAAGTTGTCCACGGTCGGACGCCACCCGGCCGCCGTCATGTCGAGGTCAACAGCCTTCGCCAACCGGTCGGCATGGGCGAACGCACGCGGCCGCCGGTTCCAAGCCTCATGCAAAGCGTTAACCGATAGGCTGACGACATGGGCAAACAGTGCGGTTTGGCGATCGCCGTCCCAATCTTGCAGTGCGTCCCACAGGTCAGTCGCTTCCTTCGGCAGCGCGTTGGCCCAGTTGTCATGTCGGACTCGGATCGCCTGAGCGCAGATGCTGTCGTTCAATCCTGGAGCTTGTGCGCCGAAGCTAATGCTTTTCAGGTCGAGTTCCAGGCAACTATCCAATCCATAATGATAAAAGGTCTTCAGCGTAAGCGCGTGCAACGCCGCGAGGAAGGCAACGTCTGGCCGTTCGCCGAGCGCCTGACGCAAGCCAAGCGTGCGATGTGCAGTCAACTCCGCCATGAGCCGGTCAGAGATAGGCGACAGCCCATCATCGTCATCGGGCTCAGCCAGCGATCCGCTGTCCATCGTGACGCTGTCGCCATCACAAATCGCGGCAGCCGCGAGAGGCTCGTTTCCGCCTTCGGCCGTCTGTGTATCGACCTGCAGTTCGTCCTCAGGACGCACATGGCCGCGCTCGATGCGCAGACAACCGTCAGGTGCGATGCTGACAAAGGCGCCGGCGCGGGCGATCTCCGCTGGGTCGAAGGCGAGCGGCCGGGCCTCGAAGGATTCGAGCCCAGTCTCCAATTCAGCGAGACGTTGATCGATCTCGTCCGGAAGGTCCTCGACGCTGTCATATTCCTCGGACAGACGATCGAACTCGGCCTGCAAGGCCTCGCGCGTCGTCACCTCCTCGGCCGCAAGAGGCATCGGCTCGCCGCGAAGTTGGCGGAGCCCGAAGGTGTGGCCGTAGGCGAAGTCGGGCGCGACTTCGATCCACTTCCAGCCTTCGACGCGAACCACCTCCGCCTCGCGTTCGAGCTTATCCGCGACCAGCCGATCTACCAGCATAACGTCCTGCAGCCAGCCGCCGTCATCGCCCTGGAACAGGTCGCGCATGACCACGCCTCCGGCATCGCCATAGGCTTCGATGCCGATGAACTGCACCCTCTTGTCTGACGCACGCACCGCGCCCTCGGTCAGCATACGCCGGATGGCATAGGGCTGCTTGTCATAGGAGGCCTTCAGGCGCTCGAACACCTGCTGTTGGCGTTCGTGGTCGCCAGAGACGGTGAACGCCATGAGTTGATCGAGCGATAGACCGTCCTCCGCATAGGTTTCAAGCAGCGACGGCGACACCGAGGCGAGCTTCAGGCGCTGCTTGACGACGCTGACCGAGACGAAAAAGGCAGCAGCGATTTCCTCCTCCGATTGGCCCTTGTCTCGCAGGGCGAGGAAGGCGCGGAACTGATCGAGGGGGTGCAAGGGTGCACGCTGGACGTTTTCCGCCAGAGAGTCCTCTTCGGCAATGCCTTCCTCGCGCACGACGCAGGGAACCGGCGCTGTCTTGGCGAGGCGCTTTTGCCTCACCAGCAGCTCCAATGCCCGATAACGCCGGCCGCCAGCCGGAATCTCGAACATGCCGGTTTCGACACCAGCTTCGTCTTTGACCGGTCGCACGCTGAGGCCTTGCAGCAGTCCACGGCGGACAATGTCCTCGGCGAGTTCCTCGATCGATATGCCGGCCTTCACGCGCCGGACATTCGCCTGGCTGAGCACGAGCTTGTTGAAAGGAATGTCGCGCGAGGGCGACAGGGTGATCTTTTTGGCACTGGTAGCCATCAGGATGTACTCCGCGACGGGCGGCCGAAAGCCACTCTCTCGGCCTCCAACCCGTCACGAAGCGCAGCGCCGCCCTCTGACTCTTGAGGGCGGCGCCGCGGAACCACGAGGAAGAAGAACGCAAAGCCACGAAGCTGCAGACTGCGTTCGCATCCCCGGCTCCCGGAACTCACGCCGCTCGGTCGAGCAGTTTCTTCGCCCGCGTTTCCAGATCGAGCCGAGCATCCTGATGAGCCTTGTCGCGCGCTACCGCCGTGATGCCCTGCACGAAGTCGAATACGCTTTCGGGCTTGCGCCCTTCCTCGGCCAGCACCGTCTCAATGACTTTCGCCGCCTCGGCTTTGGAGAAGCGGCGCTTGCGCAGGAAGTCGCTGCGGTCCTCATCGGTGTGGGCGACGATCCGCTCCCGCGCCGCCTTGATGCCGTTCACGAAGGGCACTGACGAGGAGTTGGCGAAGCGCGCCAGCGCCGGCGCGGCCTCGTGCGCGAAACGCGAGGCAGCGTATTTCGAATGGCGGATGGTGATCTCCTCGAAATCTTCAACACCCCAAAGATTGCGGTTCTGGCAGACGGCGCGGAGGTAGAAGCTCGCTATGCCGAGCGTCTTGGCGCCGACCTCTGAGTTCCAACAGTAGAAGCCGCGGAAATAGAGATCGGGCGAGCCGTCCGGGAGCCGCCCAGCCTCGATCGGGTTGAGGTCGTCGACCAGAAAAAGGAAGACGTCGCGGTCGGAGGCATAGAGCGTCGTGGTGTCCTTCGTAATGTCGACGCAAGGATTGTAGACGCGGGTAGACCATTCAAGTACGCCGGGCACTTTCCACCGGGTGTCGCCGGTGCCGTTACCGGCGATACGCTGCACGGCGGCGACAAGCTCGTGGTCGAAGATGCGGCCGTAGTCCGGGCCAGTGACCGCGCGTAGCTCGATGCGTCCATCCTCGGTCTCGAGCGTCTTTACCTGCTCAGCACGGTGGGACGTCAGGCCGTACTGTAAATTAATCCCGGCGAGCGGTGCTGGAAGCTGGCGCAGATAGGCCGTCGGGGCGCCAACGAGGCTCGCGAGTTGGCCAAAGCTCCAATGGGTCGGGATAATGGGCGTGTCCGTGCCTGGTAGCACCAGGGATAGGCGTTCGGCATCGTCTCGGCTTGCCTCCACCCGAATAGCTGCGCTCTCCACCGTCCTCGCCCGGCTACGCTCGGTCCGGATCTGCACCGCGGCGAATAGCTCCGACAAAGACAGGTAGCGCTCATCGGCCGGCCGGGAAAACCATTCCGAGGATACGCGGCCAATCCGCTCGCCGCGGCTCACATCCACCTTATATCCGCCGGAACGATCCCGGGTGGCGTCCAAAACTTGTGTCATGGGTCGTCTCCGTGACGGGCGCTGGGAGCCACTCTCCCAGCTATCAGCCCGTCACGGAAGCTCATCCAGACTCTCACTCTCTTGTCTCAGGATAGTCGGCCGCAATCTCTGCGCAGGACAAGAGAGAGCTCCCTTCGAGAGTCCCTTGTCGCTGACCCAACCTTTTTTGCTGCAGTCGATATATTCACATTCGAGCGAATACTCATCCGGTCTGAGATTGACGATGGTTGTTGCGTGCACCGCCGTTTTCTACGCCAGAGTGTCCCAATCACCGCACAAGAGATCTGATGCCATTCACACATCGCCCTTAGATCCGTACATTCCAATCGAATAATCGCCTAATTAAGCCCTATGCGATGACGTTCAGGTTGTTCTCCAATGTCTCCCGAAAGGCAAGCAATGAGCATTCCAGAACAGTTGGACGACAGTACGCCGCTCCGCCTCAACGTAGCTGCCGAGATCGCTTTTCCGGACGGCTCTATGGGTGCGGCGGGTTTGCGAAAAGAACGAGATGCTGGCCGTCTTCAGACAGAGTTGATCGCAGGCAAGGAATACGTCACTTTGGCAGCGATCGCAAAAATGAGAGAACTATGCCGCGGACGTCGAAAGGGGCGCGCCTTGTCTGGCGCGCCGAAAGCAGAAGGGCGGACGGAAAGCTGCGCAACGGAGCCGGCTGGTTCATCCGGGATGGCGCAACCTTCATCAGCGCTTGTGGCGGCACTGGCGACCGCGAACGCGCTGAAAAGCGCCTCGCCAGTCACATCACGGAAAAATACCGGCCGGCCCGTGAGCGCGGTCGCGATCCCGCCACGGTCTCGGTAGCTGATGCCGTAAGCGTATACCTCACCGACGTCGCGCCATCGCACGCGAAGCCGAAGGAAACCGCCGACCGGCTGATCGTTGTACTCACCTGGTTCGGCTGCAAAAAGATCGGCGACATCGATGGCAAGATGTGCCGCGATTACGCCAAGGCACACGGTAACGGCGCTGCCGCCAGGCGTCAGTTGGAGGATTTGCGAGCGGCGCTGAACAATTATCAGCGGGAAGGCTATGTAACTTCTGCGCCTGCGATTGTGCTGCCCGCCAAAGCTGCACCGCGCGACCGTTGGCTGACCCGCGATGAGGCAGCCGCCCTGCTTCGCGCCGCGTGGCGCATGCGCCAGTCATGGAAGGGCAGGCCAAGCGATCGTCGCACCGCACGCCATGTCGCGCGATTCATCCTGGTCGCTTTATACACCGGCACGCGCTCGGCCGCGATTTGCGGGGCCGCCATCCGGCCGACCGATGATGCCGGGCATGTCGACCTCGAACGCGGCGTTTTCTACCGCCGCGCCGCCGGCCGCCGCGAGACCAAGAAACGTCAACCGCCCGTTAGGCTCCCTGACCGCCTCCTGGCACATGTGCGCCGCTGGGCGAGCAAACCGCTGGAGATCAAGACCAAGGGCCGCGGAAAAAGCGCTAGCATTGGCCGCATGATTGCCCATGACTACGTGGTTGAGTGGAACGGCAAACCGGTGCAGTCGATCAAGAAGGCCTTCCGCTCGGTGGTCGAGGCGGCCGGACTGGGCTGGCATGAGGAGGTTGCGACACCGGACGGTAGCGTCCGGCGCGTCTTCCGCACCGACATCACCCCGCACGTGTTCCGCCACACGGCCGCGACTTGGCTGATGCAGCAGGGTTCCGACCCCTGGGCGGCGGCCGGATTCCTCGGCATGACCGTTCAAGTGCTCATTCAGACTTATGGCCATCATCACCCCGATTTTCAGGCCCAAGCCGCCGAGGCTATCGTCTCCAAGTCACGCTTGCGAAACATGCCGAAAAGCGCAGTCAGGATGCCCCCGGCACAGAAAGAGAACATTTCCGTCTACCCCACAGAAACCCCACAGATATGCCGGAAATAAACGTGAACATTAGCCATCTAGCGCCATGCGAAACGCCGGAAATCCGGGCTTTTGCTGGCCAACCCGCCCGTTCGGGACGAGGGGGTCGCAGGTTCAAATCCTGCCACTCCGACCAGAAAAAACAAGCACTTGGCTTTTCCCGAAACTGCTGCCAGCCTGAATCAGGACTGCCGCTAGTCGTCGCCATAACTCATGGGCAGATGGCGCTGTAGTTCCATCGGGTCGTGACGAACGCGACCAATTCCGATGACGTTAGGCGTAGTTCGACAATGCTCGACAACAGGTTCTCACTTTGACCAAATGGCAACCCCAACCCCGATTTCGGAATGCGCGGAACTGTGGGCCGGCGAAACAAGGTTGAGAGCATGAAGTTCACGCTGACTGCCATTTTAGCGATGACGGGTCTCCTGCTGTTCGCAGCGGGCTGTTCATCGACCGTGGCGTCAATCAATCCGGCCAAGTACGACAAGATGAGCTGTCAGGAGCTCAACAGCGAACTCGGCGACACCGCCACCGATATTTCGCGCACTGCAATCGCCCGCGGCAAGGTCGCCAACACGAGCGTGCCGAACTGGCTGCTCGGCGGCGAGCGTGTGAAGGCGGCGGTTGCCAATCGCGAAACGGCGAAGATCGAACGTTTGCAGCAACAGCAGCAGGCGATCGTCGCTATGCGAAAGCAAAGGTGCCCTTCCGCGCAGTGAGCTGGCCCCAATCGGGCTCCCCGGCTTCACGCGCTCATGCGGAACTTTGTCGTATCGATCGCCGCGTTCATCAGCGTCTGCGTATAGGCTTCGCGCGGGTTGTCGAAGATTTCTTGCGTCGGACCTTCCTCGACGATCTTTCCCTGCTTCATGACGATGATGTAGTCGGCCATGGCGCGCACCACCGCGAGGTCGTGGCTGATGAAGAGGTAAGACAGTTCGTGGCGCGCCTGCAGCGCGCGCAACAGCTCGACGATCTGTTTCTGCACCGACCGGTCGAGCGCCGAGGTCGGCTCGTCCAGCACCACCACTTTCGGCTTCAGGATCATGGCGCGGGCAATGGCGATGCGCTGGCGCTGTCCGCCTGAGAATTCATGCGGGTAGCGGTTGCGCGCATTGGGGTCGAGGCCGACCTCGCGCAGCGCTTCGACGGCTCGCTGGTCGCGCTGTTTGCCGGTCAACGAGGGCTCGTGCACCAGCAGGCCTTCGGTGATCACCTGGCCGATGGTCATGCGCGGCGACAGCGAGCCGAACGGATCCTGGAAGACAAGCTGCAATTCGTGCCGCAGCGGCCGCATCGCCTGCCGGTCGGCATTGGATATGTCGCGGTCGCCGAAACGGATGACGCCGTCGCTCGGAAGGAGCCTGAGCAGCGCGCGACCTAGCGTCGACTTGCCTGAACCGGACTCGCCGACGATGCCGATCGTCTGGTTGCGCTTCAGCCGGATCGAGATCTTGTCCACCGCGCGCAGCATCAGCGGCTCGCCGCCAAGGAAGCCGCCGCCGATCTTGAAGACGACCTCGACGTTGCGACCTTCCAGCAGCACCGGCGAGTTGGCGGGCGGCGCTGCCTTGGCGCCCGTCGGTTCGGCCGCGAGCAGCATCTTGGTATAGGCATGCTGAGGGTTGGCGAAGAGCGCTTCGGCCTCACCCTCCTCCACCACCTCGCCCTGGCGCATGACATAGACGCGGTCGGCGAAGCGGCGCACGATGCCGAGATCGTGGGTGATGAAGACGATCGCCATGCCAAGCTTGCGCTGCAATTCGGCGAGCAGCATCAATATCTGCGCCTGGATGGTGACGTCGAGCGCCGTCGTCGGCTCGTCGGCGATCAGGATGTCGGGATCGTTGGCCAAGGCCATGGCGATCATGACGCGCTGGCGCTGGCCGCCAGACATTTCGTGCGGATAGGATTTCATGCGCCGCTCGGGATCGGGGATGTGCACCAGCCTGAGCAGCTTCAGCGCTTCTTCCCGCGCGGCGGCAGCGGACAGCCCGCGATGCCGGCGGATCGGCTCAATCAGCTGGTTGCCGATGGTGTAGAGAGGATCGAGCGAGGTCATCGGCTCCTGGAAGATCATGCTGATCTTGCGGCCGCGCACCTTGTTGAGCTCGCTCTTGGTCATGGTCAAAAGGTTGCTGCCGCGATAGTCGACCGCGCCTGTGGCTTCGCCATTGGAGGAAAGCAGGCTCATCGCCGCCATCATCGTCTGGCTCTTGCCCGACCCGGATTCGCCGACCACGGCGACGGTTTCACCTGCCTTGACGTTGATGTTGATGCCTTTCACCGCCTCGACGGTGCCGTCGAGGGTCTGGAAGCGGACGCGCAGGTCCTTGACGCTGAGGATCGTTTCGGCAGCCATGTCAGCGATCCTTCGGGTCGAGCGCGTCGCGCAGGCCGTCACCGACGAAATTCAGCGCAAACAGCGTCGAGACGAGGAAGAAGGCCGGGAACAGCAAGAGCCAGTTGGCATAGCCGATGTTCTTGGCGCCGACCGATATCAGCACGCCCCAACTGGTCATCGGCTCCTGCACGCCAAGGCCAAGGAAGGAAAGAAAACTTTCCAGGATGATGACCTGCGGCACGAGCAGCGTCATGTAGATCACCACCGGCCCGAGCAAATTGGGGATGACGTGGCGCAGCAGGATGCCGCTCCAGCCGACACCCATGGCCTCGGCCGCCTGGACATATTCCTGCCGGCGGATCGACAGCGCCTGGCCGCGCACGATGCGCGCCATGTCGAGCCACAGCACCGCGCCCACCGCTAGGAACATCAGCACGAAGTTGCGGCCGAAGAACACCACCAGCATGATAACGAAGAAGATGAAAGGCAGCGAATAGAGCACATCGACGATGCGCATCATCACCTCGTCGACCCGGCCGCCGGCAAAGCCGGCCGTGGCGCCGTAGATGACGCCGATGACCACCGCCACCACGCCGGCGAGCAGGCCGATGGCCAGCGATATGCGTCCGGCTACCAATGTCCTCGACAACTGGTCGCGGCCTGTGTTGTCGGTGCCGAACAGGAAATATTGCTGTTTGATCGAGGCGCTCATCACCATTTCCAGGCTGTCCGGAGATTTGCTCTCCAGCCTGGCATTGTCGAACGCGTCGGAACGTTCGAGATAGCGGATGCTGCGTTCATCGATCGGCTTGGACGAGACTACCGTGACGATGATGCGGTCGGCGTCCTGCTTCCATTCCTTTATATCGGCCCGCATACGCTTGACGACATCGTTGAGCGCCGTCTCGATCATGTCAGCCTTGGGGTAGGCTGAAAAACTCGGCGGCATGCGCACGTAGTCCGAGTAGATCGCGGTGTATTGATGGGGCACGAACAAGGGCCCGACGATGCACACAGCCGCCATCAGGACCAGATACAGCAGGCTGGCCATGGCGGCGCGGTTGGCCTTCAATCGAGACCAGGCATTGCCCCAAAGCGAGCGTCCGACAACAGGCGCGGCGACAGCGGCATCAGTCATAGCGCACCCTCGGATCGATCACCGCATAGAGGACATCGACGATCAGGTTGAACACGATTGTGAAGAGCGCGATCACCACCACGGTGCCCATGACCAGCGTATAGTCGCGATTGAGCGCGGCTTCGACGAAGTAGCGGCCGACGCCCGGAATGGCAAAGATCGTCTCGACAATGACGGAGCCGGTGAGCAGGGCCGCTGCCGCCGGGCCAGCAAACGAAACGATGGGCAAGACGGCGCCGCGCAGCGCATGCTTGACCACCACTGACCAGTCCGACAGACCGAGCGCGCGGGCGGTGCGGATGTGATGGGACCTCAGCGATTCGATCATCGAGCCACGCATCAGGCGGGCGACGATGGCGATCTGCGGCAGCGCGAGAGTGAGCGCCGGACCGATCTTGTTGACAAGCGCGCCATCGCCCCAGCCGCCGATCGGAAGCAGCTTCCAGGTCAGGCCGAACAACAGCTGGATCAACGGCGCGATGACAAAGGTCGGAATGGTGCTGCCTGCGGTCGCGAGCGCGATCACCGAATAGTCGGCTATTCTGTTCTGGTTGAGCGCTGCGATGGTGCCGAGAATCGAGCCAAGCAGGAGGGCCAGGGTCAGAGCCGAGGCGCCAAGCTGGATCGAGATCGGCAGGCCCCTGGCGAAGAGCTCCGTGACGGTGAAGTCGGGCATGTTGTAGCTCGGGCCGAAATTGCCATGCAGCAGATTGCCGAGATAATGGGTATATTGCTGCCAGAGCGGATCATTGAGACCGAACTGCGCGTCCAGATTGGCCTTGATCTCGGGTTTCAGGCCCCGCTCCTGGTTGAACGGCCCGCCAGGCGCAACGCGGATCAGGAAGAACGCCAAAGTCACGATGACGAATAGCGTCGGGATGGCGGTCAACAGCCGCCGAAAGACATAACGCAGCATCGGCGCCCCGCTTCAGCCAGGGCGACAGCTCTTCAGACGAAGACCGTGGCGCGCTGGCATCTCTGATCTTCGCACCGAGGCAACCGAAAATCCAACGCGACTTTCGACCCGGCACGACGACAGACCGCGGCCGCCGCAACCAAAAGGTGGCGGCGGCACGGCCAAGGTTACTTGTCAGTCCTTGGAGATGAAGCGGGACGGATGCACGTCCATGACATTGTCGGTGAAGCCGTGGAGCTTCGAGGAAACGATGTCGTGGTAGCTGTAGTAGAGCAGCGGGATCTCGCCCATGTCGTCGATGAGGATGCGCTCGGCCTCGGCGAGGTCCTTCATGCGCTCCTCTGGCTTGCCGCCGGCGGCGGCAGCCTTGTCCATCGCGGCCTCGTATGCCGCGCTGTCATAGTTCGAATAGTTGTTGCCGCTGGCCTTGCGGGTGATGCCGAGGAAGGTCTCCGGATCCTTGTAGTCAGCGATCCAGCCGGCGCGGGCCACGTCATAGTCGCCCTTCTGCTGAAGGAAGGAGTAGTGGGTCTTGGTGTCAGTGTTGATCAGCGTGACCTCGACGCCGAGCGGCTTCAGTTGCTCCTGGATGGCGACCGCCGTGTTCTTGTGGTTCTCCGAGGTGTTGTAGCGGATTTCCATCTTCAGCGGATGCTCGGGCGTATAGCCGAGCTTCTCCAGGATCTTCTTGGCCTCGTCCTCGCGGTCGATCTGAGACATGTCGGCATATTTGGCCATGGCCGGCGTGTAGCCCTCGATGCCCGGAGGCACCATCGAATAGCCGGGCAGCATCGAGTTCTGCCAGACCTTCTCAGCAAGGAAGTCGCGGTCTATCGCCATCGAGATGGCGTTGCGCAGCTCAGGATTATTCCAGGGCGCCTTGTCGGTCTTGATCGCATAGTAGTAGGTGCCGAGATACGGTCCGACGCGGATCTGGCTGCCAAACTTCGTCTTGAGGTCGGCAAGCTGCTCGGTCGGAAGATCGTCATAGCTGTCGAGTTCGCCGGCCTCGAAGCGCTTCATGGCCGAGGAACGGTCCTCGGTCGGGATGTAGTTGACGGTGTCGATCTTGACGCTGCCGGCATCCCAGAATTTCGAATTCTTGACCAGTTTCATGTGATCGTTGGGAACCCATTCGGCGAGCGTATAGGCGCCGTTGGACACCATGGTGCCCGGCTTGACCCAGTCGGCGCCGAGCTTTTCGACGGAGGCCTTGCTCACCGGATAGGTTGCCTGGTGAGTCAGCATCTCCAGCAAGTAGGGCGTCGGCGCCTTCAGCGTGACTTCCAGCGTGTTGGCGTCGATCGCCTTGACACCCATTTCCTCCGGTTTGGCCTTCTTGGTGTTGACCTCCTCGGCGTTCTTTACGGGGTAGAGCATGGAGGCGTATTCGGCACCGGTGGCGGGATCCTCCAGGCGCCGGAATGCGAAAACGAAGTCCTCGGCGGTTACCGGAGTGCCGTCCGACCAACGGCCGTCCTTGCGCAGCTTGAAAGTGTACACGGTGCCGTCATCCGATACCGTCCAGCTTTCGGCGGCGCCCGGAATGACATTCGCCTTCTCGTCCTGCATGACCAGGCCCTGGAACAGGTCGCGCAGGACGTTGGCTTCGTAGACCGTCGACGTTTTGTGCGGGTCGACCGACTGCAATTCCGCGGCGCTGCCACGGTTGTAGACCACTTCGGCGAAGGCGTGCGTGTAGAAGGCCCCGCTCGCCAAGGCCATGGTGGTGGCAAACACCGTCGCCTTCAGCATGTTATTCAGCATGAAGTTCTCCCTGTCGGCGCAGCCCCTCAGCCGCGCCTCTTTTAAGTGTTGACGCCCCGAAACCGTTGAAACGGCCCCGTTTCAGGCGTGCCGCCGGTCTGTTCCGGCGGCTGGTGGCAGGAGACTAGACAGAGCGATATCTTATTTCAACCATTGCCTGCTTGACGCAGAGTGAGCGTCATCCCGCTAAAACAGCAAAAACTAAAGCTTATAGCTTGCGTTCAACTTGGCACACCTGCCGGTTGTTCGATGCGTTTTCTGTTTTTGCAAGCAGGTTTTGGCATTCTCCGCACCATGCTGAAAAACCGAAGATACCTTGTCTCTTGGTCTTGTTTCCGGGCAGACGCCACGGGCACGTCGGCGATCGAATTCGCCATGCTTGCGCCGATCTTCATCCTGCTTCTGCTCGGCATGGTTGCATACGGAATCTATTTCGGCGCCAGCCACTCAGTGCAGCAGATCGCCGCCGATGCGGCGCGAACAGCGATCGCCGGTCTCAATCAGACCGAGCGGCAGGCACTGGTTACCGATTTTATCGCTCACGACGTCTCCGGCTATCCGTTCGTCGATCCTAACAAGCTGACAGTCAACGCACAGGACAGCGCCGCCGACGGCAGCCAGTTCGTCGTTTCGGTCAGCTACGATGCGCGCAGCCTGCCGATCTGGAACCTGTTCCGGATGCTGCCGTTGCCGGGCACGACGATCAAGAGTCAATCGACGATCCGCGTCGGAGGCATATGATGCCCACCAAGGGGGGACTCGAGCGGTTCATCGTTTCCTTGAAACGCATGACCGCTCTATCTTTTTGCTTTGACGCAATTCCGGACGGAAAACCGTTTCACACTTTTCCTGGAATTGCTTTTAAGGCGGCGACGCGACGGCTGCTCGCCGACCGGAGCGCCAATTTCGCCATCATGACGGCGCTGTGCACGCCGGTGGCTCTGGCGCTGACCGCCTTCGCGATCGACGAGGGCTCACTTTACAACGAGCGCCGCGCCGCGCAATCGATCGTCGACCTTGCCGCCATCACCGCGGCCTCGAACATCACCAATGCCCAGCAGGCGGTGCTGACGACGCTAAGCGACAACGGCATCACTTCGGTCGCGGTGCAGCAACAGGGCACGACCGTGACGCCAACCGCCACCAAGGCCGTCGTCCAGGTCGTGCCGGGGCGCTACACGGGCGTCAGCACCATTGCCGCCGGCACCCGGTTCGAGGCAGGCAAGCTCCCCTACAACGCCGTCCAGGTATCGCTGAAGAAGCAGGGCACGCTCTATTTCGCCGGCTCGATCATGTCGCCGCCGACGCTCGGGACGAGCGCCATCGCCAGCGCCCAACCGCAGGCGGCTTTTTCGGTCGGATCGCGGCTCGCCAGCCTCAATGGCGGAATTCTCAACGCGCTTCTCGGCGGCCTTCTCGGCAGCAACATCTCGCTCAGCGTGATGGATTACAATTCGCTGATTTCAGCCGATGTCGATGTTCTTTCCTTCACCGATGCGCTGGCGACGCAATTGCATCTGACTGGCGTGGGCTATTCCGACGTGCTCGCCTCGAAGGCAACGATCGGACAGATCGCCACCGCCATGGCCAACGTGCCGGGGTTGGACCACACGGCCAAGATCGCCTTGCAGACCATGGCCTCCAGCGCCACCAACACCGTCAAGATTCCGCTCAGCAGTCTCGTCGACCTGGGCTCGGTGGGCAGCCTGGGCCTCGGACAGAAACCAGCTGGGCTGTCGGTCGATGCCAGCGCGCTCAGCATGCTGACGGCGGCGGCAGCCCTGGCCAACGGAACGAACCAGGTCGCGGTCGATCTCGGCGCCACCGTACCGGGGCTGGCATCGACGACGCTTGCCATTGCCATCGGCGAGCCCATGCAGAATTCGGCCTGGCTGGCGGTGGGAGAAGCAGGCACCGTGGTGCGCACGGCGCAGACGCGCATCAAGCTCAACGCCAGCGTCACGCTCGGCAATTCCAATCTCGGCGGCGGCATCAATCTGCTTGCCGTCAACCTGCCGCTCAATGTCGAGGTCGCCTATGCGGAAGCCAAGCTGACCGATATAAGCTGTCCGACCGGCCCCTCCAGCATCAAGGTTTCGATCGCGGCGCAACCGGGTGTCGTCGAGGCTCATCTGGCCAACAGCAGCGCCAGCGGTTTCGCGGACTTCAGCAAGCCGCAATCCTTTTCCGACGCGGACATCGCGGATGTCAGCCTCAAGCTGCTGGTGATCAACCTCAACCTGCTGCAGATCAAAGGATCGTCGGCCTTTTCGATCACCAACATGGCGCCGACCACCCTGACCTATAATGCCAACGACATCGCCAACAAGGCGATCAAGACGGTGTCCACGAAGAACCTGACGCAGTCGCTGACGACATCGCTGGTCAACAACCTGTCGCTGTCGGTCAATGCACTAGGCCTCGGCCTCGACGTGACCGCCCTGCTCGGCACGGTGAAGCCGGCGGTAACGACGCTGCTCAATGGCGTGACCGCGCCGGTCGACGACCTGGTCTACAACGTGCTTGGGGCACTTGGCGTCCATGTCGGCGAGGCCGACGTGCGCGTGACCGGCGCGACCTGCGGGCGCTCGGTGCTGGTTCAGTAAGCAATCCGCGCGAGGAAACAACCGAGCGGCGGCAGTGCGATCACCTCCTCCTCGGGAGAGCCGGACGCATCGACCGCAAGGTCGATCGCTTCGATCCGCTCGAACTCCGCCGGCAGCGTCCAGCCCGCCGGTTCGCCGGCGAAGTTGAAGACGCAGAGCAGCCTTTCTCCGCCGCCCTCGCGGACGAAGGCCAGCAGATCGCCTTCGGCATCAAGGAACCGGATCGAGCCGCCGATGAGCGCCGGATGGCGCTTGCGCAGCGCCAGGATCGAGCGATAGGCGGAAAGGACGGAGCCATCCTGACCATCCTGGACATCTACCGCACGCGCACGATGCGCTTGCGGCACCGGCAGCCATGGCTTGCCGGTGGAGAAGCCGGCATTTTCCGCGTCCGCTTGCCAAACCATCGGGGTGCGACAGCCGTCCCTGCCCTTCACGCCGGGCCAGAAGCGGATGCCGACGGGGTCGCGCAGATCCTCATAGGCGAGTTCAGCCTCCTCGAGGCCAAGCTCTTCACCCTGGTAGAGGCAGATCGAGCCGCGCAGGCAGGCAAGCAGCGCGATTGCGAATTTAGCCACCGTATCAGGGTTTCCACCGGGGCGCGTCCAGCGGCTGACATGGCGCACGACGTCATGGTTGGAGAAGGCCCAGCAGACCCAGCCGTCGGCGACGGCGTTCTCGAACGCCTCGACGCAGCCGCGAATATGAGCGGCGGAAAATTGCGGGCTGAGCAGGTCGAATGTGTAGCACATCTGCAATTTGTCGCCGCCGGAAACATAGGCGGCGAGCGTCTGCAAGGAACGCTCCTCGTCACCGACCTCGCCGACCGCGGCGCGGTCCGGATACTCGTCGAGCAGCGCGCGGAAGCGTTTCAGGAAATCGAGGTTTTCGGGACGCGTCTTGTCGAAGAGATGCTCCTGGAAGGCGTAGGTGCTGGTCGAACCGTTGGTGCCGGCGACACTTGACGCCAAAGGCGGGTTGTCGCGCAGCCAGCGGTCATGGACATAGTAGTTGACGGTATCCAGCCGAAAGCCGTCGACGCCGCGCTCCAGCCAGAAGCGCACGGTGTCCAAAAGCGCGTCCTGAACATCCGCATTGTGGAAGTTCAAATCCGGCTGCGCGGCGAGGAAATTGTGCATGTAGTATTGCCGGCGGGTGGCGCCCCATTCCCAGGACGGGCCGCCGAACACCGACAGCCAGTTGTTGGGGGCATTGCCGTCCGGCCTGGCGTCGGCCCAGACGTACCAGTCGGCCTTGGCATTGTCGCGGCTGGTCCGGCTTTCGACGAACCATTCATGCTTGTCGGAAGAGTGCGAGATCACCTGGTCGATGATGAGTTTCAGGCCGAGCCGATGCGCCTCGGCGACCAGCGCGTCGAAATCTTCTATGCCGCCGAACATCGGATCGACGTCGCGATAGTCGGAAACATCGTAGCCCATGTCGGCCATCGGCGATTTGAAGAAGGGCGATAGCCAGACCGCGTCGACGCCGAGAGAAGCGATATGAGCGAGCCGCGCGGCGATGCCCTTCAAATCACCGCTGCCGTCGCCGCTCGTATCCTGAAAGGAGCGTGGATAGACCTGGTAGATGACGCAGCCGCGCCACCATTCGGCTCCTTGTCCGGGATTGTCGCCAGCCATCACGAACCCTTCCTCGCCCGATCTCTCGTTATCCGATCTATCCGACCCTCGATGATGAAATTGACGCTGCGGCCAGGCAGCGGCCGCGCCAGGTCGACCGGCTGCGTCTCGATTGCCGAGCGCCATTCAAACCCGTCCCGCGCCGGTAGGCTGAACACACTTTGGCGGCGGTCGCCGTTGATCACGACAGCCAGGCGTCCGCCCTCGGCATCGCCGAGCAGCATGACGAGGCGATGTCGGCCGGGGTCGTTCCAGTCGGACTCGCCGAGCGGCGCGCCGGTCTCGGTCAGCCAGGCTACGTCGGGGATTTCCGATCCGTTGGCGGGCTCGCCGGTCAGGAAGTGTATATCCGCCAAGGCCGGAAAGGCGCGGCGCAGCGCGGCCAGCGACGATGCATATTGCTCCAGCGCCTGGTCGCGGCCGGCCCAGTCGAGCCAAGTGATGGCGTTGTCCTGCGCATAAGCGTTGTTGTTGCCCTTCTGGGTGCGGCCGAATTCGTCGCCGGCGGTCAGCATGATGGTGCCGCGCGAGGCAAAAAGCGTCGCCAGCAGCCCGCACTGGTCGCCGAAGCGGGTCCTGGCAATCGCGCCGGCGTCCGTCTCGCCCTCGGTGCCGTTGTTCCAGGACAGGTTGTCGTTGTGGCCGTCGCGGTTCTGCTCGCCATTCGCCTCGTTGTGCTTGCGCTCATAGGCGACGATGTCGGCCAGCGTCATGCCGTCATGCGCGGCGATGAAATTGACCGTCCGGCTCGCCAGCCGGCCTTCCCTGCCGAAAACGTCCGAGGACCCGGCAAGCCGGGTGGCCAAAGCGCCGATCGCACCGGTATCGCCGCGCCAGAAGCGTCTGACATCGTCGCGGTAGCGGTCGTTCCACTCCAGATATGGCGGCCGGAAATTGCCGAGCTGGTAGCCGCTCGGACCGATATCCCAGGGCTCGGCGATCAGCACGCGGTCGGCGAGCACGGGATCGCCGGCGATGGCCTGAAGCAGCGGCGCTTCCGGGTCGAATGCCCCGTCGACGCGTCCGAGCACCGGCGCCAGATCGAAGCGGAAGCCGTCGACACCGGTGAAGCGGACGAAGTGGCGGAGCGTGTCGAGCACCATCTCGCGCACGATCGGATGATCGCAGGCGATTGTGTTGCCGGTGCCGGTGTCGTTGACCAGCCTGCCGTCCGGCTGATGCCGGTAATAGGCTTGAGCGTCGAGGCCGCGCAATGACAGCGTCGGGCCGAGCCGGTCGCTCTCGCCGGTGTGGTTGAAGACGAGGTCGAGGATGATGCCGATGCCCGCCTTGCGCAGCGCGGCGACGGTATCGCGCAGTTCCTCGATACCGCCCGGCGCCAGGCGCGGATCGAGCGCCATGAAGGTGACGGGGTTGTAGCCCCAGGCATTGGTCAGCCCCAGCGGCGGCAGGTGCCGCTCGTCGATCGACGCCGTGACGGGCATCAGTTCGACGGCGGAGACACCGAGACGCTTCAGGTGCTCGATGACGGCCGGATGGGCGAGCGCCTGGATTGTGCCTCGCTGCGCCTGCGGGACATCCGGATGCAGCTTGGTGAAGGACCGGACATTGAGCTCGTAGATCAAGCCGCCGGGCTGAAAGAGAGCAGGCTTGGCCGGCACCGGCTTGGGCAGCGAACGCGCAATCGCCTTCGGCACCAGCGGTGCGGTGTCGGCGCCTTCATTACGTTTGGCTGCAAGCCGCCAATGGTATTGGTAGGGACGATCGATCTCGACGGCATAGGGGTCGGTGAGAAGCTTGTTCGGGTCGAACCACAGGCCGCGCTCCGGGGCATAGTCGCCGTCGGCGCGAAAGCCGTAACGCGCGCCGTCACCAAGGCCGGGGAGAAGGAGCGCATGCACCCCATCGCCTTGCGGCGTCAGCTCCAGGCGGTCGAGCTCACGCGTGCCGCTGTCATCGAAGATCGAGACCCACAGGCGCCGCGCCGATGACGACCAAACCGCGAAGTGGATGCCTTCGGGGGTGATGGTAGCGCCGAGTTGGGTCATGCGCGCGCCTCCCCTTCTCCCCCTGTGGGAGAAGGTGGATCGGCGCGAAGCGCCGAGACGGATGAGGGGTGTTGGAAGGAATGAGGCGCTGAAGAACCGGATGCTTCAAGCGCCCATTTCTTCATCGTAGCGACCCTTCCAGCACCCCTCATCCGTCCGAGCTTCGCTCGGCCACCTTCTCCCACAAGGGGAGAAGGGGGAGCCTCCGCCCCCACCCTCAAGTAATCACGCTCGGCTTGTTGCGGCCGGTGTGGCTCTTGATGCCGGCGATGTCGTCGGCGGCGGCGATGAGATCGGCGAGCGCTTCCTGGGTGTCGAGATCGTGCCTTGCCTTGTCCGGCTCGTAGCGCTCGATATAGACGCGCAGCGTCGCTCCGGACGTGCCGGTGCCGGAGAGGCGCAGGACGACGCGCGAACCGCCCTCGAACAGGATCCGGATGCCCTGGTTCTTGCTCACCGAGCCGTCGACCGGGTCGTGATAGGCGAAGTCGTCGGCCTTGGCGATCTTGAGGCCGCGCACGCTCGTGCCGGGCAGCGAGCCGAGCTTGGCGCGCAATTCGTCGACCAGCGCGTTGGCGCGATCGCTTTCGACCTCCTCATAATCGTGGCGCGAATAATAGTTGCGGCCGTAAGTCGCCCAATGCTCAGTGACGATCTGCTTGCAGCTCTCGCCGCGCGCGGCGAGGATGTTGAGCCACAGAAGCACGGCCCATAGCCCGTCCTTCTCGCGCACATGGTTGGAGCCGGTGCCGGCGCTTTCCTCGCCGCAGATCGTCGCCATGCCGGCGTCGAGCAGGTTGCCGAAAAACTTCCAGCCGGTCGGCGTCTCGTAGATGCCGATGCCGAGCTTTTCGGCGACGCGGTCGGCCGCGCCGCTGGTCGGCATGGAACGCGCGATGCCTTTCAAGCCGTCCTTGTAGCCTGGCGCCAGGCTGGCGTTGGCGGCAAGCATCGCCACCGAATCCGACGGCGTGACGAAGATACCCTTGCCGATGATGAGGTTGCGGTCGCCGTCGCCGTCGGAGGCCGCGCCGAAGTCCGGCGCGTCCGGCCCCATCATCTCGTCATAGAGGTGCTTTGCGTGCACCAGGTTCGGGTCCGGGTGGTGGCCGCCGAAATCCGGCAGCGGCTTGAAGTTGCGGCAGGTGCCGTTCGGCGCGCCGAGCCGGTGTTCGAGGATCTCCTTGGCGTAGGGACCGGTCACCGCGTGCATGGCGTCGAAGCGCATGCGGAAGCCCGATTTGAAGAGCTTCCTCAGCGCATCGAAATCGAACAGGCTTTCCATCAGGTCGGCGTAATCCTTGACCGGATCGAAGATCTCGACCGTCATGTCACCAGCCTTGACGGTGCCGATCGTGTCGATATCGACGGTGCCGACATCCGCGATCTTGAAGCTCTTGATCTCCTTCGACTTGGCAAAGATCGCGTCGGTGATCTTCTCCGGCGCCGGGCCGCCATTGCCGGCATTGTACTTGATGCCGAAATCCTCATGCGGACCGCCCGGGTTGTGGCTGGCCGACAGGATGATGCCGCCGAAAGTCTTGTGTTTGCGGATGATGTTAGAGGCGGCCGGCGTCGACAGGATGCCGCCCTGGCCGACCATGACCTTGCCGAAGCCGTTGCCGGCGGCGATTGCGATGGCCTTCTGGATGACCTCGCGGTTGTAGAAGCGGCCGTCGCCGCCGATCACCAGCGTCTTGCCCTGAAACCCGTCCAGCGCATCGAAGATCGACTGGATGAAGTTCTCGGCATAGTGCTCCTGCTGGAAGACCGGCACCTTCTTGCGCAGGCCGGAGGTGCCTGGCTTCTGGTCGGTATAGGGTTTGGTGGGGACGGTTTTTATCATGCCTCAGGCAGCCCTTTTCGAAAGCAGCAAGCGATAGAGTTCGACGTATTTTTCGGCGCTCTTGTCCCACGAGACATCGGCCTTCATGCCCTGGCGCTGGATCCAGGCCCAGGTCGCCGGCCGCTGATGCTGCTCGACCAGACGCTGGATGGCATGCAGCATCGCGCCGCCATTGTTGGGCGAGAACTGGAACCCGGTGGCGACACCGGCTGTCAACGCAGCTTCATTGGCGTCGATGATGGTGTCGGCGAGGCCGCCGGTGCGGGCGACGACCGGCACACAGCCATAGCGCAGGCCATAGAGCTGGGTCAGCCCGCAGGGCTCGAAGCGGGAAGGGATGACGATGGCGTCGCAGCCGCCCTGCATGACGTGCGAAAGCCCCTCGTCGTAACCGACGACGACGCCGACTCGGCCGCGATGGCGGGCGGCGGCGGCGAGCAGCGAGCCTTCGAGGCCGGCGTCGCCCGAGCCCAGGATCGCCAGCCGCGCACCGGCGGCGACGATGCCGTCGACGACCGCGGCCAGAATGTCCATGCCCTTCTGCCAGGTCAGCCGGCTGACGACGCAGACGATCGGACTGCCGTCGACCTCGAGGCTGAAGCGATCCTCGACCGCCTTGCGGTTGAGGTGGCGCGCCTGAAGCGTATCGGCGGAATATTTGGCAACCAGATGCTTGTCCGTCTCGGGGTTCCAGATGTCGACATCGATGCCGTTGACGATGCCGTGGAGATCGGTGGCGCGCATGTTGATCAGCCCGTCGAGGCCCATGCCGAATTCCGGCGAGCGGATTTCCTGCGCATAGGTCGGGCTCACCGTGGTAATCGCCCAGGCGGCCTGGAGGCCTGCCTTCAGATAGCCGACGCCGCCATAATATTCGACGCCGTCGAGCTGCATGGCGACGGCCGGCAGGCCGAGCTCGCCGAAGATGCCGGCGCCGAACTGGCCCTGGAAGGCAAGGTTGTGCACGGTGATCAATGACGGCACGCCGACCGCCTTGCCGTAGCGCATATAGGCTAGCGTCATCGCCGACTGCCAGTCATGGGCATGCACGATGTCGGGTTGGTAGCCGGAGATGGCGCCGCCGGCAATGTCGCCGCCGGCCTGGCTGAGCGCCGCGAAGCGGCGCCAATTGTCCGGCCAGTCGGCGCCGGAAGCGGTGCCGTACGGGCCGCCCTGGCGATCGAAGAGATGCGGCGCGTCCAAAACGAAGAGGTCGAGGTCGCCGATCTTGACGGCATGGATCGACGCTTTGCCGCCCTGCAGCAGCGGATATTGGTAGACGGCCTTCTTCTTGGTGAAGGCCGCCATCACCACAGGATAGCCGGGTACCAGCGTGCGCATCGCCACGCCCTTGGGGCCAAGCGCGATCGGCAAGGCGCCGGTCACGTCGGCAAGCCCGCCGGTCTTGATCAGCGGAAAGATTTCGGGCGTGACCGAGAGAACCTGCATGCGCCTAACGATCCACTGCTAAAGTGACAACTTGGTGATTGGACGATCAAATTGACAGCTTGCTGATCAGATTGACAACCTGCTGATCGACCTTATCAGGTCGACAGCTTGTTGATCGACCTTATCAGGTCGACAGCTTGTTGATCATATCCTGCGTTATCAGGCAGATGCCCTTCTCCGAAACGCGAAAGCGCTTGGCGTCGAGCGCCGGATCCTCGCCGACCACCAGTCCCTCCGGGATTTGCACACCGTGATCGATGACGACGCGCTTGAGGCGCGCGTTGCGGCCGACCTGGACGTCGGGCAGCATCACCACCTCCTCAAGCTTGGAATAAGAATTGATGCGCGCGCCGGTGAAAATCAGGCTGCGGCGCAGCGTGGCGCCGGAGACGATGCAGTCGCCCGACACCAGCGAAGAGATCGCCTCGCCGCGGCGGCCGTCCTCGTCATGCACGAACTTTGCCGGCGGCTTCAATTCGGCATAGGTCCAGATCGGCCAGTCGCGGTCGTAGAGGTCGAGCTCGGGCGTGATGTCGGTGAGGTCGATATTGGCTTCCCAATAGGCATCCACCGTTCCGACGTCGCGCCAATAGGGCTCGGACTCATGCGAGGAGCGCACGCAGGACTTGGCGAAGCGATGGGCGATCGCCTTGCCGTGCTGGACGATGTAGGGGATGATGTCCTTGCCGAAGTCGCGGCTGGAGCCGGGCTCGGCGGCGTCGCGGCGCAGCTGCTCCATCAGGAACTTGGTCTTGAACACGTAGATGCCCATCGAGGCCAGGGCGAATTCCGGCTTGTCCGGAATCCCGGGCGGATCGGCCGGCTTTTCGACGAAAGCGATGATGTTGTCCTTCTTGTCGACATGCATGACGCCGAAGCCGGTCGCCTCCATGCGCGGCACTTCCAGGCAGCCGACGGTGACATCGGCGCCGGCATCCACATGCTGGCGCAGCATCAGTTCGTAATCCATCTTGTAGATGTGGTCGCCGGCGAGGATGACCATGTATTCGGGCCCATAGGCCTCGATGATGTCGATGTTCTGGTAGACGGCGTCGGCCGTGCCTTCATACCACTGCGTTTCCGAAACGCGTTGCGATGCGGGCAGGATGTCGAAGCTCTCGTTTCGCTCGGGCCGCAGGAAGTTCCAGCCGCGCTGCAGGTGGCGGATCAGCGAATGCGCCTTGTACTGGGTGGCGACGCCGAGGCGGCGGATGCCGGAATTGAGCGCATTGGAGAGCGCGAAATCGATGATGCGCGTCTTGCCGCCGAAATAGACGGCGGGCTTGGCACGCCGGTCGGTCAGCTCCTTGAGGCGGCTGCCGCGGCCGCCGGCCAGCACATAGGCCATGGCATCGCGTGCCAGCGGCTGGGTTCTCTTGATCTCTGCCATTTTGTTACCCTCCCAAACAAGCTGCCCCGGACCAAAACTTCAGCAAGGTGAGACATCATCTGCTTCAGTCCGCGACGAATTCCAGCATGATCGTCGACAGCGGCGGCAGAAGCATCGTCGCCGATGCGCCGCCCCCTTCCCCGCTCGCTTCGACCGTGCCGCCATTGCCCATGCCGGAGCCGCCATAGACGGCAGCATCCGTATTGATGATTTCGCGCCACTTTCCCGCCTTCGGCAGCGGCACGCGATAGTTCTCGCGCGGCACCGGCGTGAAATTGGAGATGACGGCGATCGGGTTGCCGTCCGGCGCGCTGCGCAGCCAGGCAAAGACCGAGTTGTCGCGGTCGTCGACGATCAGCCAGGAGAAGCCCTCCGGCTCGCAGTCGCGCGCGTGCAGCGCCGGGCGCGAGCGGTAGAGGTAGTTCAAGTCCCGCACCGTCTGCCAGACGCCGCGGTGCGGCGCGAATTCGAGCAGGTTCCAGTCGAGCGCGCGTTCCTCGCTCCATTCGCGGCGCTGGGCGAATTCCTGGCCCATAAACAGCAGCTTCTTGCCGGGATAGCCCCACATGAAGGCGTAATAGGCGCGCAGCGTCGCGAATTTCTGCCAGTCGTCGCCGGCCATCTTGTTGAGCAGCGTGCCTTTGCCGTGCACGACCTCGTCATGCGAGAGCGGCAGCACAAAATTTTCGGAGAAGGCGTAGATCAGGCCGAAGGTGATGTCGTTGTGGTGGTGCTTGCGGAAGAGCGGCTCCTTGGAGAGGTACTCCAGCGTGTCGTGCATGAAGCCCATGTTCCACTTGAAGCCGAAGCCGAGGCCGCCTTCGTGCACGGGCCGCGACACTTTCGGCCATGAGGTCGATTCCTCGGCGATCGTCATCACGCCGGGATGGTGGCCGTAGAGTTCCTTGTTCATCTTCTGCAGGAAGCTGACGGCCTGCAGGTTCTCGCGCCCACCCTTCTCGTTGGGGATCCACTCGCCCGCCTTGCGCGAATAATCGAGGTAAAGCATGGAAGCGACCGCGTCGACGCGCAGGCCGTCGACATGGTATTTTTCGGCCCAGAACAGCGCGTTGTTGACCAGGAACGACACCACCTCGCGGCGGCCGAAATTGTAGATCGCCGTGTTCCAGTCGGGATGAAAGCCCTGGCGCGGATCGGCATGCTCATAGAGCGCGGTGCCGTCGAAATGGACAAGCCCGTGCTCGTCGACCGGGAAATGCGCCGGCACCCAGTCGAGGATGACGCCGACGCCGGCGCGATGCGCGCCGTCGACGAAGCGGGCGAAGCCGTCCGGATCGCCGAAGCGGGCGGTCGGGGCGTAGAGGCCGGTGGTCTGGTAACCCCAGGACGGATCGTAGGGGTGCTCCGAGATCGGCAGGAACTCGATATGGGTGAAGCCGGTGTCGACCGCGTATGGGATCAGCCGCGCGGAAAGCTCGTCCCAGGAGAGGAAAGTGCCGTCGTCGCGGCGCTGCCAGGAGCCGGCATGGACCTCGTAGATCGACATCGCCTCACGCCGCGGATCGGCCTTGCGCCAGTAGCTGCGATGCGCCTCGTCGCCCCACTGATGCGCCAGCGGCGGCGCCGTCACCGAGGCGGTCGCCGGGCGCAACTCCGACTCGAAGGCGAACGGATCGGCCTTGAGCGGCAGGCGCACGCCGTCGGGCCCGATGATCTCGAATTTGTAGGGCTTGCCGGCGCCGAGGTCGGGAATGAACAACTCCCAGATGCCGGTGTCCTTGCGGTCTCGCATGGTGTGGCGGCGGCCGTCCCAGTCGTTGAAGGCGCCGACCACGGAGACGCGCCTGGCGTTGGGCGCCCAGACGGCGAAATGCACACCGCTCGCGCCCTCATGATCGACAAGGTGAGCGCCGAGCTTGTCGAACAGCCTCAGATGCGAGCCCTCGGCCATATAGTAATCGTCCATCGGTCCGAGCACCGGGCCGAAGGAATAGGGATCGGTCAGCCACCAGTCGCCGCCGGCATTCTTGGCGTGATAGCGCAGCGGCTGGCGCTTGCGGATCGAGACCTTGCCCTCGAAGAAGCCGGCATCGTCGCGGCGCGAGAGCTCGCCGACTTCCTTGCCGGTCAGCGTATAGGCTGTGACGAATTCGGCGTTGGGCACGAAGCAGCGGGCGACGAAAACCTTGTCGGCTTCCTGCACGCCCAGAACCGCGAAAGGATCGCCATGCGTTCCGGCGACAATCGCCGCGACATCGCCGGCTGGCGCCAGTCCGTCCGGCCCGCTTGTCGCAGCGGTCGCGCGCGGCTTCCTCATCAGGCGGTGTTCCCTCCCCGGGCAACTATCTCATTTGTGCATGCCGTTGCCCCAAAGCCGCTATGCACTTTTGGTCGGCATGCACCACATTGTTCGTGACCTCATGCAATCACATCAGACGGGCACGTTCCAGATTTCTTTCGCATATTGGCGAATTGTACGATCGGACGAGAACCAGCCGACGCGGGCGACGTTGCGGATGGCGCGCGCGTACCAGTCGGGGCTGTTGCGCCAGACGGCGTCGACCTCGCGCTGGCAGGCAGCGTAGGAATCGAAATCTGCCGCCACCATGAACCAGTCGCTTTGGTAAAGGCCGTTCATCAGGTCGCGATAGCGACCCGGATCGTCGGGCGAGAAGACGCCGGAGGAGATTGCCGCGACAGCCTGCGCCAGTTCAGGGGACCCTTCGATGACCCCACGCGGATTGTAGCCATTGTCGCGCCGGTCGGCGACCTCCGCGGTGGTGAGACCGAAGATGAAGATGTTGTCGTCGCCGACATGTTCCTTGATCTCGACATTGGCGCCGTCGAGCGTGCCGATGGTCAGCGCGCCATTCAGCGCGAACTTCATGTTGCCGGTGCCCGAGGCCTCCATGCCGGCGGTCGAGATCTGCTCGGAGAGGTCGGCGGCCGGCATCAGCACCTCGGCCAGGCTGACATTGTAGTTCGGCACGAACACAACCTTCAGCAGGCCGCGCACCGACGGATCGCCGTTGATGACCTTTGCGACGTCGTTGGCCAGTTTGATGATCAGCTTGGCGTTGTGGTAGCTGGGCGCCGCCTTGCCGCCGAAGAATTTCACGCGCGGCATCCAGTCCCGCTCGGGATGCGAGCGGATCTGGTCGTAGAGCGCGATCGCCTCCAGGATGTTGAGCAGCTGACGCTTGTATTCGTGGATGCGCTTGACCTGGATGTCGAACAACGCCGACGGGTCGAGCCTGATGCCGAGCCGGTCGGCGACAAGGTTGGCGAGTCGCGCCTTGTTCTGCCGCTTCACACCGGCGAATTTTTCCCGGAAAGCAGCATCTTCGGCCAGGGGATCGAGATCCTTGATCGCCTCGATGTCATCCATGAAGCGACCGCCGATCGCCTCGCGGGCAAGTGAGGTCAAGCCCGGATTGCACTGGATCAGCCAGCGCCTGGGCGTGATGCCGTTGGTCTTGTTGTTGATGCGATCGGGATAGAGCTTGTGGAGGTCGGCGAACACCGTCTCCTTCATCAGCTCGGTGTGCAAAGCCGAAACGCCGTTGATCGAATGCGAGCCGACGAAGGCCAGATTGCCCATGCGTACGCGGCGGTCGCCATTTTCCTGGATCAGCGATATCCGGGCGATCTGCTCACCCGAAAACTGATTGGTCGCGCGGGCCTCGAGCAGCACCTGCGCATTGATGGCGTAGACGATCTGCATGTGGCGCGGCAGCAAGCGCTCGAACAGCGGAACCGGCCAGCTCTCCAGCGCCTCGGGAAGCAGCGTGTGGTTGGTGTAGCCGAAGGTGCGCTTGGTGATGTCCCAGGCCTGGTCGAAGTCCATGCCGTGGACATCCATCAGAAGCCGCAACAGTTCCGGCACGGCGACCGCGGGATGGGTGTCGTTGAGGTGGATCGCGGCCTTGTCGGGCAGCGATTTCAGATCGCCATACTGGCTGAGATGGCGCTGGACGATGTCCTGCAGCGAGGCGGTCGAGAAGAAATACTCCTGCCGCAGCCTCAGTTCCTGGCCGGCCATGTGGGAGTCGGCCGGATAGAGCACGCGCGACAGCGCGTCGGCCTTGTTGCTTTCGGCCAGCGCGCCGATATGGTCGCCGGCATTGAACTTGTCGAGCAGGATCGGGTCGATCGGCATGCCGGACCAGAGCCTGAGCGTGTTGACGCGGTTGGCGCGCCAGCCGGCCACCGGCGTGTCGTAAGCGACGGCCAGCACATGCTCGGTCGGCTTCCAGACGTGGCGTTCAAGCCGGCCGTCCTTGGAGGTGATCGATTCCACCGAGCCGCCGAAGCCGACCTCGAAGGAGCGCTCGCGCCGCTCGAACTCCCAAGGATTGCCGTGATCGAGCCAGGTCTCCGGCAGCTCGACCTGCCAGCCCCCCTGGATTTCCTGGCGGAACATGCCGTTGGCGTAGCGGATGCCATAGCCATGGGCCGGGATATCGACGGTCGCCATGCTTTCCATGAAGCAGGCGGCGAGACGGCCGAGGCCGCCATTGCCGAGCGCTGCGTCCGGTTCGAGGCCCGCGATCAGGTCGAGGTCGACGCCGAGCGAGGACAGCGCCTCGCGCATGTTGTCCATCAGGCCGAGATTGGAGAAGGCGTCGCGCATCAGGCGCCCGATCAGGAATTCGAGCGAGAGGTAATAGACGCGCTTTTCCTGCTGGTCGTAGGCTTCCTTGGTCGCCTGCATCCACTGATCGACGATGCGGTCGCGCACCACCTTGATCGAGGCCGTCAGCCAGTCATAGGGCGTGGCGACGGTGGTGTCCTTGCCGACCCGGTATTTGAGCGACATCAAGACCTCTTCGGCGAGGGTCTTGGGATCTGGATTGTCGAGAGCGGGGGCTTCGGTCGTCATAGCGCGCGTCATGCTGCCTCTCGTGATGTTGCCACGATCATACCGGCTTTCGCCGTTCCTCCTACCCCACCTTACTGCATTGCAGCATACATTCAATCGATTGAGATCGCTCTGTCATCTGGTTCTCCTGCGGCAACTTGCCCGTGGACGGAGATCAGGCCGCCAGCGCGTCTTCCGGCGGCTTCTTGGCACCAGTCATGAGGGCAACGGCATCCGACATGGAGATCTGTTTGGGGTCGACCACGCAGAGACGCCGTCCGAGCCGGTGGATGTGTATGCGATCGGCCACCTCGAAGACATGCGGCATGTTGTGTGAGATGAGAACGATCGGCAGGCCGCGCTTCTTGACGTCGAGGATCAGCTCCAGGACGCGGCGGCTTTCCTTGACGCCAAGTGCGGCTGTCGGCTCGTCCATGATCACCACGCGGCTGCCGAAGGCGGCAGCGCGCGCCACCGCCACACCCTGGCGCTGGCCGCCCGAGAGTGTCTCCACCGCCTGGCTGATGTTCTGGATGGTCATCAGGCCGAGTTCGGTGAGTTTGTCGCGGGCGCGCTTTTCCATCGCAGGACGGTCGAGCATCCGCAACCAGCTGCCGAGCGGACCCGGCTTGCGTATCTCACGACCCAGGAACATGTTGTCGGCGATCGACAGTGCCGGCGACAGCGCCAGGTTCTGGTAAACAGTCTCGATGCCGGCTTCCCGGGCCTCCATCGGTGACTTGAAGGCTACTGGTTTGCCTTCAAGCCTGATTTCACCTTCATCGGGCACGACCGCGCCGGAGATTGCCTTGATAAGCGATGACTTGCCGGCGCCGTTGTCGCCGATAACGGCAAGTATTTCGCCCGGATAGAGGTCGAAATCGGCATTGTCGAGGGCCGTGACGCGGCCATATCGCTTGACCAGACCGCGGGCGGTGAGGATGGGTTCCATGGTCATGACTATGCCGAAACCTTTCTGATCCATTGATCGATCGCCACGGCGCCGATGATCAGCACGCCGGTGAGCAGCACTTTCCACTGCGGGTCGGCGCCGAGCATGTTGAGGCCCATCGAGACGACGCCGACGATCATGGCGCCGAACAGCGTGCCGAGGATCGAGCCGCGGCCACCAAAGAGCGAGATGCCGCCGATCACCGTCGCGGTGATGGCCTGCAGATTGTAGTCGGTAACGGCGGCGGACGGCGAAACCGAACCGTTTCGGCCGATGGAGACCCAGGCCGCGAAGGCCGCGATCAGCCCGGCCAGGGTGTAGACCGTCATAAGCACTTTCTTGGTCTGGATGCCCGACAGTTTCGCTGCCTCCTGATCGTCGCCGACAGCGTAGACGTGGCGGCCCCAGGCGGTGTGGTTAAGCACGTACCACAGGAGCATCACCAGCAGGACCATGGCAATGACACCGGCCGTCAGCACCGCCGATCCGACCCTGAAACTCAGGGCAAACAGATGCAGCAGCGGCGCCTGAGTGTCGACGTCGGTGTCGCGGATCGTTTCGTTGGCCGAATAGATGAAGTTGGTGGCCATGACGATGTTCCAGGTGCCGAGCGTGACGATGAACGGCGGCAACTTCATATAGGCGACCAGCAGCCCGTTGAGCAGCCCGCAGGCGGCGCCGGCGGCGAGCCCGATGGCCACGGCGACCAAGGCCGGCATACCGTAGGTGACCGCGCAATTGCCCATGATCACCGCCGAAATGACCATGATGACGCCGATGGACAGGTCGATGCCGGCGGTCAGTATGACCAGCGTCTGCGCGGCGCCGAGGATGCCAACGATGGCGATCTGCTGCAGGATCAGCGTCAGCGTGTAGGATGAAAAGAAACGGCCGCCGATGGCGATGCCGAAGATGATGATGGACAGAACCAGCACGATCAGCGGCACCGCGGCCGGCGTGGAGTGCAGGAAATGCTGGGCACGCTTGACGGCCGATTTGTGCTCGTCAAATGCCGCAACACTCGTGTCGCTGCCCGAGAGGACCTTCTCGAATTCCTGAGCTTGAGCCATGTTTTCTCCCCTGGGCTCCGGCCACCAGCCGACGCCCGTCCACGCCTTTCCGGTCTGCTGCCGGGATTATTCGCGTTTTCAGTGACACATCGTCCACCCGAAGCGACCGGGGATCAAGCCCCCGGCCGTCAGGTTTGTTGCTGGCTGTCAGGCAGCCATCAGCCCCAGCACTTGGCGAGGCCTTCCTTGGTGTCGATCGACTTGACGCCCTTGGCAGGCTTGTCGGTGACGAGATTGACGCCGGTGTCGAAGAAGTTCTTGCCTGCGGTCGGCTTCGGCTTCGTGCCGTCCTTGGCGAAAGCGGCGATCGCCTCGATGCCGAGCGCCGCCATCTGCAGCGGATATTGCTGCGAGGTGGCGCCGATCACGCCTTCGGTCACCGACTTCACGCCGGGGCAGCCGCCGTCGACCGAAACGATCAGCACCTGCTTTTCCAGGCCGACGGCCTTGAGCGCCTGGTAGGCGCCGACGGCAGCGGGCTCGTTGATTGTATGGATGACGTTGATGGTGTTGTCCTTCTGCAGAAGGTTCTCCATCGCCTTGCGGCCGCCCTCCTCGTTGCCGTTGGTGACGTCATGGCCGACGATGCGCGGATCGACCTCGTCGCCGATCTTGTTGGGGTCCTTCACGTCGATGCCATAGCCCATCATGAAGCCCTGGTCGCGCAGCACGTCGACAGTCGGCTGCGAGGGGGTGAGGTCGAGGAAGCCGATCTTGGCGTCCTTGGCCTTGTCGCCGAGCGTGGCGGCGGCCCAGGCGCCGATCAGCTTGCCGGCTTCCAGATTGTCGGTGGCGAAAGTCGCGTCGGCGGCATCGATCGGATCGAGCGGCGTGTCGAGCGCGATCACCAGCAGGCCGGCGTCACGTGCCTTCTTCACAGTCGGCACGATGCCCTTGGTGTCGGAGGCGGTTATCAAGATGCCCTTGGCGCCGTCGGCGATGCAGCTTTCGATCGCCGCGACCTGGCTTTCGCTGTCGCCGTCGATCTTGCCGGCATAGGTCTTAAGGGTAACGCCGAGCTCCTTGGCCTTGGCTGTCGCGCCCTCTTTCATCTTGACGAAGAAGGGATTGGTGTCGGTCTTGGTGATCAGGCAGGCACCGACGCCGGCGGCCGATGCGGACGAGGCGAACGCCATCAGGCCCAACCCGGCCGCCGCGAACACGGTGGACTTAAGCAGTGATTTCTTGGTCACGATTTTCCTCCCAGTGGAACCATTCCGGACGCCGGCCACCCGGCGCCTCAAGTGCATCCAACCATTTCTCCCAGCGTGGACGCCAGCTCAAAGAACACCAGTCCGAGGCAGCTGTCAATAATTAAATCACTCTTATTTATTATTGACAGGCTTGCGTCGTTCACTCATTCTGAACGAAAAGCCATCTAGGGAAACTGACGGGAGGAACAGGGGTGGAGACCGGCATTGCGAGGCACGGTACGCCCGAGGCCGTGGAGAGCCGCATGCATCGCGGCACCAACCAAAGCGGCATGCGCGACCACAATGAGCGGCTCGTGCTGTCCCTGGTGCGCCAGCATGGCAGCCTGGCCAAATCCGACATTGCGCGCATGACCGGGCTTTCGGCCCAGACCGTGTCGGTCATCATGCGCGAGCTCGAGGAAGACAAGCTGCTCGTGCGCCAGGCGCCGTTGCGCGGCAAGATCGGCCAGCCTTCGATCCCGATGGCGCTCAACGCGGAAGGCGCCTTTTTCATCGGCCTCAAGATCGGCCGCCGCAGCGCCGAGTTGGTGCTGATCGACTTTCTCGGCAATGTGCGCGCCATGCTGCAGCATTCCTATCGCTATCCCGCGCCGCGCGAGACCGTCGAGTTTGTCAGCGCGGGTATCAAGACGATGCGCGGCGAACTGACGCCGGTGCAGGACAAGCGCATTGCCGGCCTCGGCATCGCCATGCCGTTCGAGCTTTGGAGCTGGGCCGACACCGCCGGCGCGCCGCGCGAGATCATGGACGAATGGCGCCATCGCGACATCCGTGCCGACATCCAGGCGCAGTGCGACTTTCCGGTCTATCTGCAAAACGACGCCACCTCCGCCTGCGGCGCCGAGCTCGTTTTCGGCCAGGCGGGTGCGGCGCGCGACTTTGTCTATTTCTACATCGGCGCCTTTGCCGGCGGCGGCATCGTGCTCAACGGCCGCCTGTTCGGCGGACCGACCGGCAATGCCGGCGCGCTGGGCTCGATGCCAGTCCCTGGACCGGACGGCAAGCCGACGCAGCTTATCGACGTCGCCTCGATAGCCATCCTGGAAAAGGCGCTCAGCGCCAAGGGCATCGACGGCTCATACCTTTGGACCTCACCGCAGGAATGGGGCGATATCGGCGCCGAGCTCGACGACTGGATCGCCAGCGCCTCGCGGGCACTCGCCTATGCCATTGTCGCGGCCTCGTCGGTCATCGATTTCGAAGCGGCGGTGATCGACGGCTGGATGCCGCTCGATGTTCGGCGCCGGCTTGTCGAGGCAATCAGGCAAGCCATTGCAGGCATCGACGCCGAAGGGCTGAAGCTGCCCGTGGTGCGCGAAGGAACCGTGGGCATCCATGCGCGGGCGCTGGGCGGCGCCAGCCTGCCGCTGTCCGAGCGCTTCCTGATCGGACCGACCTCGATCTCCAGGAGCGCCTGACCATGCTGATCGGCATCCCGTCGCTGCTCGGCCCGCAGCTTCTGGCTACGCTGCGGGCAATGGGCCATGGCGACGAGATCGCCATCGTCGACGGCAATTATCCGGCCGAGGAACAGGCGCGGCGGCTGATCCGCGCGGACGGCCACCATGTCATTGCCGTCCTCGACGCCGTGCTCACCGTACTGCCGGTGGATGGGGCGGTGCCGGAGGCTTTGTTCCGTGCCTCGGTGCAGGGCGACCCGGCGCTGGCCGACGCTGTGCACCATGAGATGGAAGAGGTTTGCGCCAGGCGCGCGCCGGGCCACAAGGTGGTTGCGCTGGCCGGGCCTGACTTCTATGCACGCGTCAAGGCCGCGCACGCCATCGTGGCGACCAGCGAACCCAGGCTCTACGCCAACATCATCATCCGCAAAGGCGTGATCCATCCGCCGGAGACCAAGACGACATGATCCTTTGCTGTGGCGAAGCCCTGATCGACATGCTGCCGCGTACGACGACGGAAGGCGAAGCGGCGTTCGCGCCCTATGTCGGCGGCGCGGTGTTCAACTCGGCGATCGCTCTCGGCCGGCTCGGGGCCCCGGCAGGCTTCTTCTCAGGCCTCTCCTCCGACCTGTTCGGCGGCCAGTTCCGCGAGGCGCTGGGGGCGAGCAAGGTGAGCTCCACTTATGCGCATACCTCGCCGCGTCCGACGACGCTCGCCTTCGTGCGGCTCACCAACGGCCAGGCGACCTACACCTTCTATGACGAGAATACCGCCGGGCGCATGCTGACCGTCGAGGACCTGCCGAAACTGGGCACCGAGATCGAGGCGATGCTGTTCGGCGCCATCAGCCTGATCTCGGAGCCGGCGGGATCGGCCTATGAGGAATTCATGCTGCGCGAGCACGAGAGCCGGGTGATGATGCTCGACCCCAACATCCGGCCGAACTTCATCCCGGACAAGGCCAAGCATCTGCGGCGCATTCGCGAGATGATGGCGATGGCCGACATCGTCAAGCTCTCGGACGAGGACCTCAAATGGTTCGACGAGGCCGGCTCGCATGAGGATGTCGTGCGCAACTGGCTGGATCGCGGGCCGAAGCTGATCGTCGTCACCCGTGGCAGCGAAGGCGCCGTCGGCTACAGCAAGACGCACAAGGTCACGGTCATGCCGCAGAAGGTCAAGGTGGTCGACACGGTCGGCGCCGGCGACACGTTCAATGCCGGCATTCTGGCATCGCTGCACGAGCAGGGCCTGCTCACCAAGGCGGCGATCGGCAGCCTGCCGGAAGACGCGATCCGCAAGGCGCTGGAGCTCGGCGCCAAGGCGGCCGCAGTGACGGTTTCGCGGGCCGGCGCCAACCCGCCCTGGCGGCACGAAATCGCGTGATCCGCTACCGGATTGGGCACAAACCGCCCTCCCCGGCCGATCACTTTATGTTTCCCGACAACGGGACGCTGCGATAAAAGAGGCCGAAAACGCCTTGCAAAGCTCGGATTTCCGGCTTTTTCAGCCATTGCGCCGGCAAAACCGGTAACAGGCTGCGACACATAAGCAATTTGCCTCGGACCCGGCCGGCTTTCTCAGCCGCGCCAAGTCTGTTACCAGCGGCCCGGTCTATGTTGGAGCGACGTGCGTCCGTCGGGACGCACAAAGCAGGCTCCGGCACTCTTTTGAAATCCATTCGAGGCCGACATGCAGTTCATCGATCTTGGCGCGCAGCGCGAACGTATCCGCGACCGGCTGAAAGCCGCTATCGACCACGTCGTCGAGGACGGCCGCTACATCCTCGGGCCGCAGGTCACCGAATTCGAAAACAAGCTCGCGGCCTATATCGGCGTCAAGCATGTGGTCGCCTGCGCCAACGGCACCGATGCGCTGCTGCTGCCGCTGTTTGCGGCCGGCATCGGCCCGGGCGATGCGGTGTTCGTGCCGAGCTTCACTTTCGCCGCCACCGCCGAAGTGGTGGCGCTTGCCAAGGCCGAGCCGGTCTTCGTCGACGTCGACCGCGACACCTACAATATCGATACCGCCAGCCTTGAGGCGGCGATCGAGATGATCAAGAAGGAAGGCCGGCTGAAGCCGAAGGCGATCATCCCGGTCGACCTGTTCGGCCTCTCCGCCGATTACGAGGCGATCATGGCGATCGCCAAGCGCGAGAACCTCTTGGTGATCGAGGACGCCGCCCAGTCGATGGGCGGTTCCGCCGACGGCACGATGTGCGGCGCCTTCGGCCATGTCGGCTCGACCAGTTTTTACCCTGCCAAGCCGCTCGGCTGCTATGGCGACGGCGGCGCGATGTTCACCAATGACGGTGTGCTCGCCGACAAGCTCAGATCCTTCGCCTTCCACGGCAAGGGCGAGACGCAGTATGACAATGTCCGCGTCGGCATCAATTCGCGCCTCGACACGCTGCAGGCGGCGATCCTGATCGAGAAGCTCGCCATCCTCGAGGACGAGATGGTGGCGCGCCAGGCGGCAGCCGGCCGCTACGCCAAAGGGCTTGGCGACATCGTCAAGGCGTCGCGCAATCTTGGCCACGGCCGCTCGGCCTGGGCGCAGTATGCGATCGAGACGCCGAAACGCGACGGGCTGAAGGCGCATCTCGGCGAAAAAGGCATTCCGTCGGTGATCTATTATGTGAAGCCGCTGCATGAGCAGGTCGCCTACAAGGGTTATCCGCGCACGCCGACCGGCCTCGCCGTCTCGGAAGAGCTGCCGAAGCAGATCCTCTGCCTGCCGATGCACGCCTATCTCAGCGAAGCCGACCAGGACCGCATCATCGAGACGATCCGCAATTACATCGGGTCGAATTCGGCGCATGTAGCGGCGGCTTAAACAGCGCCTTCGTCATCCTCGGGCAGGTTTTGACCGAGACAGACATTTGCTGACCCTGGAGATTTGAGAGTTTTACTGGGCAAGCGTTGGCATCACACGCGCCACTGTTGGGAAAGCCATCTCGCTCGTGCGCATTGTATGACCAAGATTGGCTATGCGGGAGCATCGTTCCGGCCTGATTGAGGCACGCGGATGGCGCATTCACCCCAAGCGGAGGTTCAATCCGCGAATTCATCCCGCCGAAGGCTGGCCGGATTCTCCACTTGGCCAGCAGGCGGCTCGTTTACTGTTATCCCGTCGACCGCACGCAGCGCGGGAACAGCGAAGTCCGTGAAGGCACGGACGACCGGTCGCATGAAGCGGACGGAGGGATAGACGAGAAATGCCTCGGTCGGCCTGACCTCATAGTCTGACAGAATACGAACAAGCCGTCCCTCCGCCAGTTCCTCGTTCACCAGAAGTTGCTGGACTGGGCCGGCTGCATGACCTTGCACCAGCGTAGAAGCGATCACATCGGCATTGTTGGTGCGCAGAATAGAGCGAACCGTGATGTCGACCGCTTCGCCATCCCGACGACGAAGCGTCAGCACATCACGCGGCGAAAGCAACGCGGCGCTGGTGATGACAGCGACATCAGACAGACGTTCGAGCGTGTTGATCGGCCCGACCTGTTCGAGGAAGGTCGGCGCGGCGACGAGAATGCGGCGGATCAGGCCGAGCTGACGGATGATCAGGTCCTGGTTGGATGGACGCCCGTATTTCACCGCGAGGTCGAAGTTCTCATAGACGAGATCGACGTCACGATTTTCCAACACCAGATCGACTGTGACCGCCGGATAGCGTCTCTGGAAGGCCATCACAATCGGATGCAGATGCTTCGCGCCAAGGCATGAAGGAGCGTGCAGGCGCAAGTTGCCTTCCACCGCGCCCATGTCGCGCCGCACGCCTTCCAGCGCTGCGTCAATTGTGGCGAGCGCCCCCCGGCTCGCCTCGTAGAGCGCCTGTCCCTGTGGAGTCGGCCGCACGATGCGAGACGAGCGCTCCAGGAGCCTCGCGCCGACATGACGCTCGAGATTGCGCAGGTGCTTTGTGACGGCAGGTTGGGAAACCGCCAGGTCGCGCGCCGCCGCTGTGACCGAGCCGCGTTCGACGGTGCGCACGAAGGCGCGCAGAGCAATGGCGATGTCCACTTAATATCCATTAGTTATGGCTCTTATCACGCCATAACATATAGACGCGAATTTCGCTATGCAGTTCTATCCGATAAGGATTTTTCTCTTCGCGCGAGGTTTCGGAAGAAGGATGAGCATCAACAGACGTAGCTTTGTAATTGGAGTGCCATTTGCGTTGGCTGGTTGTGTGACGAACCAGCAGCCGCAATCCGTTGCCTCTGAACCGAGTGTCGATCCCTCCTACCTTTCCATGTATGCGGCCATCGACACCGAGCCGTTCCCCGTTCCGGCCGTGGACCTAAAACGGGTCAAGTCGCAATTCCTTCGTCGCGAAATGACCTATCGGACGGGTGAACGGCCCGGAACCATCGTCGTCGATCCTGCAGCCCGATATGCCTATCTGGTCATGGAAGGTGGGCGAGCGCTGCGATACGGCGTCGGCGTGGGCAAGCAGGAGGCATTCAACTTTCAGGGCGAGGCGACAATCGCACGCAAAGCCGAGTGGCCCGGATGGCGCCCTACGCCCGGTATGATCGCGCGCGAACCGGAACGCTACGGTCCCTTGAGGGACGGCCTTCCGGGCGGCAGCGGCAACCCACTCGGCCCCCGAGCGCTCTATCTCTATCGCGATGGGCGAGACACGTATTACCGGCTTCACGGCACGGTCGAGCCGTGGACCATCGGCACGATGGTCTCATCCGGCTGCATCCGCCTGCTCAATCAGGACATCATGGACCTTCACAGGCGCGTCCCCATCGGAACGAAAGTGGTCGTGCTGCCTGCAAGTCCTTCGGTCGCCTAGTGAGGTGGGTGGCCAATAATGGGCACGCTCCCTTTGGGAACGCGCGTTCCGACGGCCGCTCTGATCCAGACATTGGCCGTCGCCGAGTATCTGAGCTTCCGCTTCGTCATCCTCGGGCTTGACCCGAGGATCCATGCCGTGACCTCACATGCAGTGCGTAGCGGAGCAGAATTCTGAGCCGTTGCAACGCCTTAGCGTCACGGAATGGATCCTAGGGTCTGCGCGCGTCGCTTCGCTCCTTGCTCCGCCCTAGGATGACGACGCGACGGAGGCGGCCAATCACCAAAGCCCTAAGCCGAGCTCTTCCCGCTCGCAACAAAATGCGGATTGGCGAAATCGCTGTCGCTGGCCTGGTTGCGCTTGCCGTAGACCAGCGGCTCGCCGTCCAGCGTGCGCGTCATGCCGCCGGCAGCGCGCAGCACCGCGTCACCGGCCGCCGTGTCCCATTCCATGGTGCGGCCGAAGCGCGGGTAGACGTCGGCCTCGGCGGCGGCGAGCAGGCAGAATTTCAACGACGAGCCGACAGAGACGATCTCGGCGGCGCCGAGGTCGCGGATGAAGGCGTCCGTCTCGGGCGTATTATGCGAGCGGCTGGCGACGACGGCGAGCGGCGTGGCGCCTTCCCGCACGGCGATCGGGCGGCGACCGGCAATGCGATAATCGCTGTCGATGTCCAGCGCCTCGGCCTTGCCGGGCCGACCGGAGAAAAAGCGTCCAGTGCACGGCGCGAACACGACTCCGACTTCCGGCACGCCATGGCGCACCAGCGCGATGTTGACGGTGAAGTCGGTGCGGCGGTTGACGAATTCCTTGGTGCCGTCAAGCGGATCGATCAGGAAAAACGCGCCGTCGAGGTCGGGTGTGGCGATGCCCGCCGCAACCTCTTCCTCGGCCACGCAAGGGATATCCGGATAGGCGGCGCGCAGGCCGGCAAGGATGATCTTCTCGCTTTCGCGGTCGGCTTCGGTTACCGGCGAGGAGTCGGCTTTTCTGTCGACGGCGCAGCCTTCGTGGAAGACGCGCATCACCTCGCGCCCGGCGTCCAGCGCCAGGCGCTCGAAGACGCCCAGCATCGTTTCGTCGTCAGATACCGCCGCCATTGTCATACTGCTCTTCAGCAATGTCTCGCTCGGTCAGCCAGTGTTCCAGGGCTTCCGCCATCTCCTGCGGGCTCCTGCCGAGAGTCTCGAGATGGATTTCGGGATTCTGCGGCGCCTCATAGGGCGAATCGACGCCGGTGAAATTCTTGATCTCGCCGCTCAAGGCGCGTGCGTAAAGGCCCTTCGGATCGCGGCGGGCGCACTCCTCGAACGGCGTGTCGACGAACACCTCGACGAACTCGCCCTCGGCCATCAGCTCGCGCGCCACGCGCCGTTCGGCGGCGAAGGGCGAGATGAAGGAGACGATGACGATCAGCCCGGCATCGGCCATCAGCTTGGCTACTTCGGCGACGCGGCGGATGTTCTCCACCCGGTCGGCGTCGGTGAAGCCGAGATCGCGGTTGAGGCCGTGGCGGACGTTGTCGCCATCGAGGATGTAGGTGTGGCGGCCGGACGCGAACAGCTTCTTCTCGAACAGGTTGGCGATGGTCGACTTGCCCGAACCCGAAAGCCCGGTGAACCAGAACACGGCCGGGCGCTGGTTCTTCAGGTCCGAGCGGCCGCGCTTGCCGACATCCAGCGACTGCCAGTGGATGTTTTCCGCGCGGCGCAGCGAATGCAGGATCATGCCGGCGCCGACGGTGGCGTTGGTGATACGGTCGATCAGGATGAAGGCGCCGGTGGTACGGTTCTGCGCAAAGGGATCGAAGGCGATCGGCGCCCGCGTCGAGAGGTTGCAGACGCCGACCTCGTTCATGTCGAGCGACTTCGCAGCCTCATGCGCGAAATCGTTGACGTTGACCCGGTACTTGAGCTCGGTGACGGTGGCGCTGACCTGGTCGGTCTCGGTGCGCAGGACATAGGACCGGCCGGGCAGCAGCGCCTGCTCGTCGAACCAGACGATGTTGGCGGCGAACTGGTCGGCGACCTGCGGACGTGCCGCCGGCGACACCAGCAGATTGCCACGCGACACCTCGACTTCGTCCTCGAGAACGAGCGTGATCGCCTGGCCGGCGACCGCCTGGCCGAGGTCGCCGCCCTGCGCGACGATGCGCTTGACCCGCGACGCCTTGCCCGACTTGGCGACGACGACCTCGTCTCCTTCAGAGACGGTGCCCGAGGCAACGGTGCCGGCGAAGCCGCGGAAATCGAGGTTCGGGCGGTTCACATACTGGACGGGGAAGCGGAACGGCAGTTCAACTGCGGCCTCGTCGACAGAGACCGTTTCCAGATGCTCGATCAGCGACGGCCCGGAATACCACGGCGTGCGCTCCGAGCGGTTGGTGACATTGTCGCCGAAGCGCGCCGACATCGGGATCGGCACGACGCTTAAGAAGCCCAGTTGCTGGGCGAACTCGCTGTAGTCGGCGACGATCCGGTCGAACGTGGCCTTGTCGAAGCCGACGAGGTCGATCTTGTTGACGGCGAGCACGATGTGGCGGATGCCGAGCAGCGAGGCGATGATGGAATGGCGCCTGGTCTGGCGCAGCACACCTTGGCGCGCGTCGATCAGCACGATGGCGAGATCGGCGGTCGAGGCGCCGGTCGCCATGTTGCGCGTGTACTGCTCATGGCCGGGCGTGTCGGCGACGATGAACTTGCGCTTCGGCGTGGCGAAGAAGCGGTAGGCGACGTCGATGGTGATGCCCTGCTCGCGCTCCGCCTCCAGCCCGTCGACCAGCAGCGCGAAGTCGATGTCGTCGCCGGTGGTGCCGTGCTTGCGCGAATCCTTCTCGAGCGCGGCGAGTTGATCCTCGAATATCTGCTTGGTGTCGGAGAGCAGCCGGCCGATCAGCGTCGACTTGCCGTCGTCCACCGAGCCGCAGGTGAGGAAGCGCAGCAGCGACTTCTTCTCCTGCGCGGCCATATAGTCGCGGATCTGATCGGTCTGGGCGAGGCTCTTGGCCATGATGTGGCGCATTATCAGAAATAACCCTCGCGCTTCTTCTTTTCCATCGAGCCTGCCTCGTCGCGGTCGATGAGGCGGCCCTGGCGCTCCGAGGTGCGGGCGGTCAGCATCTCGCCGACGATCGCCTCCAGCGTATCGGCGTCGGATTCGATGGCGCCGGTCAGCGGGTAGCAGCCCAGCGTGCGGAAGCGCACCAGGCGGTTCTCGATCGCCTCGCCGGGACGCAGTTGCATGCGGTCGTCATCCTTCATGATCAACATGCCGTCACGTTCGACCACCGGCCGCGCTTTAGCGAAATAGAGCGGCACGATCGGGATGTTCTCCTGCAAGATGTACTGCCAGATGTCGAGCTCGGTCCAGTTGGACAGCGGGAAGACGCGGATCGACTCGCCCGGCGCGATGCGGGTGTTGAAGATCTTCCACATTTCCGGCCGCTGGTTCTTCGGGTCCCAGGCGTGCTGGGCGTTGCGGAAGGAAAAGATGCGCTCTTTGGCGCGCGACTTCTCCTCGTCGCGGCGGGCGCCGCCGAACGCGGCGTCGAAGCCGTATTTGTCGAGCGCTTGGCGCAGCGCCACCGTCTTCATCACGTGGGTGTGGGTGTTGGAGCCGTGGTCGAAGGGATTGATGCCGTCGCGAACGCCATCCTCGTTGACATGGACGAGCAGGTCGAAGCCGAGTTTCTGCGCCATCTGATCACGAAAGGCGATCATCTCGCGGAACTTCCAGGTGGTGTCGACATGCAGGAACGGGAAAGGCGGCTTGGCGGGGTAGAAGGCTTTCATCGCCAGATGCATCAGCACCGAGGAATCCTTGCCGACCGAATAAAGCATCACCGGCTTGGAGAAGGACGCCGCGACCTCGCGGAAGATGTGGATGGATTCGGCCTCGAGCCGCTGCAGATGCGTGAGCGCGATATTCATGGACTGTCGAGCGTTCTCTCGTGCCGTCGAGCGGAAATCTTGCATCGCAGGCGCAATTCCATGCCACCCGGGCGCAAATTCCACTTTGGACAAACTGTTTCGTGCGGGCGTTCTAACAGATCGGCGCTGGCGATAACAATGCAAGACCCGCACGGCACGGGGTGATTAGAGAACGAATTTTCCAAGCGAGGCCGGCAAAGCGGAAAATCCTGCCGGGGCCATTGGAAAGCCGAAGCGAGGAAAACCGTGGCTTGGAATTCTTAGCTTCCGGGGATCCCGGTTGCCCGGTCTTCGCCAGGGCCGAGGATTTTTGTCGGAACATCGTCAACCGCCCTATCGTGGGACAGCGCCAGCGGCTATACGGGCTCGGGGAACGGGCAAGGCGCGGCAAACGGAGTTCATCGAGGCGGCCTTCGGCCGGCTCCACGGATCCGGGCGCAAGCTGGAAATTGCGAAGCAAAGCATTTGAACCCGTTCACTACGCTCCGGCGCCACCTCACTCCCGCACAGATCAACGTCTATTTCTCGATCGTCTGCTTTTTTTCGCCGCCGGTGCTCGGGTCGCTGGTCAGCATCGCCTTCAACGCCGGTGGTGTGTGGTCCGCGATGCTGCTCGCCACGAAGCGGCGGCGCTTCAACATCGACCGGCCGATGCTCGCCTTGACGGTGGCGATCTATGCCTATTGCGCCGCGATGTTTGTCGCTTCGATCGTTAACGGTACGCTGGCGGCCGATCTGCGGTTGTTCCTGCCGCTGATCACCTTGCTGCTCTTCCCCGCCTCCTATTCGACCTGGAGCATCACCGAGAAGATCACGCTGGTACGCATCGCCATTTCGGCAAGCTGCGCGGCCTGCTTCGGTGCGCTGGCCATCGCCGTCGTCCAGTATCACTGGCTCGGCATAAGGGCCGAGGGCGGCGCCGGAAACGCGATCGTCTTCGCGACCGTTACCTGCCTTGCCGTGATGATGTGCCTTGCCGGCGCGCTGTCAGGCATCGAGAAGCGCTGGAAGCTGCTGGTCCTGGCGGCGATGGCCGGAGCCCTGGCGGTCGTCTATTCGGCGTCGCGCATGATCTGGGTGGCCGTGCCGATTGCCGGCATCGTCGTCCTTCTCGTCAATCGCCGCCGGTTCACCAGCGCCAGCGTGGCGCGCTTTGCGGTGATCGGCGTCCTGGTCGCCCTGGTGATCGGCGCCATCGGCTCTCGCGTCATCCTCGATCGAACCGACTTCCTGGTCAGCGACTGGGATGCGCTGAACGCCAATGGCGACCACTCGACGGCGCTCGGCCTGCGCGTGGCGATGTGGGAAATGGGCTTCAGCGCCTTTCGCGAGATGCCGATTTTCGGCCACGGCATTTCGGCCAGCCGGGCGCTGATGAAGCAGGGCTTTCAGGACCAGTTCGGCCTGAACCAGGGTTTCAGCCATTTCCACAATGGCTTCCTGACGGCGCTGGTCGAGGCCGGCCTGCTGGGGGCGTTGGCGCTCGCGTCGATCTTCGTCGTTGCCGCCTGGAACGCGGCAAGGACGCTGCGCGTCAGCGCCGATCCGGTCGAGCGGTTCGGCGCGACGATGGTCCTTGTCACGGTCATTACCTATCTCACCGGCGGAATGACCGGCATCCTTATCGGCCACGATATTCTCGACGCGACGCTGATGGTGTTCCTGATCACGGGAACCTACCTTGCGTCCGGGCGCACGGTGGCGCCGACCGGGAAAAGCGCGCCTGCCATGGCGCCGGGCGCCAGCCCGCGATCATGAAGGTCCTGGTCACCGGCGCGACGGGCCTCATTGGACGCCGGGTCGTGAGCCGGTTGCGCGAGGCCGGATTTGACGTACGGATCGCCTCCCGCCTGCCGCAACGAGCGACGGGCGCGGACGATGTCGTCGCGCTGCCTGGCGCCGAGGCGCCGGAGGAAGCCTTTCTGGCGTTGATGGGCGATGTGGCGCATGTCGTCCACTGCGCGGCGCTCAACAATGATCGCAGCGCCGGCGAAGCCGACTTCCGAGCCGTCAATGCGACACTGACCGGACGGCTCGCCCAGGCAGCGGCGACGCGCACCGCGGGGCGCTTCATCTATCTCTCCTCGATCCGCGCCGTCGTAGGGCCCGATTTCAGCGGCACCATCGACGAGGCCACGCCCCCTGCCCCGCAATGCGCCTACGGGCGCTCCAAGCGCGAAGGTGAGATCGCAATGCTGGAGGCTTTTGCAGCCGCCGGAAGCACCGGTGCGACGGCGCTGCGGCTGCCGCCGGTCTATGGCCAAGGCATGAAGGGAAATCTGCGCGGGCTGATGCGGCTCGCAGCCACCGGCTTGCCGCTGCCCGCGGCCGCTCTGACGGCGGTTCGCTCGCTCATCTCCAATGACGCCGTGGCCGGCGCTGTGACGCATCTGCTGACCCGTCCGATGCCGCCGCGTCCGACCTACATTTTGGGCGATGCTTCGCCGGTTGCGATGTCTGAAATCGTCGCCGCATTCCGGCGCGGATACGGCCGGCCGGCCCGGCTTCTTCCCACGCCGGCCTGGCCGTTCCGGCTGGTGGCCACGCTGCTTGGCCGGCAGGCGTCGTGGCAAGCTTTGGTGGCGACGCAGATCTGCGACCCGTCGCTGCTGGCCTCGGAAGGCTGGACGCCGGAAGCCGACACGCTCGGCCGGCTCGAGGAGCTGGCGCGACAGGCCGGTTAGAGCAATTCCAGGAAAAGTGCAGGCGGTCAGGCTCGGCGCCTTCGCCCTAAAGCGCGTCGCGCTGAACCGGATTCAGGCGACGCGCTTTAGGTCTTTGTCTTGATGCATGTCGTTGTCCCAGAACCGCGGCACACTTCTGGGCGACATGCATTAGCCTTCCGTCCGGAATGCATCAAAACAAACAGATAGAGCGGTTCGCCGTTTGCGTGAAACGGTGAAACGGCGAAAACGCTCTATGCGCGGTAGAGCGTACCCAGCAATATCTTGAGATCAAGACCGGTCGAGGCAGCCCTGAGGTAGGCGGCGTCGGTCTCGGCGCAGAGTTTCGGATCCGACATGTCGATCCCCTTGATCTGCGCCAGTCCGGTGATGCCCGGCAGCGCGGCAAGCACGCCCAGCTCCCTGCGCCGTTCGATCAGCTCCGTCTGGCTCGGCAGGCATGGGCGCGGGCCGACAAGGCTCATCTCGCCCTTGAGCACGTTCCAGAGCTGCGGCAGCTCGTCGATCTTGGTTGCGCGCAGCACCTTGCCGACCGCGGTGACCGAACTGGCCGGCGCCTCGTGGGTGGGCAAGGACGGCGTGTCCCGATGCATCGTGCGCAATTTGCGGCAGGCAAAGAGGGCCCCTCCCCGGCCGACGCGGATTTGCGAGAAGATGGCGGGGCCGGGCGACGTCGCCCGGATCGCCAGCATGGCGACCAGCATGATCGGCGACGCCGCCGCCAGCATCGCGGCCGCGATAATCAGGTCGAAAGCCCGCTTTGCCGTCACGGTTCAGATCCGGCGCCAGAGCCGAACGAGAGCGGCGGCGCATCCTGCAAATGTTCGGGTACGCTTGGGTGGCTGTGCATGGGCAAGGCAGGCTAAGCGGTTTGCCCTGCCGCTTTCGGCATGTCGCGCTCTGGAATGTTCTGATCCTGGTAGAGGCCTGCCAGCACCGCCAGCGCCGCTGCCTTGTCCTGATCGCGGATGGCCGCCTCCAGCGCGGTCAGCCAGGCCTGGATTTTCGGCCAGCCGACGACGTCGCTCCTGAGGCCGAAGATCTTGGCGATGTCGAGCTTGACGACCTCTTCGTTCTCGCCATGCAGCGTCTCGTGCAGCTTCTCGCCTGGCCTGATGCCGGTGAAGCGGATCGGAATGTCGGTATAGGGGCTTTTGCCGGCCATGCGGATCATGGTTTCGGCGACTTCGAGGATCGGCACGGGCTTGCCCATGTCGAGCATGTAGATGGCGTAGTCGTCCCGACCCTGGCGCTGCTCGGCATCGGCGGCCGACATGATGACGAGGTCGACGGCCTCGGCCACGGTCATGAAATAGCGGGTCATGCGCCGGTCGGTGATGGTGACCGGCCCGCCGGCCTCGATCTGAGCCTGGAAGATGGTCGCGACCGAGCCATTGGAGCCGAAGACATTGCCGAAGCGCACGGCGATGAATTTGGTGCCGGGACGATGCGCTCCCAAGTGATGGGCATGATGCGCGCCGGCCTGGTGGCCGTTCGCCGCGCCGGCATGCAGCGGCGACGGCGCCACTTGGGTTTCATGCAGCGAGGAGACGATCTGCTCGGCCGCCCGCTTGGTGACGCCGAGCACCGAAGTCGGGTCGACGGCCTTGTCGCTGGAAATCAGCAGGAACTGAGGCACCCCGCATTCGGCGGCGACCTCGGCGCAGGCGAGCGTGCCGAAGACATTCGTCTCGATCGCCGCTTCCCAGTTCTCTTCGAGCAGCGGCACGTGCTTGAGCGCCGCGGCATGAAACAGGATCGAGGGTTTGAACTCGCTGACGAGGCGCATCATGTGAGGCCGGTCGGTGACGTCGACGATGCGGCTGGTCAGCCGGTCGCGGTCCTTGTCGTCGATCAGCTGGTCGAGCTGGAAAATGCCGAACTCGGAATTGTCGGCCACCAGCACCGCCTCGGCGCCGAGCTCCAGCGCGCGCTTGACCAGGACGCGGCCGATGGAGCCGGCGCCGCCGGTGACCAGCACGCGCTTGCCGCCGACGAAGGCGCCGATGCGCGTGGTGTCGGTGGCAACCGCCGAGCGGCGCATGATGGTTTCCATCTCGACCGTATCGAGAACCAGCTTGCCGCCCTGCCCCAGCTCCGACAGGCCGGAGAACTGGACGACGGCGATGCCGCTGTGGCGGGCGACGCGCACCAGCTCGGCATAGTCCTCGATCTCGCGCGCGACGCCGTTGCCGAAGATCAAAAGGTCGAGGTTTTCCGTGCCGTTGACATAGTCCTCCAGCACCTCGACAAGGCGCGGCCGCAGCGCCACCACCGGAACGCCCTGGATCCGGGTGCCGAGCGGCGCATCGGCTTCTGTCGCCATGATGCCGGCAATGGCGTATTCGGCAGGCCGGGCCGCGCGGGTGAAGCGCACGATCAGGTCGGCCTCGCCCAGCCGGCCGATGAACAGCGCCTGCTTGACCGGCGCGTCGCCGGGAGCGCGGCGCAGGATGCGCCAGGACGCGCCGTCGCGCAGGAAGCGATAGTAAAGCCTGGGCGCCGAAATGATGGTGAAGGAGACCAGGTAAAAGACGATGAACTGGCGTTCGTTGAGGCCGGACACCGGCTCGAGGAAGAAGCGGAAGGCAAGCGAGGCCAGATAGAGGACCACGGTCAGGCTGCCGCAGCCCTTGAGGATGTTGAAGAAGTCGGGCGTGGAGGCAAAGCGCCACACGGTGTTGTAAAGGCCGCTGGAGCGAAACAAGAGATGGGCGACGAGCACGATGAGCGCCCAGCAGGCCAGCCCGCCCAAGGAGAACGCGTCGAAAGAAAGCCGCGACCGCGAAAGGATGAGACTAAGAGCCACGGCGACCAGGACCATGACGAGGTCCTGGACCATGATGATGGCGCGCCGCATCCTCGGTCGGAGTTCCGATACGGCTTCTACATAGGCGGTCATTGGGTAGTACTGAACTCCAGGCGTCGAGATGCTGTCAGAATGGCGCAGGACAAAACATCGTCCGCCGCCACTCTGGATTGCAAATCCCCTACCCGTTCACCCGGTTATGGCATTAGCGCGGAGTTGGGAGGAGAGCCAGAGGTTTTTTGTTCACATCGCGTCATTGCCGATGTTCGAGGCCCGCAACCGCTTGTCGCCGCTTCGCGTAGGCGCTCTTGAGCCGGGTCATTCGCCAGCCGGTCGAATCTTTCAGACCTGATAGTCGGCGACGGTACGAGCTACGACAGCTTCAGTCGCCTCCCGCCACCCCGGCGCCTGCCAACCAAACACGCCCGCAAACTTCGCGCTCGACAGCCGCGAGTTGGCGGGGCGCCTGGCCTTGGTCGGATAGTCGCTCGTCGCGATATCGCGAACACTCGCATACGGGCCACTCAACGCGCGGCTTGTATCCAGGATGTGACGGGCAAAGCCGCTCCAGTTGGTCTCGCCCTCGCCCGCCAGGTGATAGATGCCGAAGGCGGCGAAATTCTTGTCTTCCCGCAGCCTCGCCGCCGCATGCAGGATCGCATCGGCGATGTCGAGCGCCGAGGTCGGGTTTCCCCACTGGTTGGCGACGACCGAAATCTCGTCGCGGTCGCCAGCCAGCCTCAGCATCGTCTTGACGAAGTTCCTGCCGAAGGGGCTGTAGACCCAGGCGGTGCGCAGGATGAGGTGGCGCGGGTTGGCGGCCGCCACTGCCTGTTCGCCGGCAAGCTTGGAGGCGCCGTAGACGCCAAGCGGGGCGGTCTGGTCGGTCTCGACATAGGCGCCGTCCTTGGTGCCGTCGAAGACATAGTCGGTCGACAGATGGATGACGGGAACGCCGAGCCGAGCCGCGGCTTGCGCCACCTTGCCGGCGCCGGCGGCGTTCACGGCGAAGGCCAGGTCCTTCTCGTCCTCGGCCTGGTCGACGGCTGTGTAGGCGGCGGCGGAAGCCACGATGTCGGGCCTTGCCGCTTCAAGTGCTGCGAACACCGTGTCGGGCCGCGCGAGGTCGAGCACTGGGCGGCCGACGGCGACGACTTCGACATCGTCGCGGCCTCGCGCCGCCTCGACCAGGCTTGCGGCAACCTGGCCTTCGCGTCCGGTGACGGCAAGCCTCACGTGGCCACCTTCCTGTTTTCGGCCCTGTTCCCGGCCGGGCTGCTTTCGATCGTCTTATGGTCGATCGGGCTGTTTTGGGTCGGGCTGTTTTCGATCGAACCCTGGCCCAGCCGCTCACCGGCGTAGCGCTGCTCGCGGATCGGCCCCCACCACCATTTGTTGTCGAGATACCAGTCGACGGTCCTTGCCAGGCCGCTGTCGAAATTCTCCTTCGGCGCCCAGCCGAGATCGCGCGCGATCTTGGAGGCGTCGATCGCATAGCGGCGGTCATGGCCGGGGCGGTCGGTGACGAAGGCGATCAGATCGCGGTAGCTCGCGCCGCCTCTGCGCGGGCGCCTCAGGTCGAGAAGATCGCAGATCGTCTCGACGACGCCGAGATTGGTGCGCTCGGAATTGCCGCCGACATTGTAGCTCTCGCCCGGTCGCCCCTTGGTGGCCACCAGTTCAAGGGCCCGCGCGTGATCCTCGACGAACAGCCAGTCGCGCACATTGGCGCCGGCGCCGTAGACCGGCAACGGCTTCTCGTCGAGCGCGTTGAGGATGACCAGCGGGATCAGCTTTTCCGGGAAATGGTAGGGGCCGTAATTGTTCGAGCAGTTGGACAGCACCACCGGCAGGCCGTAGGTCTCGTGCCAGGCGCGCACCAGATGGTCGGATGCCGCCTTCGACGCCGAATAGGGCGAGGACGGCGCATAGGGCGTCTCCTCGACGAACATGCCGCCGTCGAAGGGAAGATCGCCGAACACTTCGTCGGTCGAGACATGGTGGAAGCGGAAGCGGCTTTGACGGGCCTCCGGCAGCCCGCGCCAGTATTCCAGCGCCGCATTCAGGATACGGTAGGTGCCGACGATGTTGGTCTCGATGAAGGCGCCGGGGCCGTCGATCGAGCGGTCGACATGGCTTTCGGCGGCGAGGTTCATGACGATGTCGATATCGTCACGGCGCAGTATCTCGAGCACCGCGCGCTCGTCGCGGATGTCGGCCTGCTCGAAGCGGTAATTGTGCGCGTTCTCGATCGGCCGCAGCGAGGCGAGGTTTCCGGCATAGGTGAGCTTGTCGAGATTGGTGACGCGATAGGCCGGGTTGGCGCACAGATGCCGGCAGACGGCGGAGCCGATGAAGCCGGCGCCGCCAGTGACCAGGAAATTCATGCCGCCCTCTCTCCTCACGCGAACACCTCCGCCATGGCGAGCAACGGCGCCTTGCGGTCCTTGTCCGAAAGCTGGAATCCGCCGGCAACCGCCGGCCATTCGATGCCGATGTCGGGATCGTCGAAACGGATCGACCGGTCATGCTCGGGGGAATAGGTGTCGGTCACCTTGTAGAGCACCTCGGTATCCGGCACGAGCGTGACGAAGCCGTGCGCGAAACCCTTCGGCACCAGGATCTGGTTGCCCATCTGCGCCGACACCTCCAGCGCCACCCACTTGCCGAAAGTCGGCGAGGTGCTGCGGATGTCGACCGCGAGATCGAGCACGCTGCCCCTGACGACGCGCAGCAGCTTGTCCTGGGCGCGCGGCGGCAGCTGGTAATGCAGCCCGCGCAACACGCCGGCCGCGGCGGAATAGGAATGGTTGTCCTGCACGAAGACGAGATCGATGCCGGCCTCGGCGAAACGCCCGGCATTCCAGGTCTCGCTGAAAAAACCGCGCGCGTCGCCATGCCGCTTCGGCACGATCTCCAGCAGGCCGTCGAGGCCGAGCTGCCTGATCTCAAGCACCTCGTTCCTCCGTCAGATCGGCAACGCGCTTGCGCAGATAGGCGGCATATTCATTCTTGCCCAGGCGCGCCGCCCGCTCCAGGACCTTTTCGGCGCCGAGCCAGCCCTGTTCGAAGGCGATCTCCTCCGGGCAAGCGACCTTTATGCCCTGGCGATGCTCGATCGTGCGCACGAAGGACGATGCCTCGTGCAGGCTGTCATGCGTGCCGGTGTCAAGCCAGGCATAGCCGCGGCCGAGCTGATGCACGTGCAGTCGCCCGCGCTCGAGATAGACGTTGTTGACCGCCGTGATCTCGAGCTCGCCGCGCGCCGAAGGGCGGATCGTCGAGGCGATATCGACGACATCGTTGTCGTAGAAATAGAGACCCGTGACGGCCCAGTTGGACTTCGGCTTCTGCGGTTTTTCCTCGATCGTCAAAGCCCTGCCGGTCGCCTTGTCGAACGAAACCACGCCGTAACGCTCCGGATCGTCGACATGATAGGCGAATACCGAGGCGCCGCTTTCACGGCCGGCCGCGGCACGGCACAGATGCGACAGGCCCTCACCGAAATAGATGTTGTCGCCCAGAATCATCGACACGTTGTCCTTGCCGATGAAGTCGCGGCCGATGATGAAAGCCTCGGCGAGGCCGTTGGGCTGCGGTTGCCCGGCATAGGAGAGCTCCAGCCCGAATTCGGAACCGTCGCCCAGCAAAGCCTGGAAGACCGGCAAGTCGCGTGGAGTTGAAATGACCAGGATCTGGCGGATCCCCGCGAGCATCAGAACGCTCAGCGGGTAATAGATCATCGGCTTGTCGTAGATCGGCAGTATTTGCTTAGATACAGCTAATGTAAGCGGATAAAGACGTGTTCCGCTGCCGCCCGCAAGGATAATTCCTTTCAACAAGCTCTCCTTGGACCACCGCGGCCCCCGCCTCGACGCCAAGTTGGCCGTGCTTAGGTTTCGGGCACAGGCTTGTCAATGTCGGCTTTGATTTCTTCCCGACACCCTTCCCGCTTCTATCATCGGGCATGCGGTGGTTTCGAGCGAAATCCGACCGCCCCATAAAAAAGGGCCGGCGGGCGCTTGTCGCCGGCCAGCCCTTCCCGTTTCGGTCGGGCTCAGCCGCGCTTGAGCAGCGCCCAGACGGCCGGCACCAGGCTGGCGGCCAAAGCCACCTTGATCAGGTCGCCGACGATGAAGGGCAGGACGCCGAACTGCCAGGACTTTTCCGGTCCGATGAGCACCGCCAGCCAGGCAAAGCCCATCGCCATCATGACGACCTCGCCAGTCAGCATGGCGCCGAACAGCTTGAACGGATTGCGATCCCAGCCGCGGTCGGCGGCCCAGCCGGCGATCGCCGCCATGACCACGAAGCCGGCAAGATAGCCGCCCGTCGAGCCCAGCATATAGGCAATGCCGATGCCCTTTTCCGGCGTGCCCTGGAAGACGGGCCAACCCATGGCGCCCTCGGCGAGGTAGAGAAGCAGCGTCGCGACCGCCAGCCGCAGGCCGAACGCCGAGGCGATCAACAGCACGGCGAGCGTCTGCAGCGAAATGTCGACCGGGCCGAGCACCACTTTCGTCTTGGCCGAAAGCGTGAGCAGCAGGGTTCCGGCGAGCGCCAGGAAGAGCTGGGTCGCGAGCCGGGCGGCGCCCCGATCCGGCAGGGTGAGAGAAACGAGCGGACGCATCGTGGTTGCAATTGCCATGGTCTTCCCCGTTGTGGCTGCGCGTCGCGGAGAAACGATTTCAGGCGATGCGCTTCAAACTTTGTCTTGATGCATGCCGTTCTCCCAAAACCGCTGCGCAGTTTTGGGCGACATGCATTTGTTTTCCTATATTGGCTTCCGTATCGGGCGGCAATCATTTTGCCGCATTGCAACGGAGCCCGCCGGCATGGCCATTGAATTCGACACCAGCTTCGACCCGGCCTATGGCCGGGCGGTTACGGTCGCGCCAGATGTGCTGCGCATCACCGCCGGAAATCCGAGCCCGTTCACCTTCCACGGCACCAACAGCTATCTCATCGGCCGCGATACGCTGGCGGTGATCGATCCTGGGCCGGAAGACGACGCCCATCTCGAAACGCTGCTTATGGCGATCGGCGGCCGGCCGGTCAGCCACATCTTCGTCAGCCACACCCATCGCGACCATTCGCCCTTGGCGGCGCGGCTGAAAGAGCGTACCGGCGCGCCAACGCTTGCCGAAGGCCCGCATAGGCCGGCCCGCGCTTTGCACATCGGCGAGGTCAATCCGCTCGACGCCAGCGCCGACCTGGGTTTCGTTCCCGACGTCGCGCTGGCCGACAATGCACTGACCGAGGGCGACGGCTGGGCAATTCGCACCGTGCTTACGCCCGGCCACACCGCCAATCATGCCGTGTTTGCCCTCGAGGGAACCGGCACACTGTTTTCAGCCGACCATGTCATGGCGTGGTCGACCTCGATCGTCGCGCCGCCGGATGGCGCCATGGCGGACTATATGAGCTCCCTCGACAAGCTGCTTGCGCGCGACGATCGTTTGCTGTTGCCGGGTCATGGCGGACCTGTGTCCGCACCCGGCAGGTTCATGCGCGGCCTGAAGACGCATCGCAAGATGCGCGAAAGAGCGATCCTGGAGCGCATCCGCGCCGGAGACCCGACGATCAAGGAAATGGTCGCGGCGATCTATCGCGACACCGACCCGCGGCTGCACGGCGCCGCCGGCCTGTCGGTGCTTGCTCATCTCGAGGATCTCGTCGCGCGCGGCCTGGTCGCAACCGATGGCGAGCCCGCAATCGACGGATTTTTCGTGCCTGCTGGTTAGGCCGGAACGCTTCAGCGTTTCACGGAAACGGCGAGCCGCTTCCTCTTCCTTTTCTGGCTTCCGGACGGAAAGGCTACGCCGAAGTCGGCGAGCCCTAAACGCTTCACACTTTTCCTGGAATTGCTCTATTCCGCAGGCGCCGCGCCGACCTGCCCGGCGACCTCCTGGTCGAGCTCGCCAAGGAAGTTCGTGATGCGGGCGGCGTTGTCGCCGAGGTCGTAGCGGCCGTAGCGTGAGGCCGAGCGCATGTCGACGATGACCTGCTCGCCATCGTCGGTGACGCGAATGGCGACGTCGGCCGGCAGTCCAAGCACGAAGCCCTTGGCCAGCGCATTGATCGTCGCCTCGCTCTGCCCGTTGATATCGGGATAAGGCGCCGTCAACTGCCAGTCGCGGCGATCGAGCACGGTTTCGACAGCGTCGACGACGGTTTCGAAAGGCAGGTTGTAGCTGCGCCCACTGACCAGCGGATAGGCATCGGCCTGGAGAGCCTGTTCGCCAGGCGTAGGCGGCGGCAGCTCGTTCATGTCGCCGGTGCGGTCGCTGGTGTCCAGCGCCGGCGGATCGTCGAGATCGGTCGAAATGTCGCGCAGCGGCGGATAGATCGTCGCCCAGTAGACCGCGACGCCGTAGGGTGCCAACACCAGAAGCGCCAGCAACGCGCCGATGCTGAGATCGCGGCCGCCGCGATCGCCAAAACTCCAGACCCGCGACAGGCCGAGGCCCGCCAGCAACAAGGCGAGCGCCGCCAGCAACGCCACGACCGCGAGCACCCACAGAAAAGGCGGTGTCTCGACGAGACCGAGCCTGTAAGCGGCAACGGCGGTAAGCAACAGGACGAGAGAAAATGCTCCGATCCGCCGCGACCAGCCGGCCGCCCTCGACGTCTGCCGTTCAGGAATAGGTGCCATTCTTTGCCGTGTTGTCCCAACCCCGGCCGAGAGTTAGCGGTTTTTGGCGCCGGCTTGAAGCCGAAAGATCGAACATTTTTCGTCAATCCGTCGGCAGGCGGTAATCCTTGAACTGGTCGCGTAAACTGATCTTCTGGATCTTGCCGGTGGCGGTGTGCGGAATTTCGCCGACGAAGGCGACGTCGTCGGGCATCCACCATTTCGCCACCTTGCCGCTCATGAAGGTGAGGATGTCGTCCTTGCTCGGCTCTCTGCCGGGCTTGCGCACGACGACGAGCAAGGGCCGCTCGCCCCATCTGGAATGCGGGATGCCGATGGCTGCCGCCTCCGCCACGTCCGGGTGGCCGACCGCGAGATTCTCAAGATCGATGGTCGATATCCATTCGCCGCCGGATTTGATGACGTCCTTGGCGCGGTCGGTGATCTGCATGTAGCCGCTGGCGTCGATATGGGCGACATCGCCGGTGTCGAACCAGCCGTCCGCGTCGAACTGCTCGGCGCCCGCGCCGCCATAATAGGCGCGGGCGATTGCGGGGCCGCGCACCTTGAGATGGCCGAAGGTCTTGCCGTCCCAGGGCAGCGCGTTGTCGTCATCGTCGGTCACCTTCATTTCAACGCCGAATGGCGCAAAACCCTGCTTGCCCTGAACATCCAGCCGGGCCTCGCCCGTCAGGTCCTCGAAGGCCGGCTTCATGGTGCAGAGGGTGCCGAGCGGCGACATCTCGGTCATGCCCCAGGCGTGTACGACCTGGACGTCATAATTGTCCTGGAACTTGGCGGTGATGGCGCGCGGGCAGGACGCGCCGCCGATGACCACCTTCTTCAGATAGGGCAGTTTCTTGCCGGTCTCCTCCAGATACTGCAGGAGCATCATCCAGACCGTCGGCACGGCGGCGCTGAACGTCACCTTCTCGGTGTCGAGCAGTTCGTAGATCGAGGCGCCATCCATCTTGCAGCCGGGCATCACCAACTTGGAGCCGATCATCGGGCCGCTCTGGCCAAGGCCCCAGGCATTGGCGTGGAACATCGGCACGACAGGCAAAATAACGTCGCGCGTGGACATGCCCATGGCATCGGGCATGGCGGCCATCATGGCGTGGAGAACATTCGAACGGTGACTGTAGAGGACGCCTTTCGGGTCGCCGGTCGTGCCGGAGGTATAGCACATGCCGGCAGCGGTGTTCTCGTCGAAGACCTTCCAGGCAAAGGCGCCGTCAACTTCGGCCAACCATTCCTCATAGGCGACGGCATTCGGCAGTGACGTTTGCGGCATATGTGCGCCGTCGGTAAGCACAATCACCAGCTTCAGCGAGCGGACCGCGCCGGCGATCTTTTCCAGGAGCGGCACGAAGGTCAGGTCGACGAAGATCGCCTTGTCCTCGGCATTGTTCATGATCCAGGCGATCTGCTCGGGAAAAAGCCTCGGATTGAGCGTGTGATAGATCGCGCCGATGCCCATGATGCCATACCAGGCCTCGATATGGCGGGCCGTGTTCCAGGCAAGCGTGGCGACGCGGTCGCCGAGCCCGAAGCCGTCACGCTCCAGCCGTTGCGCCACCTTCAGCGCCCGGCGATGGATTTCGGCGTAGGTGGTGCGCACGATCGGGCCTTCGATCGAACGCGAGACGACCTCCCGGCTGCCATGCTGGCGTTCGGCGTGGTCGATCAGCTTGTGGCAAAGAAGCGGCCATTGCTGCATGAGTCCGAGCATCGGTTCCTCCCCTTGCGCATTCGCGTCGTTTGTTTCACGCATTGTGGAACGAACCGGCGGATTGTCCAGCCGTCATAAGTCGAAGCCGGTGGATGGATCGAAGGACCAGGGAAAACCGCCATAATCCGGCCATCGTCGCCGTTAAGTTTCATTAACGGGCTGGGTGAGATTGGCGAATGGAGTGGTTCGCATGAACGCGCAGCTCGACGAAAAAGCCCTCGAAAGCACGCTTGCCGAAAGTCTGGACGATCTGACGCCGGATACCAAGGCCGTTTCCGAAGATGAATTTGCCGAAGTCGTCGGCGGCGCGCTAGAGGCCGTTGGCGGGACGTTGCTGTTCAAGATGCGCGTTGAAAACGGCGGCGCGGGCGAGCATGTCGCCGCCGCCTGCATCGGCGACGGCGGCAACCGTCAGTTCCTGCTGCTCACGCTGCCGGCCTCCGGCGGCGCGCTAAAGGTCGAGACCGCGGCAAGAAGCACCAATCCCGTCGCGGGCATTGCCGCCGCTTATGCCGGCCTCATGGATGCTTTCAAGACGGCCGCCTGACGCCAGGTTACAGACGTTCAATGAATGGTGATGACGCCTCGCGCCGCGCGAGCTTGCGCGACGCGCTTGCCCGACACATGTAAATCTCCCCCAAGGAGACCATTCATGGACAAGCTCGCCAACCCCGCCCCCGGATACCAGCGCAATCCGGACAAGGTGATCACCGTTGAACCCTATCGCGGCAACGTCACCGTGCGCGCGGGCGATACCGTCATCGCCAGATCGGCGCGGGCCAAGTTGCTGTCGGAACCGCCATATCCGGCAGTCTTCTACATCCCGTTCGACGACATCGATTTCAGCAAGCTCGTCAGCACCGAGCACTCCACGCATTGCCCGTACAAGGGCGATGCCAGCTACTGGAGTATCCAGGCGACCGGAGAAGCCGGCAAAAATGCGATGTGGGCTTATGAACAGCCGTTCGACGAAATGACCGAGATCCGCAATCACGGCGCGTTCTATGCCAACAAGGTGTCGGTCGAAGCCACGCCGGGCTGAGCTCCTGATCCGGCACGGCCATTGCTACCGGCCGATACAGGTGAAGCCGGAACGTCATCCCAGGGCGAAGCAGGAGCGTAAGCTCCGTCGCGGAGACCCTGGGATCCATGCCGTTACCTTGATCGAAGGGCGCAGCGGAGCAGAATTCTGCACCGCCGCGGCGCGTCAAAGTCACGGCATGGATCCTCGGGTCTGCGCTGCGTCGCTACGCTCCTTGCTTCGCCCGTGGATGACGAAGGGATGTGCGTTTACGTCAATTCCGGAAGGATGTGGCTGCCAAAATTCAGCCGTCGACACCCTCACACCGCGCTCTCAATCCGTCGTGCCGTCGTTGCCTATACCCTCGGCATCGTCCAGGCGCACGAAGGTCATGCCCTTCTGCTTCAAGGCGAGCAGCCCCTGGACCACGCCCTCGCCGGCCGCATGGGTCGGCTGGTTGATGTGGGCGATGATGACGTCGCCGTCCTTGGCGGCGCCGATGCGGCGTGCCGTTTCCTTCGCGCCAAGCAGCGAGCCGCCGTCGCCATTGACCGAGAAGCCGGCGATCTTGAAGCCCAGTTTGCGGATCATGGCGATCGCCGAGGGGCTGTATTCGGCGGTGGCGCCGCGAAACCATTTCGGCGCCGGACCGCCTTCGCTGGCCAAGGCCGCGGCGCCGGATTCAACTTCGACCTGAACGGCGTCCGGACTGCCGGCGCTGCGGATGCCATAGATCTTCCGTGGTATATCGACCGCCGGAATGTGGCGGCCACCATGGTTTTCCAATTCGAACAGATCGGGATGCGCCCGCATGATCTCGACGGCTTCGGCATTGCGCCTCAGCCAGATGCCGGTAACGAAAATCGTAGCCGGTATCCTGTTGTCGACAAGTGCCGAAAGAATTCTTGTGTCGGTCTTTCCGCCGCAGGCATCGAGCGTCAGGGCGACGCGACCGCCGCCTTCAACGCCCTGCGGCTTCAGATGCAGCGTCGGCTCGAGCAAGGCGGTGGCATTGCCCGCCGACGCGGTGAACAGCGACAGCGCCATGGCGCAAAGAGAGTTCCGAAGCACGCGCATTCCTTCAAGTCCGTCGTATCGAACAGTTTACCGGATGAGAACCGCGCCAAAGATGACCGGCATCAAGGCAAAAATGGGGATGCGCCGGCACGCAAGCGCGGAATTTTCCCGCGGTATCAGTTCGTGCGCTGCAAGGCCACTTCCGTCCGCGACAGAAGCTCGCGCACCGCATCGGCGACCGCATCCACTTCGAGGCGCCAGACACAGCATGCCTTGCTTGGATTGGTCCGGTGACACAGGTCGCCGCCCACACAGTCGCAAGGCATGGAGGGGCGCAGAGAAATGCTGGGCGCACCGACCGGCGCCCACACGATCGGGTTGGTCAGCCCGAACAAACCTACCACCGGCGTGCCGGTCGCCGCCGCCATGTGCATCGGGCCGCTTTCGTTGCCGAGGAATAATCGAGCCTCGTTGAGCAGCGCCAGCAATGTCTCGAGCGACAGCGCGCCGACCAGATTGACGACCGGTGTCCTGACCATGGCCATGATTTGGTCATTCGCCTCGGTCTCATCGGGACCGCCGATAAGAGCGACCGCCAGACCGGTTTCGGTCGATATCGTGTCAATGACCGCCGCGAAACGCTCCGGCAGCCACCGACGCCCCGGAAAGCTTGCGCCGGCATGCACCACAAGGAAGGCATTGCGCCGAAGACCGAACTTGTCCAGCAAGGCCAGGGCCTGCGTGGTTTCCGACGGCACTGGCTGGATTGAAGGAGCCTTCACCCGCAGCTCCACGCCAAGCGCCTCCAGCGGCGAAAGATTGCGATAGAGAAAATGCCTGCCGCCGTAACCGAACGGCTTGGCCCGGACATTGGCGGATTGGCGCTCGAAAAGACGCAACGGCTGTTCGGTTGGAAAGTAGCCGACCCGTGTCTTCGCATTAACGACCATGGCGATGAAATGCGATGTACTCGAATCGGTCAGGTCGATGGTCATATCGAAGCCGAACCGGCGCAGCGTGCGGACCACTCGCCAGAGTTCCAGGCCGCGCTGCAATATGGTGCCGCGCGCATTGGCACGCTTGAAAGTGACGGCCTCGGACGCGATCCCGTGCGCGGTAAGGAAGCTTCCGAAACGGGCCTCGCAAAGGAAGACAATCTTGGCGTCCGGATATGCGATCTGCAGGTTCTTCGCCAGCGCGGAGGCAAGGATGAGATCGCCGAGGTATTTCGTCTGCAGGATCAGGATCGAGCGGACCGGGCCAGGGCCAACCTCCGACATCTTTGGCCGGATACCGGGCGGATCGGGCTCCGCGAAGCCAGGCTTGGATGTCGACATGTGGAACCATCACGCGTAAGTGCACGTGATCTGATATACATGACGATCAGGCTCTGGGCCATAACGACTCTTTGCGTGCCGCCAGGAGGTTCGAGGCGGCCGACGGCGGAACAGAATTCCCGCAGATGTCAGACCGCGGCGTCCAGGACCATCTCGGTGCGCGCCAACAGTTCCAGCACCGCGTCCACCACCGGATCGACCTCCAGGCGCCAGACGCAGCATGCTTTGCTCGGGTCGGTCCGGCGGCACAGGTCGCCGCCGACGCAGTCGCAAGGCATGGATGGCCGCAACGAAACGCTGGGCACGCCGACCGGCGCCCAGCGGATCGGGTTGGTCAGGCCGAACAGGCCGACGACCGGCGTGCCGGCGGCGGCCGCCATATGCATCGGGCCGCTTTCGTTGCCGAGGAACAGTCGCGCTTCCTTGAGCAGCGCCAGCAATGTTTCCAGCCGCAGCGTTCCCGCCAGGTTGACGACAGGCGTCCTCGTCGCTGCCAGAATCCTGTCGGTCGCTTCGTGTTCGTCGGGGCCGCCGACCAGAACCACACGCAGGCCGGTTTCACCGGCGATCCTGTCGATCGCTTCGGCAAAGCGCTCCGGCTGCCAGCGGCGCCCGGCGAAACTTGCTCCGGCATGAACCGCGACAAATGCGTTTGGGCGGATATTGTGCCTGGCCAGCAAGGCCAGGGCGCGCGTCGTCTCGAAGGGCAGCGGTCGAATGGCCGGCACCCTGACGCGCACGTCGACGCCAAGCGCCTCCAAGGGGGACAAATAGCGGTAGAGAAAATGTTTTTTGCCAAATCCGAAAGGCTTCATCCTGACATTGGCGGGCTGGCGTTCATGCCAGCGCAGAGGCCGATCCGTCGGAAAATAGCCGACCCTGACCGGAGAATTGACCAGTCCGGAAACAATCCGCGAGGTTTTCGAATCGGTAATATCGATGGTCATGTCGAAGCGATGCTGCCGCAATGTGCGCGCCACGCGGAAGAGCTCGCGTCCCCGCTCGAGCGGCGAGCCGCGCAGCTTGGCGCGGCTGAAGGGGACGGCTTCGGAGGCAATACCGTGGGCTGTCAGGAAGCCGGCGAAATGCGCTTCGCAAAGAAACACGATCCTGACGCCCGGATATTGAAGCTGCAGGTTCTTCGCCAGCGTCGAGGCTAGCACGATGTCGCCGATGAACTTGGTCTGCAGGATCAGGATCGATCGGAAAGTGGTTGGGGCAACCTGCACCATGGGTTTCTGACACCAAAAAATTCAGTGTCGGAAACTCCCTGTAAACGATGTCGAGATACAGGGCAGTCACGCGCACGTTCGCGTGACATTCCATACAAAACCGTAAGGTGCCGATGCCCCTCAGGCGCGTTTCGCCGCCGCCACGGCCGCCTGCGCGGCCGCCAGCCGGGCGATCGGCACACGGTAAGGCGAGCACGACACATAATCGAGACCGACCTCTTCGCAGAAGCGGATCGACGCCGGATCGCCGCCATGCTCGCCGCAAATGCCGAGCTTGATGCCCGGTCGCGCCGCCTTGCCCTTTTCGGCCGCGATCCGCACCAGTTCACCGACGCCGTCGACATCGAGCGACACGAACGGATCCTGCTCGATGATGCCCTTCTGCCGGTAGGTTTCGAGGAAGGACGCCGCATCGTCGCGCGAGATGCCGAACGTGGTCTGGGTCAGGTCATTGGTGCCGAAGGAGAAGAATTCGGCCGCTTCGGCAATGACATGAGCGCGGATTGCCGCGCGCGGCAACTCGATCATCGTGCCGGTGAGGTAGTCGATCCTGGTGCCGGTCTCCTGCATGACGCTTTGCGCCACCGCGTCGATGCGCGCCTTGACGTATTCCAGCTCCTTCACCAGGCCGACCAGCGGCACCATGATTTCCGGCACCACCAGCGCGCCGGCCTTGCGCCCGGCCTCGACCGCCGCCTCGAAGATAGCGCGCGCCTGCATCTCGGCGATCTCCGGATAGGAGACGGCGAGCCGGCAGCCGCGATGGCCCAGCATCGGATTGAACTCATGCAGTGCCTCGGTGCGCTGCCGGAGCTTGTCGGCCGAAACATTCATGGCTGCCGCCACCTCGGCGAGTTCGGCCTCGGTCTTGGGCAGGAATTCATGCAACGGCGGATCGAGCAGGCGGATCGTCACCGGCAGGCCTGCCATGATCTCGAACAGCTCGAGGAAATCCGAGCGCTGCATCGGCAGGAGCTTGTCGAGCGCGGCGCGCCGGTCCTTCTCGGTGTCGGCCAGGATCATCTCGCGCATGGCGACGATGCGGTCGCCGTCGAAGAACATGTGCTCGGTGCGGCAAAGGCCGATGCCCTCGGCGCCGAAGGAACGCGCCATGCGCGCGTCGAGCGGCGTTTCGGCGTTGGTGCGCACCTTCATGCGGCGCGCGGCATCGGCCCATTCCATGATGGCGGCGAAATCGCCCGACAGCTCCGGCTGCAGCATGGCGACCGCGCCCTTCAGCACCTGGCCGTTGCCGCCGTCGATGGTGATGATGTCGCCCCTGCGGAAGGTCTGGCCCATCGAGAGCAGCGTGCCGGCCTTGTAGTCGACACGCAGCGAGCCGGCGCCCGACACGCAGGGCTTGCCCATGCCGCGTGCCACCACCGCGGCATGGCTGGTCATGCCGCCGCGCGTGGTGAGGATGCCTTCGGCGGCATGCATGCCGTGGATGTCTTCCGGGCTGGTCTCGATGCGCACCAGGATGACCTTGCGGCCTTGCGCCTTGGCGTCCTCGGCATCGCCGGACGAGAAGACGATCTCGCCGGTGGCAGCACCTGGCGAGGCCGGCAGGCCCATGCCTATGACGTCACGCGCGGCCTTCGGATCGATGGTCGGATGCAGGAGCTGGTCGAGCGAGGCCGCATCGATGCGGGCGACCGCCTCCTGCTTGGTGATCAGCCCGTCCTTCGCCATCTCGACGGCGATCTTCAGCGCGGCCTTTGCGGTGCGCTTGCCGGAGCGGGTCTGCAGCATCCACAATTTGCCGCGCTCGATGGTGAATTCGAGGTCCTGCATGTCGCGATAGTGCTTTTCCAGCCGGTCGGAGATGTCGACGAAGGCCCGGAAGGCGTCGGGCATCAGCTTTTGCAGCGACGGCTTGTCGGAGCCGGCGGCGATGCGCGCCGCCTCGGTGATGTTCTGCGGCGTGCGGATGCCGGCCACCACGTCCTCGCCCTGGGCATTGACCAGGAACTCGCCGTAGAGCTGCCTGTCGCCGGTCGAGGGATTGCGCGTGAAAGCGACGCCGGTTGCGGAGGTGTCGCCCATATTGCCGAACACCATGGCCTGGACATTGACCGCCGTGCCCCAGCTTTCGGGAATGTCGTGCAGGCGCCGATAGGTGATGGCGCGGCTGTTCATCCAGCTCGAGAACACGGCGCCGATCGCGCCCCAGAGCTGCTCCTGGGGATCCTGCGGGAACGGCTTGCCAAGCTCTTCCTCGACCTTGGCCTTGTAGAGCGCAATCACGCCCTGCCATTCCGCGGCCGTCAGCTCGGTGTCGAGCTCGTGACCAAGACTTGCCTTCTCGTCCTCGAGAATTTCTTCGAACACTTCGTGGTCGAGACCCATGACGACGTCGGAATACATCTGGATGAAACGGCGGTAGCTGTCATAGGCGAAGCGCGCATCGCCGGAATCGGTGGCCAAGGCCTCGACCGTCTCGTCATTGAGGCCGAGATTGAGCACCGTATCCATCATGCCGGGCATGGAGGCGCGGGCGCCGGAGCGCACGGAGACCAGAAGCAGCTTCGACGGATCGCCGAAGCGGCGGCCGGTTATCCGGCCGATATGGTCGAGCGCGGAGACCACATCCGCCTCGAGCGCGCCAGGATAGGTTCGGCCGTTGGCATAATAGGCGTTGCAGACTTCGGTGGTGATGGTGAAACCGGGCGGCACCGGCAGCCCGAGGCTGCACATCTCGGCCAGATTGGCACCCTTGCCGCCGAGAAGGTTGCGGTCGCCGGCACGGCCTTCAGCGGCGCCGTCGCCGAAAGTGTAAACCCACTTGGTCATGCTTGCCCTCCAGTTCGTGGAAGATACAAAAACATCCGGACCACGGCCCGGTTCCCCCGCCTTCCCCGATCCGAGCGATAGGATGCTGCAGTGCGAAAGGCAAGGCACCGGCAAAGCAAGCGCGGCCGCTACAATCGATTAAGCAAAAGCTGCGTCAAAAAGACTTGCCGGCGATTAAGCAAAAGCTGCGTCAAAAAGACTTGCCGGCGATCAAGCAAAAGCTGCGTCAAAAAGACTTGCCGGAGGGCGCGGCGCGATATAGAACATAACAAGAACATGTTGGAGTAGCGCGATGAAACTCAACGGAAAACTCGACTATCTGGAACTGCCGGCGACAGGCGGCACGCTGGACGGTGTCAAATCCTTCTACAGCGCCGCCTTCTCATGGTCGTTCACCGATTACGGCCCGACCTATTCGGCCTTTGCCGAGGGCCTCGACGGCGGCTTCCAGGCCGATGCCGGCGAGGCGCCGGCCAGACCGCTGCCCGTGCTCTACTCCGAAAACCTCGAGGAAACGCTGGACGCGGTCGAGAACGCCGGCGGGACCATCGTCAAGCCGATTTTCGCCTTCCCCGGCGGCAGGCGGTTTCATTTCACCGATCCGGCCGGCAACGAACTGGCCGTCTGGGGATATTAGAAAAGACGCAAGTTTCGAGGTATTTTTTTGTTGTTGACAGCCGTGCTCACTCCAATAAGTAGCGGCGATCTTCCAACAGCAAAAGCAGACTGATGAAATTCGGGTCAAGCGGCGTTCGGGGTTTGGCTTCCGAATTGGTTGGAAGGCCAAGCGGACTTTACACCGAGGGTTTTGCCCGGCGCTTGCGGTCGACCGGATTTCAGCAAGGCAAGGTCTTCGTCGGGCGCGACTTGCGCGACAGCAGTCAAACGATTGCCGAAGACTGCATGGCGGCACTGGCCGCAACCGGGTTCCAGCCGGTCGATTGCGGTCCGATCCCCACACCCGTGCTTGCCTTTTATGCCCGCCGGCATGACGCCGCGGCGCTTATGGTGACCGGATCGCATATTCCCGCCGACCGCAACGGCATCAAGTTCTATGGGCCGAAGGGCGAGATCGACAAGGCGGATGAGGCCGCGATCACCCGTCATGTCGCTGACCTGTCGGACCAATATCCGTGGCCGCCAGCCCATGCGGACTGGCAAACCGGCCATGACCAGGCGCTCGCGGCTTTTCGAGACCGTGCCGATGGTATTCTTGCCCCTCGCGCCCTTTCCGGAATGAGGCTCGGCGTCTACCAGCACAGTACAGTTGCGGCGGAGCTGCTGGTCGAGATCCTGCGATCCTGCGGCGCGGAAGTGATCCCCGTCGGGAAAACAGAGGTTTTCGTGCCCGTCGATACGGAGGCCGTCGGCCAGGTAACGATGGCGAAGGTGAAAGACTGGGTGCGCGAATTCAAATTCGACGCCGTGCTCTCGGCCGATGCCGATGCCGATCGCCCTCTCATCATTGACGAAGAAGGCGAACTGTTCCGCGGCGACCTGATCGGGCTCGCCACGGCGCTCTTCCTGCGGGCCGACATCGTGGTGACGCCGGTCACCTCCAACTCAGGCATCTCCGAGGCTTTCGGATTCAACGTCAAGAGAACGAAGGTCGGATCCCCTTTCGTCATCGAGGGAATGAACGCCGCGCGGCAGGCAGGCGGCATCGTCGTCGGCTTCGAAGCCAATGGCGGGGTTCTTCTGGGATCGGACTGCCCGGTGAACGGCAAGGTTTTGTCGGCGCTGCCGACACGGGATTCATTTTTGCCGATCCTGGCGGTGCTGGGCACGATGGCATCGACTGGAAAATCGCTGTCCAGCCTGCGCGAAACCTGGAATCTTCCGGTCTGCGCCAGCGAGCGGCTCGAGAACTTTCCTGTCGAGAAATCGCGCGGCTTGATGCGAAGGCTCGCCGGACACGACGCGCTGCAGCAATTCCTTGCCCCCTTCGGCACCGTCGCGGACGTCGACGAGACAGACGGTCTCAGGGCGCGAATGGCCAGCGGCGAGATCATCCACCTGCGGCCTTCCGGCAACGCTCCTGAATTTCGTTGCTATGCCGAGGCAGCCAGCCATGACAGGGCGACTGAAATCGTGGCAATAGCCCTCGAACGGGCGCGGGACAGTAGAGAGGCAGACGAGCGAGAGGCCGTTGAATGAAAGTGGTTCCCGTCATCATCAGCGGTGGCGCCGGGTCGCGGCTATGGCCGGCGTCCAGGCAATCGCACCCGAAACCCTTCCTCAAGGTTGCGGATGGACGTTCGCTGATCCAGCACACCGTGCTGCGCGCCGCTTCGCTGAAGGACGTCGCGGAGCTCGTCGCGGTAACGTCAAAGGATCATCTTTTCCTGACAAAAGACGACTTCGACGAATTGTCCCCGGCGGTTCCGCCGCATACTTTCCTTCTCGAGCCCGAAGGGCGCGACACTGCCGCCGCGGTTGCCGCTTCTGTCGTCCACTCCAACGCAACGCAGGGCCCGGACGCAATTTTGTGCGTTTTCCCGGCGGACCACATGATCGGCGACCTGCCCGCGTTCGCCAAAGTCATGGGCCGGGCCATCGAGCATGCACAGCAAGGGCTGATCGCCACGCTTGGCATCAGGCCCAGCCGTCCGGACACCGCCTTCGGCTATATCGAGGCCGATGGCGAGAAAGTCGTCCGTTTCGTTGAGAAGCCGGACCTCGAGACGGCCAAGACCTACCTCGCATCGGGGCGTTTCTTCTGGAACGCCGGCATCTTCTGCTTCAAGGCGCGGACCATGCTCGATGCGATGGCCGCGCACTGCCCTGCCGTCCTCGATGCGGTTGCCGCAAGCTATGAGCACGGCCTGTCCAACAACAACGGGAGCTCCGACAGGATCGAACTTTCTCCTGAGCATTTCGCGCTCGCGCCGCGCATCTCGCTCGATCACGCGGTGATGGAGAAGACGCGCAATCTTGCGGTGGTGCCCTGCGAGATGGAGTGGAACGACATCGGATCGTGGAATGCCATGGCGGAGCTGATCCCGGCGGATGGAAGCGGGAACAGGATACGCGGCGATGTGCACATGGTGGACACGGCCGGTAGCTACATCAGTTCGGACAAGCGTGTCATCGGCACTGTCGGCGTGAGCGACCTGGTGATCGTGGATTCGCCGGACGCGTTGCTGGTGGCGTCCCGCGACCGGGTCCAGGACGTCAAGAAACTGTTCGAAGGGCTCAAGGCCTCAGGACATGAGGCACATCTGCTTCACTCGACCGTGCACCGGCCATGGGGCACCTACACGGTTCTGGAAGAGGGCGACCGCTTCAAGATCAAGCGCATCGAAGTGAAGCCCGGGCGGCGCCTGAGCCTGCAGATGCACCACCATCGTTCGGAGCATTGGGTCGTGGTCAGCGGCTCGGCGAAAGTGGTCAACGGCGATCAGGAACTGTTCCTGGCGACAAACCAGTCGACCTACATCCCTTGCGGCCACAAGCATCGGCTGGAGAATCCTGGCAAGATCGACCTGGTGATCATCGAAGTTCAGAGCGGCGACTATCTCGGCGAGGATGACATAGTGCGCTTCGATGACGTATACGGACGCGCATAACGATTCATTGGTCCGCAGGGCTGGGGCGGGCAATTGGAGAAACGGCGCTTGGGGGAGAAATTAGCAAAACATACTGAGCGTTGATGACAAAGACAGCATTGATAACCGGCATTACCGGGCAGGACGGCGCTTATCTGGCTGAGCTCCTGCTCAGTAAGGGTTACGAGGTCCACGGCCTTGCGCGACGGTCTAGCACAGCCGACGTCAACACCACGCGGCTGAAATGGCTGGGCATCGAGAAAGACGTGCGGATCGTGGACGGCAACCTGACAGACCTGTCGGGCCTGGCGCGCGCCATGCGCGACGTAAGGCCGGACGAGGTCTACAACCTTGCCGCGCAGTCATTCGTCAAATCTTCATGGCAGCACCCGGTTCTGACGGGCAATGTCACCGGTATCGGCGTCACCAATGTGCTTGAGGCGCTGCGTCTCGAAAACCCCGAGGCGCGCTTCTATCAGGCATCGTCGTCGGAAATGTACGGCCTTATCCAGGAGCCGATGCAGTCGGAGACCACGCCGTTCCATCCCCGCTCGCCTTACGCCGTGGCGAAGGTCTACGGTCACTGGATCACCGTCAACTATCGCGAAAGCTTCGGCCTGCACGCTTCGAGCGGCATCCTGTTCAATCACGAATCGCCGCTTCGCGGCATCGAATTCGTGACACGCAAGGTCACCGACGCCGTCGCGCGCATCAAGAAGGGCCAAGCCAAGGAATTGCGGCTGGGCAACATAGACGCCAAGCGTGACTGGGGCCACTCGAAAGACTATGTCCGCGCCATGTGGCTGATGTTGCTGCAGGATCAGCCCGACGACTACGTGATCGCCACCGGTAGAACGACGACGGTGCGCGACATGTGCAGAATCGCGTTCGAGCATGTCGGGCTGGAGATGGATAATCACCTGGTCATCGATCCTGACCTGTTCCGGCCGGCGGATGTCCCGATATTGCTTGGCAACCCGGCCAAGGCAAAGGCGAAGTTGGGCTGGGAGGCGACGATCTCATTGGAGCAGATGATCTGCGAGATGGTGGATGCGGATCTCGCGAGGGCCGACAATTAACGACGTAAGGGCTCGGGGGAGCAACTACCAGAACATATCGAGAGCGTTGATGAAAAAGATAGCACTGATAACCGGCATTACGGGACAGGACGGCGCTTATCTGGCGGAACTTCTGCTGGCAAAGGGGTATTCGGTGCATGGTATAAAGCGTCGTACATCCCTTTTTAACACGGATCGTATCGATCATTTGTACCATGATCCACATGAGAAAGGTGTGGACTTGACATTGCACCACGGCGATCTCACCGACTCGTCAAGTCTTATGCGCATCATTCAGCTCGTGCAGCCGGATGAGATTTACAATCTGGCGGCACAGAGCCACGTAGCCGTTTCATTTGAGGAACCCGAATACACCGCGAATTCCGATGCTCTCGGGGCCTTGAGAATTTTGGAAGCCATTCGCATTCTTGGCTTGGCGAAAAAGGTCCGCTTCTATCAGGCGTCTACGTCCGAACTGTACGGGCTTGTGCAAGAGACGCCCCAAAAGGAGACCACGCCATTCTATCCAAGGTCTCCATACGCTGTGGCCAAATTGTATGCGTATTGGATTACGGTCAATTATCGCGAAGCGTACGGTATCTACGCGTGCAACGGCATTTTGTTCAATCACGAGTCTCCGATGCGGGGCGAGACGTTTGTGACACGCAAGATTACGCGGGCGCTCGCGCGTATCAAGCTAGGCACACAAGAGAGACTTTACCTGGGCAATCTCGACTCGCTGCGCGACTGGGGGCACGCCAAGGACTACGTGGAAGTGCAATGGCTTATCCTGCAGCAGGAGACGGCCGAGGATTACGTCATAGCAACTGGTGAGCAACACTCGGTGCGTGAGTTTGCGACCCTTGCGGCTGCAGAACTGGATATCGATATCCGGTGGGAAGGAAAAGGTGTCGATGAAAAAGGATATGACACCAAAACCGGCGAATGCATCGTAGCCGTGGATCCTCGTTATTTCCGGCCGGCGGAGGTGGAAACGCTTCTTGGAGATGCCAGCAAGGCAAAATCAAAGCTCGGCTGGGTACCTAAAATTGGCTTCACTGAATTGGTTGGCGAGATGATGCGCGCAGACATGCTGAGCGCGCAAAGAGACCAAATGATTCAGAGTAGCGGTTACAATCACTATCCCCGACCGGAATGAGGGCACGCGTACCCATGACCCTGATGTCGTCTGCGCCTGAACCGCTGCCTAATTCGCGATGCCTCGTCACGGGTGCGAGCGGCGTCCTAGGCCGAGCCATTGTTCTGCAGCTTGAGCGGCTTGGCGTCGATGTTGTGTTAAAGCCAAGCCGCCAAGAGCTGGATTTGCTCGATGAGAATGCAACGCAACGATATTTCTCAGCCCATCGCCCAGACACAGTAATTCACCTGGCGGCGACGGTATTTGGTCTGGCAGGCAATATGAACAACCAACTCCGTGCCGTGATTGAGAACTCAGCTATCAATCATCATGTTTTTTCTGCCATCGCAAAATACCCTGTGAAGAACTTTTTCTTTGCGGGGACAGTTGCATCGTACCCATACCCTTATCTTGAGATGCCATTGCGCGAAGATCATTTCTTCTCTGGCTTACCGCATTCCGGAGAGTTCGGCTACGCTATGGCTAAACGTCATGCTTACAGCTATCTTCGGATTCTAAATGAAGAAATAGGTATGCGATATACCTATGGTATCTTCACTAATCTATACGGTGACCACGATCGATTTGATGCTACGAACGGGCATGTTATTCCTTCATTAGTGGTCAAGGCTCACCGCGCGGCGCTGACCAAGACGCCGCTCGAGGTTTGGGGGGATGGCTCTGCGGAGCGAGATTTTTTGCATGTCGAAGATGCGGCCAAAGGCGTAATGTTGTGCTTGACGAACACGGGGTTGCAAAGTTTCGTGAACATTTCGAGCGGCAATGGCGTTACCATCAGAGCGGTCACGGAGTGTATTGCGTCGGAGGCAGGCGTTTCCGACGTCAGATTCAACGTAGATAGACCGGTGGGTATAAAAACCCGCATAGTAGACAACAGCCAATTGAGAAGCGTAGGGTTTGTGCCGGAAGTTAGCATAGAATGCGGGTTGGCTCGCACCTACAAGTGGTATGACGGCAATCAGGCTGGCATTCGACAATGAGCACATTCGCGATCGTATCCAGCTACTCTGAAAGCTGCGGCAACGCGTCTTTTACAAGAGTGTTGCATGATTCAATCCGCCAGCACAGCAATGCAAGTGTCGAGGTTGTCGAACTTGACCTAAGATTGCTGCAATCAACAAATAAGATGATACGACAAAAAGCTCATCGGCACATTTGCGAACTTGCGAATCGGCTGAAAGCTTTTGATGGCGTAAATATTCAGTTTGAAGCGGGCCTTTATGGCACCCTTCCTGGGGATATCATTCGCCGCGCTACTATTCTAATGAGAGCGAATCCCAATACCACCGTTACCCTGCATTCGCCTCGCCTCATGGAAGCCTCCTCCGCGAGTGCCAGGGCAGGGATAAAGAAATTAATAACCCTGCAAATCGTCAGCGGCTTGCGGGAGATTATTGGCAACAAGCTGGCCGATATACATATAAGAATTAATCGAAAGATCATTAAAAATGCCATCAAGAATAACCTTCGCCTGATCGTGCACACTTCAAGGGCCGCCCGGCAGATTCAACAATTTTTTGATTATACACGCGTTGACGTGCACCCACTGAAAATTATCCCAGATAGCTTCGTGAGAGATGGGTCGGTCCTAGGACGGATTCGGTCTGAGCTCAATCTTGCAGAAACCGACATATTGCTCGGGATGTTTGGATATATAAGTGCCTACAAAGGCCACGGCGATGCCTTGAAGGCAGTTGGACGTCTACCAAAGGAATATAAACTGCTAATCTTTGGTCGTCAGCATCCCCACACGCTGAGGGTAGATGGAAAGACCGACGCGTATCTTCAAAAACTCATAGAAACCGTCTCGGCAAACAAAGCGCTTCGCGGCAGAGTATTTTTTCTGGGAGAACTCGAAGACAACGACTTTTGGAAGGTCGCAAGCGCGATAGATGTCGCGTGGCTGCCTTATTACGAGAATGGCCAGGACGGGTCAGGGATCGCGTCAATATGCATGGATGCATGCCAACGGGTACTTTGTTCTTCTTCTTTTGCGTTTGATGAGCTGTTTACACTTTTGCCCTATGACAACTATATGAGATTCGACATCGGCAACTATCTGGAGATTGCTGCCAAAACCGAGATGTTGATGCGACGGGATCTCAGCGCCCGCCCTAAAAGACCCGCGGCATCGGTTTACAACTGTCAAACCCAGGCACTAATTTACGTCCGCGATCTCCCTGATGTTTTAGTTAACGTTGAACCTCAGGCACAAGGCTTCAAACAGGCCGCGCAATAGCAGATGGTTAGGGATTTTAAAGAAGGCTGGAACGATCTCGTCCAGGCGGCAGGAATGCTGCCGCTGTCTTTGTACTTTGCATGGGGCGATACCAAGGCGCGATACAGACGAAGCGTGCTCGGACCACTTTGGTTAGTGCTAGGTACAGCCGTTGGCGTGGTGGGCCTTGGCTTCTTATGGAGCGAATTACTCCACGTTGACAAGCCGACGTTTATCCCGTCGCTTTCTATTGGCCTCGTAGTTTGGCAGCTACTATCTGGATCGATTCTGGAAGCATCTAACGTATACATTATTAACGCAAGACTGATAAGAAATTTAAGAACTCCACTTTTCGTTTTCCCCTTACAGCTGCTCTTGAGACAGTTGATAAATTTTTGTCACAATTTAATTGTTGTTGTATTCGTTTTACTAATATTCCCGCCGCCGTTAAGCTTCAATCAATTACTCGTGGTGCCCGGTCTAATTCTCGTGATTGCCAACCTCTTCTGGCTGTCCACCTTGATTGGGTTGTTAGGTGCGCGGTTTCGAGACTTGGGCCCGCTCGTGGGGTCGTTCATGCCGCTGATGTTCTTCCTCACACCGGTCATATATCGACCCAAGCAGCTCGCGATGAGCGAATTCATCGCTTGGCTCAATCCGCTTACTTACCTCGTTTCACTTATTCGCGACCCGGTGCTGGGCTTCGCACCGCCCGTTTTTGTCTACGAGGTTAGCGTTGGCTTACTTATATTCGGCGGAGTCGCAACCCTATGGATTCTTAGCAAAAAGCATGGCCGCGTGGTTTTTTGGGTGTGATGATGGCGCTATTAAAGTTTAAAAACGTGACGGTCCAATACCCAGTCTACAATGCGAAAAGCATGTCGTTGAGAAACAAGTTGGTCCAAATTGGTACTGGCGGGATAGTATCCCAGGCCACAGCTGGCGTCGTTACGATTACAGCATTGGACGACGTGAGCTTTGAACTGCATGACGGCGACAGTGTCGGGTTAATCGGGCACAACGGGGCCGGAAAGACGACCTTGTTGCGCACTATGGCCGGTATATTTATGCCCGTTGCCGGAGAAATAACCAGGGATGGTCGGGTCGCAACCATCATCGAACTGGGTGCGGGCCTTGATGAGGAATTGTCGGGATACGAGAACATCTATCGTATGGGTATGCTTTTGGGCTCAACGCGGTCAGAGATTACGCTTATGGTGCCCGAGATCGAAGAATTTACTGAATTGGGGAACTTCTTACAACTTCCCGTTCATACCTATTCGGCAGGAATGAAGATGCGCCTGATGTTCGCAGTGGGAACGGCAGTGCGTCCCGAAATCTTGTTAGTCGATGAAATGTTTGGCACGGGCGACGCTGCGTTTCAGTCAAAAGCCCAAGACCGCATGAAGACACTTGTCGATAGTTCCCGAATATTTGTGTTTGCATCCCATTCGACTGATCTCATAAAGCAGTTTTGTACGCGAATTTTCTCCTTGGAGCACGGAAGATTGGTGGAAATAGAGCTCTAGCGGGTTGATGAAGAATCCTCGCCGCTGCACTTAATTGTGGTTCACTGTTAGCGGCGTTGCACGAAGGCTGAATCGTACAGGTTGAGACGAATACGCGGGTGCATTGTTCAGTTACATGCTCTGGAGGCCTAACTTCGGCGGGATTGTCCGTGATGTGTGATTGGGCTGACGGTAAACGAGGCGCCATAACGAGTTCGCGGCGCTGCATTTGCTGCCCTGGCGACCATTGATCTCGCCGGAGAAGCTCCTGCGGGGAACGCTATTGTAAGCGTTATGCTTCTTCACAGCTGCGGTTAAGCTTTAATTCGACACCGGCAACTGTACGGACGGGCGCGGGGCGCGTTCGCATCAATGTGAATTCTGTTTGCCATTGTCTACCCACATCCCCGTCGCCCCGGCTCGCGCCGTGCTGGTCATTTATTTATGGAACGCTACCTGAACAATGTTCTAAGGGCTCGGCCAGTTTTCATCCATCTCGAATTCCAAAGCATCTCATAGCGCTGGTTGCATTCAGCAAATGCATTTCGCGCGCTATCCAAATCATTTTGCAAATCGTCTATGGTCCGATCGGGGTCAGGGGCGTAAATCGTGGGTTCGCCAAGCTTGGTTAAATGAACTATAAACTCGCTTGGTGCGGTTTTAACAGCATCCGACACATCGACATTCATCACCCCCAAGGAGGCTATATGACGGAAAGCCTTTACGAAACTCTGATCCGTCCAGACAGTGCAGTGGACATCAAGGTAAGCATGATTCGAATAGGTCGATATCGTTGTCCTAAGCGCGTCATCATCCGTATAACTGCGCTTTACACTGTCGAACTCATACCCTTCGCCGAAAGTCTTGGGGCGTAAGCCCGTATCCTCCACAGACCGGCTCATGAAATCGAAAACCTGTGAAGGTGTGGGGATGTCCCTGCGCTCGACAAATGTGCCGATGAGGTCACTGACTGTCGTCTCTCTCCGGTAAAAATCAAAGGAATCCATCCTGTTGGGCACCATAAGCGCAAGCTTTGCGCCGACTTTCATCACCTCCAGGATGTCGTTTAACCAGCCGATCGTGTTTGGAACGTGCTCAACAACGTGTGACGCGACTGCGAAGTCAAACGATTCATTGTTGTCGCCCATGCACTCTTTCAGACGGCACCCAGGTTTCCAAACGAAGTCAATTTCTGGTACTGCCCTTGAAACCGCACCGGGGTTTGAGGCTGCCTTGGCCCTGAGCTCTTCGGTGGAAACATAGTCGGTGTAGACGACATTGTACTGAGACTTGTCCAAAAATGGATTGAAGTATGGGGCGATCTCAATCCCTCTGCCGGTCATATTCAACGGGCTGAGAGCCACCTGGCGACGATCCACGCCAATATTCATTGATCCCTCCAAATGGTTGCGCCGGCTCTTTAATAGGAAAAAACCGCTTGTCCGGCCGTAGCACCCCCGTTCTGAAGCTTAGCCTCTTCCCGGCGACTGGCAAAGCAAGACCGCAAGAAGAATAGCGCCGCGCAATATGATGCGCGGCCACGTGTTCCGCAATCCCCACAACCTCAAGAGGTTTTCCCTGTGGACACCACGTTCAAGGGCGCCGGCGCGCGCATGCAGGATATTGACGTTCCGCGCATCGGCGCCGAGATCGCAGTTGGCAAGGATGAGATGCACGCCTTCATGGACGTCGAGGCGGCAGGATCCGCCTTCGACGCGACTGCCCGGCCGAAGATGTTGTGTTTGAGCCGCACGTGTTCTACCCGCCGCTCGGCGGGGGCGCGAAGCGCGATGCAGCAGTCAAGGCGGGTCTTGCCTATCCGAAGTGAGGCGAGAAGCCATACCCGAAGGACTGCTATCCACGCCTGGTCAAGGCAATGGCGATCGACGAAACAATCGCACTAATGTCGGCGCCGTGAAGGCGAATTGGCCGAGCAAGGATATCGACGATGCACTCTGAACGACTTTTAGTGGGCGACGGGACGTGGAGAAGAAAGGGAGGATGCAAGCCTGCCCTAGCGTTCAAGAGCAGCCGGGTAATACCTTTCCAGCAGACTGCGGTAATGAGTCCTGATGTAATCGATGACAGGCGGCGGCAACTCCTCCCGCCACGCATCAGAGCTACCGGATCGATAATGCGATTGCGAATCGACCTGCCCGGGCTTCCTCCCGCCAGACATACGACGGAATGAAAATTCATCTGATTCTGGCCACTGAAGCCTAATGGCAGCAGAACCTACAGCCGGACGAATCACGCCGCCGATGTTTTCACCGAAGTCTTCCATGCGCACCGTAACGATGCGTGGATCCGAGAAATCCCAGTGCCGCAGATCGGCGAGTGGGCCACCGGTATTCTTGTAGAAATCATCGCGCTCGACAAATGCCAGAGTGAGGAACATTCCGTGCTCTTGCGAGCACTGCTGAAGCACCTTGCGTTGCAAAGCTAGTTCTGGCCAACCATCCAGCGGATGTGTCCCAAGGTGCGAGAAATAGGCGGACTGCACTACGTTTAACGGGTTGCGGATGAGATGAACAACCACACCACGAAGATGTGGAGCCACTGTTTTATAGTTCGCGTTTGCTAGGTGCGTTATGTCTACATTCTCCGGAGGGATTTCGGAACCGTCTGAAGTTGCATAAAATGTCAGCCCATTGACCTTGCTCAAATGTAAAAGAAATGAGCTCAGCAGGCTTGATGCGCACTTGTGATGGCTGAGAAATATCAACTTCAACTGCAGTACCTCCAATGAAATTGGCAGAACTTACATCTCAACAGCGCGCAATCTTGAGCGCTGAGATGGTGATCTGCCCCTGTTCTGTCAGCTGGCGGCAACTAGGGTCTGGGCCGTTTCTGTTACACCGTGAGGCGCGGGTTGAGCAACCAGTGTTGCGGTAAAGCGCGGCATAATGGTAAAGGGGGTCCCCTTTGGCCCTTTGGGCTCTGGGAGGCCTAAAATGGGTAACTGGATTCGCAACGGTGCCAAGCTTGCGATCGACTATTTTGCCATCAAGGTCAGTGAACGAGTCGAGCGGCGGCTCTCCGACGTGATCAAGTCGCAACTTGACAGTCAGTTCAATGCGATGCTCCAGCGGCTGAACGACACGTCTCCAGGGACTGTCGATGCACGCGCAATTGCCAAAGCCGTACCGTTGACGCTGAATTCCGCAGATAGGCACATCTACTTCCACACCTCGGATGGACATCGGTTTTTCCTCGACGCCAACGACCACCATATTACCCTGCACGTGCTCGAGCACGGTTGCTGGGAAGATCACGTCAGGGATGCCATGATGCAGATACTGGAACCTGGCTCGACGTTTATCGATGTTGGTAGCAATGTCGGGTTGCATACCCTTTTCGCAGGATCGATTGTTGGTCAGACAGGCAAAGTCTATGCCTTCGAACCCCTGCCCCACCTGTATGGCACACTGAAACTCAACGTCGATGTCAATGGCATGGGGAATGTCATCAAGACCCACCAACTCGCGGTTGCCGATACCGAGGAAGTCAAAAGCTTTTCAAACTTCCGGTCGCATTCCGCAATGTCCGGCTTTACTGTTCCGCAGGTGCGGCTCGATATCTTCGACGAGGCCGGGAATTCCAGTGTCGAAGTGATCCAGGTCAGCACAATCACGCTCGACAAGATGTTCGCCGGCCAAAAGATCGACGGCCTTAAGATTGACGTCGAGGGTTACGAAACGCTTGTGCTGCGCGGGGCCAAAGCGGTCATCCGCAATAACCGCGATATCAAGCTTATCATTGAATGGGACCCGTTTCTCGTCAACCGCACGCTTGGCGCAGAGGCTATCACGGAAAATATTGCATTCCTCCAATCGGAGGGGTTCATCCCCTATCTCGCCATTTGGCAACAACCGCTGCGCAAGGTAACATGGGAGGAAGTACCCAAACTGCAAGGCGATCTCGTTCTGTCCCGGACAGGCGGTTTGCGTTAAACCAGAAAGCTCACGACGGGCCGAAATTAACGCCTTCCTCTGCCTCTTCAAAGAGATCAACGTCCGCATGAACGCCTGAAGTGTTGTGCCGGCGCGGTTGCAAGACATCCCGCTGCCGATTGCCCGAGCAGATCTTCGAGCAGGCCATCCGGCAAAGACGAAAGACGCCGGTTTGAAAGTCCTGCATTTCTTCAAGACATACTGGCCGGACAGCTTCGGCGGCGTGGAGCGGACGATCCATGCCATCGCCGAAAGCACGGCCAGCCATGGCGTCGAAACGCAGATTCTTTCGCTGAGTAGGGCACCCGGCGAAAACACCAGGCGCATCGGCGGCCACATGGCCGTGAAAGCCAGGCTGGATTTCGAGCTCGCCTCGACAGGATTTTCCCGCGAGGTGTTCCGCAAATTCGACACGCTCGCGCGTCAGTCCGACCTGGTGCACTACCATTTTCCGTGGCCGGTCATGGACATCGCACATCTCAGATCGCGCCACGGCAAGCCGGCCGTCGTCACCTACCATTCCGACATCGTCAAGCAGCGCCTTCTGCTGCCGTTCTACAACCCGCTGATGCAGCGCTTCCTGAGCGATGTCGACGCGATCGTCGCGACATCTCCCGACTATCTGAGATCGAGCACGGTGCTCAGGCGGTTCACGGCCAAATCGACGGTCATCCCGATCGGCATAGAGGAGAACGCCTATCCCGTGCCGACGGCGGCAGACGACGCTTGGCGCCAGTCGATTGTGACGGAGCCTTTCGTGCTCTTCGTCGGCGTCCTGCGTTACTACAAGGGGCTGGATATCCTCATCGAGGCCTCGGACCGGGCGCGATGCAAGATCGTCATTGCCGGATCGGGACCGATCGAGCAGCAGTTGAAGCTCCAGGCCAAAAGGCTCGACCGCGACAACATCATCTTCCTCGGTGAGGTGTCCGAGCTACAGAAGATGGCCTTGCTTCATGCCTGCAGCGGTTTCGTCTTCCCCTCGAACCAGCGGTCCGAGGCCTATGGCGTGTCGCTTGTGGAGGCGGCGATGTGCGGCAAGCCGATGATCTCATGCGAGATCGGGACAGGAACCTCCTATGTGAACAAGGCCGGCGTCACCGGCCTTGTCGTCCCGCCCTCCGATCCGGTTCGGCTTGCCGAAGCCATTAACCGCCTGCTCGATTCCCCCGAAGACGCGGAAAAATGGGGGCGGGCCGCGCGCCAACGGTTCTGCGATCTCTTCACCGCCGAAAAAATGGGGCAGGCCTATGCCCAGCTCTACGCCCGGCTGCGCAATCATGGCGCTTAGACGGTAGCGGCAGATTGCCGTCGCGTTTCGTGCATAGCTGCCATTGAGCTTTGCTCCGCCTCGTCCTATAAGGCCGCGCGCAGCGGGCGCCTGCTGGGGCGTCGCCAAGTGGTAAGGCATCGGTTTTTGGTACCGACATTCCCAGGTTCGAATCCTGGCGCCCCAGCCAAACTGGATGCCCTGTGGACAAAGCGGCTCCGCTGGCTTCTTCAATGACTGCCGCCGCCACCGTTTCCGCAAGCAAATCAAAAGGTTGGCTGAAAGCTGCTTGAATCTCCCCTCGGTTCCACTTGCAGTTCGACAGTACCAGATTCAGAAGCCGTTTCTTCTCGTGCGGAGGCTGACGAAGGAACAACTGGCCAGCGTTGTGAGCCAATTCCAGGAGCCGAACGCCGTCCTCCTTGTATGATTCTTGCGCTTCGCCGTGGCGCTCCATCTCACGCAAGAGACGCGTCTGTTCGACTCGCCACTGCGCTGACATGCGGTCATAGAAGGCGTTGTCGATGCGCCCATCGAGTTTGTCCAGGTACATGGCTTGGAGGCGATCTTCGAGGCGCTTGTATTGCGTCTGGCACCGCTCGATCGCCTGCTCCTGGTCCCGCCGCTCATCGGCATGGCTCGCCTTGAGCGCGTCGCGTACCCAATCCAGCACCTCCTCATCGAAGTGCAGTTGGTCCAGCAACGCGGCAAACGTTTTGTCCAACACCTCCTCTCGGACAGCCGCGACGCCGAGCGGTAGGCCGCTGACGCCACCGCGCTCGAGCCAGCCTTGCGGCCAATGACCTTGACGTGAAGATGATAGATCGCCATCGCGACCAGATGTGCGTTGGGAGTTGAAAGGAAGGAGGGATTCGGCCTTCATGCTGC